>NZ_JBHJUI010000001.1:1064664-1118759 GCF_042268405.1 Kitasatospora sp. NPDC056184 | reverse complement strand
GGCGCCCGGTCTGGCCGCTCCGCCCCCGGGCTCCCCGGGGGCGTCCGCCGCGGCCGCGGGGGGGGGGCGCCCCCCCCCCCCGGCCCGCCCCCCGCCCCCCCCCGGGGGGCCGGCCCGACGGTCGTACGGGGTGGGCGCGGATCAGAAGAGCACGTCGGTGCAGGAGTAGAACGCGTTCGCCGTGTCCGCGACGTCCCAGACCGCGACCACCACGTGGTGCCCGGTGCGGCCCGTGGGGAGGGTCCCGGTGTGGGTGGTGACGGCGGCGGGCTGGCGCCCGTTGTACGGGACCGTCAGGAACGGCGTGAGGTCCAGGCTGGCCCGGGTGATCTTCTGGGTCGGGTCGTAGCCCTGCTTGGTCAGGAAGTAGCGGAAGTTCGTGGTCGAGTGCCGGGCCTCGATCTCCCAGGTGAAGGTCTGCTGGGCGCCGCCCGTCACCTTGGTGGTCGGCCAGGCCCCGTTGCGCGGGTTGTCCAGCGGCGCCCAGCGGGCGTCGGCGCCCGCGCAGATGGTGCCGTCGGCCGGGCCGCGGGTCGGGAAGCCCTTCGGGCCCTCGACGCTCTGCGGCTCCCACTGGATGTCGCCGCAGTTCTTGACGACGCCCGCGCCGCACAGGGCCGAGCGGCTCGGCGGGAGGTTGATGAACCCGTGCGAGTTGGCCGGGACGGCCATCGCGAGCGGGACGGCGAGCGCGGCCAGGGCCGCGCCGACGATGTGGCGTTTGCGCATGATGCTCCTCCGTGGGGGGATGGAGAGTGCGCCCGGCGCGGGGCGGCGCGTGTGGGGGTGCGCCGACCGGATGGATCTTGGCATGCCTGCGCCAGGTGGATTGCCCCATACCGTAGGGAGCGCGGCGCCCACCGTCAATGGTCTGGACCAGTTTGACGCTCGGTCAACCGGTCCTCGCCGCGCCAGAGTTGCGCCCGGGAGCCGCGGGAGCGAAGCGGACGGAGGTCATCGGCGCTCCCGCATCCACCGGGCGAACGCGGCGAGACCCTCCTCCGGGTCGCGGCGCCCGACGCCGATGCGGAAGCGGTCGGCGGGGGTGGGGGTGAGTTCCGAGCGGAAGATGCCGGCGGGCAGCAGCAGGACCCCGGCCTCCTCCACCAGGCGGGTGCAGAACGCCTCCACGCCCTCGGGGCCGAGGTAGCGGGGATAGGCGACGCAGCCGCCGTCCGGCGCCCGCCACTCGAAGTCATCGGCGAACCCGGCGAAGAACGCGTCGAACAGCGGCAGGTTGGCCGCGACGATCGCCCGGTTGCGCTCCAGGATCGCGGTCCGGGCCTTGAGCGCGATCCTCGCCAGGACCTCGCTGGGCGCGGAGTTGCAGATGGTGGTGTAGTGCTTGGCCCGCTCCAGCCGGGACAGCAGCTCCCGGTCGCGGCAGGTGATCCAGCCGATCCGCAGGCCCGGCAGGCCCAGCGCCTTGGAGGTCACGTTCAGCGACAGGGCCCGCTCGGACAGGTCGGCGGCCTGCGGCAGGGTCCGGGCCGGATCGCGCTCCAGCCCGCGGTAGACCTCGTCGCTGAACAGGCGGATGCCGCGCTCGTCGCACAGCCGCGCCAGCTCGGCGAAGTCGGCGGCGCCGATGACCTTGCCGGTGGGGTTGTTGGGGAAGTTCACGGACACGACCCGGGTGTTCGGGCGGATCGCGGCCCGCACCTCGTCGAGGTCCAGGGCCCAGTCCCGGTCGGGGTCGAGGGCGACGCCGGTGACCTCGCACAGCGCCAGCGGCACGGTCTCGGCCGCCTGGTAGTTCGGCGTCACCACGACCGCGTGGTCGCCCGCGTCCAGCAGGACGTTCATCGCCAGGTAGAGGGCCTCCTCGGCACCCGCGAAGCAGATGACGTCGGCGGCGTCCGCCCGCTCGCAGGTCCCGGCGATCACCTCGCGCAGGGCCGGATCGCCGAAGGTCTCGGTGTAGCCCAGGGGGAGGTTCTCGAACGCGGCCCGGTCCCGGTCGTCGGCCAGGGCCAGCAGCTCGGCGAGCGTCATGGCCTGGACGTCGGCGGCGGTCAGGTGGTGCCGCGCGGTGAACTCCCACCGGGAGAAGTGGGTTTCCAGCCGGAAGTCGGGCAGGCGGGTCATGGCGCGTGGTCCTTCGGTGCTCGGAGTTCGGCCAGCAGGCCGTAGAGGGTGGATCGGGAGACCCGGAGGGCGCCGGCGACGACCGGTGCGGCCCGGCGTACGGCGAAGACCTTGGCCTCGTCCAGCCGGGCGAGGACGGCCAGCCGGTCGGCGCGGGTCAGCCGCTCCACCGGGCGGCCGCACTCGCGTACGTACCCGCCGACGATGTGCTGGACGCTCTCGGTCCAGTCCTGCTCGAACAGCGGCTCCGGCCGGGCGACGGTCGGGGCGCCGAACGCGGACAGGACGGCCGCGGCCCGCTCCAGCGGCGTGCGGTCCAGGTTGACGCACAGGACCGCGGCCGGCTCGCCGTCCGGGCCGCGCAGGACGGCGCTGACCGACGACAGGCGGCGGCCGTCGGCGAGCAGCTTCTCGTACGGGCCGAACACGTCCCGGGCCGACGGATCGAGCTCGTCCAGCTCGCCCAGCAGCGACGGGTCCCCCGGGGCGCGGGAGCCCATCGGGTTCCAGATCGCCAGGATCCGGTCGGTGCCCGGGTCGTGCAGGACCACCTCGGCGTACGGACCGAGCAGCAGTGCGACGGCCTGGCCCACAGGCGCCCACATGCGCACCCGCGGATCCGCGCCCTCTTCGACAATCCCCATGGACTGGACCGTACGTCCAGTTCGGACGAACTGTCCAGCAAGGGGCCGACCCCGCAGGCCGTCCCCGCCGCGAAACCCCCGTGCGGGGACGGCCTGCGGTCCGGTAGCGTGCCGGGCATGTCGAGCCCCGAGTCGGACGAGGTGGGGGCTTTCGGTCACGCGCCGTCAGCCCCCTGAACCCCCGATGGACCGCTGAGTCCGCAGCCCTTGCCGCGCCGCCACCGGCGCGCGGCCGGACGCGTGCGCCCCTGGGTGCTGACGGCGGTGACGAGACGCCCTCCCGCGCCTCTCCTCACCCCGGAGCCACTCCATGCCTCTTCCGCTGTACCTGCTCGCCGTGGCGGTCTTCGCCATGGGCACGTCGGAGTTCATGCTCGCCGGCCTCCTGCCGGCCATCGCCTCGGACCTCGGCGTCACCGTCGGCGCCGCCGGCGCGCTCACCTCGGCCTTCGCGGCCGGGATGGTCGTCGGCGCCCCGCTGACGGCGGCGCTCGCCCGCACCCTGCCCGGCCGCCGGGGCCTGCTCGGCTCCCTCGCCCTGTTCACCGCGGCGCACGTCGCGGGGGCCGTCGCCCCGAACCTCCCCGCCCTCCTCGCGACCCGGGTGGTCGCGGCGCTCGCCGCCGCCGGGTTCCTCGCCCTCGCGCTGTCGACCGCCGCCGCGCTGGTGCCCGCCGACCGGAAGGGCCGCGCGCTCGCCGTCCTGCTCTCGGGCACCACGGTGGCCACCGTCGCCGGCGTCCCCGCCGGGGCGGCCCTGGGCTCGGCGCTCGGCTGGCGGGCCGTCTTCTGGGCCGTCGCCGCGCTCTGCCTGCCCGCCGCTCTCGGCGTCCTCACCGGGGTCCCGGCAGGCCCCGCGCCCGGGGGCGGCGCCGAACGGACCACCGTACGCGCGGAGTTCGGACGGCTGGGGAGCCCCCGGCTGGCGACCGTGATGCTGCTCGCCGCACTGGTCAACGCGGCGACCTTCACCGGCTTCACCTACCTCGCACCGGTGGTGACCGGCACCGCCGGACTGGACCCCTCGTGGGTCCCGGCCGTCCTGGCCCTGTTCGGCGCCGGTTCCTTCGCCGGCGTCACCGCCGCCGGGCGGCTGTCGGACCGGCACCCCGGCCCGGTGCTGGCCGCGGGCGGCGCACTGCTGCTCGCCGGATGGCCCGCCCTGGCCCTGCTGGCCGACCGGCCCGCCGCGCTGCTCCCCCTGGTGTTCGCCCAGGGCGCGCTGTCGTTCGCGGTGGGCGCCACCCTGATCACCCGGGTCCTGTACGAGGCCGCCGGAGCCCCGGCACTGGCCGGCGCCTGCGCGACCGCCGCACTCAACCTCGGCGCCGCCGCCGGCCCGCTCGCCGGCGCGGCCGCCCTGGACACCGCGGCCGGGGAGCTGGCGCCGTTCTGGCTCGGCGGACTGCTGGTCGCCGCCGCGCTGCTCCTCGCGGCCGCCCTCCGCCCGACGACCCGGTGACGGCGGGTGCCACCGCCCGCCCGCGCCCGCCCCCGGCGCAGGGCCGGACCGGGCGCGCCCCGACGGGATCACGCCCGTACGGAACAGTGCGCCGCTGTCCGCTGACAGGCGATCCTGACCGATCAGATGCTTGTCGCGGGGGTCGGTCTCCAGGGTCCAGTGGATCCCGTCGGGGGCGCGGGCGGCGAGGTGGAAGCCGGGGCCCGAGGCGGGGCCACCCCTGTCGATGCCCTGGCGCCACCGCGGCGACCGGAGCCGTGGCGGCGATCACGAACCGCCCCAGAGCCCGCAGGACGCGGGCAACGCGGCGCCGGAACGCATCCCCCACGGCACACAGCGCGACCCTCCGCGCCCCGGCCGACAAGCCCTCCGGCGCGGGCAGACGGAATCGGAATCCATCGACGGCATCGCGGCCCCGTTCCGCCGGAACGGGGCCGCCCGGTCAGCGGCGGACGGCCGGGGCGGACTCGCCGTAGGCGCGGAGCAGCTGGTGGGCGTGCAGCCAGCGCAGTTCGGTGCCGCAGGCGCGCAGCGCGGTGCCGACCGCGTGGCGCAGCGCACCGTCGACCGCCGCGCGGGCGGCGGCGGCCCGGGCCGCCTCGGGCAGGTCGCTGTCGGCCAGGTCGGCGAGCCTCCGGGACGGGTTCCAGCCCAGGTCCGCCGCCCCGTCCCGGTCGTCCGCGCCACCGGTCGGGGCGTACGGGGCGAGGGTGATGCCGGTGGCGCCGAGGTGGGTGGCCAGCGGCAGGCCCGCGAGGGCGGCGCTGCGGCGGACGGTGCGCACCAGGTCCGCCGGGAGCCCCAGTTCGGCCGGGGTCGGCCCGGCCGGCCGGGCGACCAGGACGCCGGGCGGCACGCGCAGACCGCCGCCGCCCGCGGCCTCGGCGGTGACCCGCAGCTCCCCGCCGGTGCGGTCCCGGCCGGCCTCCAGCCCGAGGGCCGGCAGGAACTCGGCGAGCGCGTTCACCATCGCCGCCTCCACCACCGTCCGCGCCGACCCGGCCGCCTGCCCCGGCCCCGCCACGGCGGCGCCGGTCAGGCGCGGGGACGGCAGCCAGTCGAGGGCGGCCGTGCCCGCGCACCGGTCGCGGTCGTCGGCGGGCCGCGCGGGCCGGATACGGACGCCGGGCCCCTGGTCGCCGAAGGCGACCGGAAGGCCGGCGAGCAGCACCGCCTCGGTGAGGCGGTCGGCCAGGGCGGGATCGACCCGGCCCGCGGGCGGTCCGGCGTCGGCCGGGGTGGGCGGCTGCCGGTGCGACGGGAAGCTCACAGTGCGAGCCCTTCTGAGCGGTCCCCGGTCGTGGGCGCCGGGGACGGGGAGAGGACGGCGTGGGCGGTGGTCCGGTGCTACTCGGGCCCCGGTTCCCGCCGGTGCCAGTTCGCGTCGACGCGGACCTTCTCCGCCTCGACGAGCGGCCGGACCACGTCGTCGACGGATCGATGGGAGATCTCGGCGAAGCCCTGGAGCCAGTCGGCCAGGTCGACGGGCAGGTGGAGGACGATCCGGCGCTGCGGGGGGAGTTCGGGCACGGGACCTCCTGCGGGGCGGCGTGGACGGACGGGTGGAAGACGGCGGACGCGTGGGCCCGTCCGGCGCGCCGTCGAACTCCCGTTCCCCGGCCGTCGCGCCGTCAAACACCCTGGGGCGCCACGGGCGACCGGAGACCGCCGGCACGCACAATCAGCCACTCCGCGCGGCGGACGTCCACGTTCCGGCCGATCGCACCGGTGCGGGGTTGACCGCCAAATTGGTCTATGCCACTTTCTGATCGCGCGGCCCGTCACCTCCTCCCCCACCGCCGTACCCGAGGTGAAACCGGGCTCCCCTCCGCCGGTGCCGCGCGCCGACCCCCACGCCAGGAGAGGAACCCCCGCCCCATGACCGTCCCCACCAGCCGCCGGCGCCCCCGCGTCCGCGCGGTGCTCGCCGCCGCCGTCGCCGCCGCCGGGCTCGGCTCCGGCGTCCTCGGCGCCCTGCCGGCGGCCGCCGCCGGAGAGCCGCTCGCCGTGCAGTACCGCAACGGCGGCAGCGGCACCGCGCAGGCCTCGCCCTGGCTCAAGGTCGTCAACACCGGCTCCACGCCGATCTCCCTGGACCAGGTCAAGCTGCGCTACTACTTCAGGTCCGACTCGCCCTTCGCCGCGTACCGCTACGCCTGCGACTGGGCCGTCCGCGGCTGCGCCAACGTCACCGGCACCATCGGCACCATCAACGAGCCGGGCGCGGCCGCCGACCGCTACCTGGAGATCGGCTTCACCGGGGGCGCCGGCACGCTGGCCCCCGGGGCCGACAGCGGCGACCTGCAACTGCGCGTCCACCGCATCGACTGGCAGGTCATGAACCAGGGCGACGACTACTCCTTCGGCGCCGCGCAGAGCGGGTACGCGGACTGGGCCAAGGTCACCGCCACCGTCGCCGGCGTCCAGGTCTGGGGCACCGCCCCCACCAAGCCGCCCGTCCCGGCCGGCCCGGTGCTCTTCGACGACCTCGACTACACCGGTCACGACGACCCGGCGCTCGCCGCCCACGGCTGGAGCGCGCGCTCCGGCGGCGGCGGCCCGGGCGTGGCCGGGGCCACCTGGGCGGCCGAGAACGTCACCTTCGCCAAGGAGGGCGGGAACTCGGTGATGACCCTGCGGACCTCGACCGCCGGGACCGCCGAGTCCACCCGGCAGAGCGAGTTCCACAGCCAGGCGATGAAGTTCCGCAACGGCACCTACGCCGCCCGGGTCCGCTTCGCCGACGCGCCGGTGACCGGCCCCGACGGCGACCACCTGGTCCAGAGCTTCTTCGCGATCAACGACCTCAAGGCCCCGAACGCCGACGACTACGCCGAGTACGACTTCGAGTACCTCCCCAACGGCGGCTGGGGCGAGACCTCGAACATCTTCTTCACCACCTCGTGGGAGACCTACGGCCCCGAGGGCAGCGACAACCGGTACACCGTCTCCCGGAACTCCTTCGCCGGCTGGCACGACCTCGTCCTGACCATCGACGACAGCGGCATCGTGTACTACGTCGACGGGGTCGAGTTCGCCCGCCACGAGACCCGCTACCTCCCCGAGCGGCCGATGGTGATCGCCTTCAACCAGTGGCTCACCGACCTCGCCGGCCTGACCGGCACCGAGGCGCGCAGCTACGAGGAGCAGGTGGACTACGTGCTGCACGTCAAGGACCGGGTGCTGACCCCGGCCCAGGTCGGCGCGGCCGTCGCCGCCTACCGGGCCGCCGGGACGTCCTTCACGGACACCGTCCCCGCCCCCTGAACCCGGTTCCCCGCAGCCCCGCCCGTGCCCGGCCGCCCCACCGCGCGGCCGGTCCCGGCGGGGGCGCCCGGACCGGCGTGTGCGAAGCGCGGCGGGGGCGCGCGGTGCTTCGTGCACGACGCCCGGCCGGGGCGCGCTGCGGCGGACAGGTGGGGCCGCGGGCGGCCGGGACCGTCGCCGGGCGGGCCGGGGAACGGGAAAGCCGCAGGTGGGCGGGGCCGGCCCCAGGGGTCACGCCGGCAAACCCGCGCACGGGAGCCCGGCGGTCACCACCCGCACCACGGGGCGCCCCCGTCCCACTCTTGGCCCCGGCCCCGGCGATCCGCACGATCTCAGGTGTCCGGCGCTCACCGCCCGCCGTGCGGCGCAGCAATGGGTAGTGGCCCCCATTGTTCCCCGTACCGTTCCGACGGTCCGCTGGACACCGGCCCGTTATCGCACATCCCCCCACCCGTCACAGTCAGCAAGGCCAGGTGAACGGCATGCACGACCCCCACGAACCGGTGCACCGGGCGGCCCGGCGGTCCGCGATGTACCTGCGGTGCCGCCCGTACGACCCGCAGGAGGCCGACTACGTGCGCTCCGCCATGGAACACCTCGCCCACCGCCTCGCGCTGCCCTACCCGGACGTGTACGCCGACCACGGCCTGAGCACCCGCGGCCCCCTGCCGGCGCTGGCGAGCCTGCTGACGGCCGCCGAGCGCGGCTGGCTGGACGTGGTGCTGGTGCCCGGGCCGTTCGTGTTCGCGCTCGACGACGGCGCGGCGGCGAGCGTCGTCCGGCGCCTCGCCCGGGCGGGCTGCCAGGTCGTCGAGGCACCGGGCCGGGTGGTCCGGCCGACCGGGCCGCTGCGGGACGCCCCCCTCCCCCGGCAGCTCGTCGGCCCGGCGGCGGCGCACTCCGACGGCGGTCCGGTGGTGTACCGGGCCGGGTAGGCCCCCGGCCCCGCCCAGCCCGTTGCCCACCCCGTACCCGCCCCGTGCCCGCCCCCGCCGGACGCGGCCGGGGCGGACGCGGGCATCATGGGGGCATGCCCGCTCAGACTTCCTCCGCCCCCGGCCGGGCGTGGCCCCGATGACCCGGCCACCGCACCGGACGCAGGCCCCGGACGCACCCGAGGGGCGCGGCCCCGTCGGACCCGCCCCCGTCGGGCCCGGCCCCGCGGAGCGCGGCTTCGTGGGCCGGGGCCGGGAACTCGCCCGGCTGGCCGAGGCACTGGACCGGCCGCCGGCCGTGCTGCTCGTCGAGGGCGAGGCCGGCGTCGGCAAGTCGCGGCTGGTCGCCGAGGCGGTGCGGGCCCCGGGCGGGGCGGACCCCGCCGCCCCCGGGCGCGCCGTGCTCGTCGGCCGCTGCCACCCGCTGCGCGAGCCGGAGCCGTTCGGGCCGGTGGTGGACGCCCTGCGGGACGCCGCCGCGCTGCTCCCCCCGCCCGCCGCGCTGCCGCCCAGCACGGGGGCGCTGCGCCCGCTGCTGCCGGACCTCGCCGACCGGCTGCCCGCCGCGCCGCCGGACGGCGGGGAGCTGCTGTCCCCCCGGCGACTGGCGGCCCGGGGGGTGCGGGCGCTGCTGGCGGCGCTCGACGACCCGGTGCTGGTGGTCGAAGACCTGCAGTGGGCCGACGACGCGACCCTCGACCTGCTGCTCCGACTGGCCCGCGACCTGCCGCCCGGGCTCGCCCTGGTGCTGACCTACCGGCCCGAGGACCTTCCGCCCGGAGCGCCGTCGCCCGCGGCCGCCTACCGGAGCGCGCCCGCCGGGCCCGGTGCCGGCGTCGGCCTGGTGCGGCTGGGCCCGCTGGACGAGGCGGAGGTGGCGGAGCTGGCCCGGGCCGCGCTCGGCGCGGTGGCCACCCCCGAGGTCTCCCGGGTGCTGTACGAGCGCACCCGGGGCCTGCCACTGGCCGTCGAGGAGGACCTGCGCGCCCTCGCGGAGCGCCCGCAGCCCCGTCGGGCGGCCGACCTCGCGACCGGGCTGGCGGAGGCCGAGGTCCCGCACGCGGTGGCCGACGCCGCGACCGGGCGGCTCGCCCGGCTGGGCGCGGCCGGCACGGCCGTCGTCGCCGCGGCGGCGGTGCTCGGGGTGCCCGCCGACGAGGACCTGCTCACCGCCGTCGCCGGGCTGGACGCCGGGGCGGGCGCGGACGGCCTGGCCGAGGCGCTGTTCGCGGCCGTCCTGGAGGAGGCCTCGCCCGACCGGTACGCCTTCCGGTACCCGGCGGTTCGGCAGGTCGCCCGCCGGCGGATCCCCGGGCCCCGCCGCCGACTGCTGCACCGGCGGGCGGTCGCCGCGCTGGAGACCCGCGAGCCCCGGCCGCTCGCCCTGATCGCCGAGCACACCCTGGCCATGGGCGACCGCGCGGCCTGGCAGGACCTCGCCCAGGCCGCCGCCGACCAGGCCGTCGCGCTCGGCGACCCGGGCGGCGCCCGCCGGATGCTGCGCAGCCTGCTGGACGAGCCCGACCTCGACCCGCCCCGGCGCGGCCGGGCCGCCCTGGCGCTGGCCCGGCTCGCGGCCGACGACGTCGACCCGGCGGCCAGCGTGCAGGTGCTCAGCGGCATGGTCGCCGACCCCCGGCTGCCCGTCGCCGACCGCGGCGAGATCCGGCTCGCGCTGGGCTTCCTCACGGCGGTGCACAGCGGCAACCGGGCCGGGTTCGGCCGGATCCGGGAGTCCCTGGACGAGCTGGAGGAGCGTCCCGTCCGGGCGGCCCGCGCCATGGTGGCGATCGCCATGGACGAGCGCGACGGAGCGGGCCGCCACGCCTGGGAGTGGCTCGCCCGGGCGGACCGGCTGCTGGCGGACCATCCGGACGAGGACGTGGCCGCCGCGGTGCGGGCGACCTCGCTGACCTTCCAGGCCCGGGCCGGCGATCCGGAGGTCTGGGAGCGGCTGGACGAGCTGCCGCGCGCCTCCGAGCGTCCCGAGGTGATGCGGCAGACCACCCGGGCGCTGTACAACACCGGCGAGATCGCCATCGAGCTGGGCTACGACACCCGGGCCGCGCACCTGCTCACCGAGAGCCGGCGGCTGGCCAAGCTGACGGCCATACCGTACCTGGAGTGCTACAGCCGGCTGGCGCTGATCCGGCTGGACATGCTGGCCGGACGCTGGGACGGGGTGGAGCAGCGCTTCGACGAGCTGGGCGCGGAGTTCGACGACCTGGCGATGGCCGGGGCCGAGCGCTCGCTGCTGTTCGGGCGGCTCGCGGCGGCGCGGGGCCGGCTGGCCCTGGCCCGGGAGGAGTTGGAGATCGCCGCCCGGTACGGGCAGCGGGAGTCGCAGGTGACCGTCGCGCTGCGGGCGGCCGCCGGGCTCGGGGGCCTTCAGCTGCTGGAGGGCGACACCGCCGGGGCCGCCGTGACGGTCGGAGCCGCGCTGGCCACCGCGCGGCAGGCCGCCGCCTGGGCCCGCACCGCCGACCTGCTGCCGGTCGCGGTGGAGGCGCTGCTGGCGACGGGCGGGCGGGCCGAGGCCGGCGCCGTCACCGAGGAGGCCGCCGCAGCGCTCGCCGACCGGGGCGCGCCCGCGGTGTCGGCGGCACTGGACCAGGCCCGGGGCCTGCTGCTGGCGGCGGACGGCGAACCCTGCGCGGTGGAGGCGTTCGCCCGGGCCCGGGACAGCTGGCAGGACATCGGGCGCCCGTACGAGGCGGCGCGGGCCGACGAGCGGATCGCCGCCGCGCTGGCCGTCGTCGACCGGACCCGGGCGGCGGAGCGGATGGCGGCCGCCGAGCGGGTCTACCTCGGGCTGGGGGCGACCACCGACACCGCCCGGTGCCGGAAGCTGCGCCGGGACCTCGATCTCGGCGGGATCGGCTCGCCGGGGCGCCGGGGCTACGGCAAGCAGCTGTCGCCGCGCGAGCGGCAGGTGGCGGAGCTGCTCGCGCAGGGCACCGCCAACCAGGACATCGCCCAGGCGCTCTTCCTCTCGCCGCGCACGGTGGAGCATCATGTGGCGAACGTGCTGCACAAGCTGGGCACCAGCCGGGCCGGGACGGCGCAGGCGCTGGCCCGGGCCGACGCCGAGGAGGCGGCGGACGGCGGGTCCGGCTGATCCCGCCGTGCGCCCGGCCGATCCGGGCCCGGGCCCGGGCCCGCAGGGTTCCCGGGCAGCGATGGGTAGTCACCCGCATTGTTCCGGCCGGGCCGGACCGGTTCCCTGGTGGTCATTGGCGAGCGAGCGGGGCAGCCGCTCACCGACCAGGAGGGATCCCAGGAGATGAGAGCACGTCACCACGCGCCGAGCGCGACCGCCGTCCCGGCGACCGACGGACCGGCCCTGGCCGGGTCCACGGTCCGGATCTCCCCGTCCCCCCGCAAGGCCGGGAACCATCCCGCCCTGGTCCGACTGGCCCGGCTGAGCCGCTCCGGTCCCGTGCACTGGGCGCACTGAGCGGCGCCGGCCCCCGGCCCGGCCGCGTGCGGGCGGCAGCGGCCGGGGACCGGCTGATCACGGAAGGACGATGGCCCTGCCCGGGCGAGCGGGCAGGGCCTTCGCCGTACCCGGGGACCGCCGGGGTCAGCAGCCGACCGGCACGGTGATGGTGGCGGTGGCGGGCGGCCAGCCCCACTGGGTGGTCTCCAGCGACGCCGTGACGTTCGAGCCGCACGGCGCGGTGGCGGTGATCCGGCCCACCCCGGTGGCGGACCGGTCGATGAGGACGGTGGGCGTGATGGTGCCCAGGGTGGCGCCGCCGACCACCGAGGCGGTCAGCCGGTAGGGCACCAGCCGGGCGGTCCAGCCGAGGCTGCCGGGCGAGGACTGCCCGTAGAAGGTGACCTGGTCGCCGCTGACGGTGGCGCAGATGTCGTTGACCACCACGCCCCGGTATCCGGTGACGCAGAGGCCCGGGCCGGCCGGGGACTGGAGCGTGTCGGCGGCGCCGGCGGCGCCCTGGGCGGCGGCACCGGTGGCGGCGGTGGCGGCGGCGACGGTCAGGGCGGCGCTGGTGGCGAGGGTGGCGAGGAGCCGGTTCATCGGGTGATTCCCGTTCATGGGTAGGGACGGCAGTGCGAAGCCATGTGACATTTCACGCTTCACACCTCACATGCTGGCATCGATTGGGGCGGAATTCCTAATTCCACCCTGGCTTTTGAAGTCTGACGCTGATTCAGGCCTTCCGATGACCGAATCCCATCGCCGGCCGACCCTTCATGGCGCCCGATTGCTTCGTGTGAACACTTCGTTGCGACCGTTGCCCGGGCCGGGCGCCGCCGCGCAGGATGAACGGGCCCGGCCGCGTGGGCCAACACGCGGCGGACGGGCGGCCGACAGGAGGCGATCGTCGTCGTGTCCGTGCAGCAACTCCACCTCGCCGTCCACCCGCCCGGGCCCGGCGGTCCCGCCGGACCGGACGCCGGCACCCCGCTCGACCGGCTCACCCGGCTCGCCCGGACCGCCGAGCGGGGCGGGTTCGACTTCCTCCTCCTCCCGGAGGCCCCGCAGCCCGGACCCGAGACGCTGACCGCCCTCGGTGCCCTGGCCGCCGCCACCACCCGGCTGGGACTCGCCGCCGGCCTCGGCCCGGCCGCCCACCAGCCCTACGAGCTGGCCCGGCGGCTGGCCTCGCTCGACCACCTCAGCGCCGGCCGCGCGGCCTGGAGCGTGACGGTCGGCCCGGACGGCCCGCAGGACGCCGCCACCGACGGCGCGCTCCGCCACGGCGGCCTCCCGGCGGACGCCGACCGGCACCTGCACGCCACCGAGTTCCTGCGCGCCGCCCGGACCCTGTGGGACAGCTGGGCGGAGGACGACGTCCCCGCCGACCAGGCCGACGGCGTGTTCGTCCGGCCCGGCGCGGGCGCGTTCACCCACCGCGGGGACCACTTCGACCTCGACGGCCGGTTCACCACACCGCGCGCCCCGCAAGGCCACCCGGTCGTCGTGCGGACCGTCGCCTCCCCGAAGGACCTCGCCTCGGCGGCCGCCGACGCCGACGTGGTGCTCGTTCCCCACACCGGACTCGCCGAGGCCCGGGCGCTGCGCCAGGACCTCGCCGGCCGGCTCGCCGCCCACGGCCGGTCCCCCGGGGACCTCCGGGTCCTCGCCACCGTCGTGTACGCCCTCGACGACACCCCCGGCGCCGCCGCGAGCGCCCCCGCCGCGCACCTCGCCGGCTCACCGCGCCGGATCGCCGACGCGCTCACCGCGTACGTGCGGGACGGCGGAGCGGACGGCTTCCTGCTCACCCCGCACCCGGCCGCCGACCCGCTGGACGCGTTCGTCGACCGGGTCGTCCCACTGCTCCGCGCCGACGGCGTGCACCGCGCCGCGTACACCGGCACCACCCTCCGCGACCACCTCGGGCTCGCCCGGACCCGCCGACCGAGCCGGGAGGCCTCCGCATGACCAGTCCCGCCACGCCCCGCCCCACCCGCGGGCTGCCGCCGCTGCACCTCGCCGTCGCCCTGGACGGCGCCGGCTGGCACCCCGCCGCCTGGCGCGCCGAGGGCGCCCGCCCCGGCGAGCTGTTCACCGCCGGGTACTGGGCCGGCCTGGTGACGGAGGCCGAGCACGGCCTGCTCGACCTGGTCACCTTCGAGGACGCCCTGGCCCTCCAGTCCGTGAGCCTGCGCGGGCCCGACGACCGCACCGACCAGGTGCGCGGGCGGCTGGACGCCGTCCTGATCGCGAGCCGGGTCGCACCGCTGACCTCCCGGATCGGGCTGGTCCCCACCACCAACGTCACCCACACCGAACCGCTCCACCTGTCCGCCGCCCTCGCCACCCTCGACCACGCGGCCGGCGGCCGGGCCGGCTGGCGGCCGCAGGTCTCCGCCCGCTCCGACGACGCCACCCACTTCGGCCGCAGCGCCCCGGCGGCGCTCGGGGAGGCCGACCTCGCCTCCCCCGAGAAGATCTCCAGCCGCCTCGCCCCGCTCTTCGAGGACGCGGCCGAGGTGCTGGCCGACGTCGGCCGGCGCTGGGACGGCCACCAGCCCGCCCTCCCGGTCACCGTCCTCGCCCACGCCCGCATCCCCTACGAACTCGCGGCCAAGGGCGGCGACGTCGTCTTCGTCACCCCGTACTCCACCGACGGCGTGGCGACCGTCCTCGCCGAGGTCGCGGCCGCCGCCACCGCGGTCGCCCGCCCCGCCGAACGCCCCCTCAAGGTCTTCGCCGACCTCCTGGTCCTCCTCGACGACCGACCCGGCGAGGCCGCCCGCCACAAGGACCGCCTCGACGAGCTGGCCGGCGCCCCGCTCACCTCCGACGCCGAGATCTTCGCCGGCACCCCCGCCGAACTCGCCGACCTCCTCCTCGACCGGCGCAGCGCCGAGGCGGCCGGCCTCCGCCTGGACGGATTCCGCCTCCGCCCCGCCCGCCTCCCCCACGACCTCCTGGCGATCACCCGCTCCCTCGTCCCCGAACTCCAGCGCCGCGGCGCCTTCCGCACCGCCTACCGGACCAGCACCCTCCACGGCCACCTCGGCCTCCCCGCCCCGGCCGCCGCACGGACCTGAGTCTCCGCCGGACCCGCCGACACCGAACCGCCTGGGCCCGGCCGGCCGCCCTTACCGCAGCACCGACTCCAGGAAGTCGCTGCCGAGCCGGGCCACCACCGGGAGGTCGAGCTGGTGGAGGACGTACCGGCCGCGGCGCTGGGTGGTGAGCAGGCCGGCCTTCCGCAGGACGGCGAGGTGGCGGGAGACCTCCGGGGCGGTGATGCCGTACGCGTCGGCCAGCTCGCTCGTCGAGTACACGCCGCGGGCGAGGTTGCGGCAGAGCCTCATCCGCATCGGGTGGGTCAGCGCCTCCAGGCGCAGCGTGACCGCTTCCACGGGCTCGGTGCCGCCGACCTCGTGGGTGGCGACCGGGTACTGGATGACGGGCTGCCAGCCGGGCGCGTAGATGGCGAAGAGGTGCGGCCAGCCGAAGACGCTCGGCAGCAGGGTGACGGCGGTGCCGCGGGCCTCGGTGCGGCCGTGCACCAGCTTGTCGGCGACGATGCGGCTGCCGTGCTCGTCCTCCTCCAGGGCGAGCGCCCGCGAGGCGGCCGTGAGCGCCGCCGCCAGGCCCTTGCGGCGCAGCAGTTCGGTCTTGTGCTGGGCGTCGGCGGTGAGCTGGACGCGGACCCGGCGCCAGGTGTCGGCGAAGAACGCCCGGTCGCAGTCCTCCAGGAGGCGTCGTATCCAGGCGCGGGTGGCGGTGGGCTCGGCGAGCATCCGCTCGACGAACGCCGCCTGGCGCGGGCCGCGGGCGGCCGCCAGGTCGAGCGCGCGGCGCCGCGACCAGGCGTCGACCAGCGGTGAGGGCAGGCCCTTGGCGTAGTGGCTGGTGCTGCAGGAGATCTCCAGGGCCGCGCCGACGAAGGTCTCGTCGTCCAGGCGGTCGAGGTCGTCCAGTTCCTCGGCGAGGGTCTCCCGGGGCCGGGCCGGCATGAGGAAGTCGGAGCGCGTCGACCGCCACATGAAGTCGGCTTCGAGCAGCCGGTCGGCCAGCTCCGGCGCGAGTGCGGCGGAGGTCGCCGTCGTCCACGCGTGCAGCCGGGCGTGGTGCGCGGGCTCGGCCAGCGCGTGCAGGGCGTTGCCGAGCTCCGCCAGCGGCGAGGGGCAGAAGGTGATCCGCTCGTGCGGCAGTCCGGTGATGTCGATCGTCACGCTCACTCCCCCATGGTGCCGGACCCGCCGGGGGCGCTGTCGTGCCAGTTGACCAGGGCTGTCAATCGACGGGACCTGCGGGGCGGCCCGTGGGCAGGGTGGACGCATGAACGCTCTGCAGCAGCACCTCCTCGACAGCTACCGTGCCGCCCACCGCGCCGAACCGGCCCCGCCCCTGCCCGGCACCCACGACGCCGCGGCGCTGCGCGCGGCCCGCGACCACCGCCGCTTCGAGGCCGTCCTCGCCGGCCGCCCCGCCACGGGACGGTTCCGGCTGGCCCTCCGGCTGGCCCTCCGCCCCCGGCCGCGGCTGCGGGCGGGGGCGGAGGCGTTCCCGCCGTCAGCGGGTGGCCGGGCCGCCGCTCCCGACGCGGAGGTCCGGGCCGGGAAGGGGGAGCGTCCTCGGGACCGGGGCCGCGAGGGCGCTCGTGTCCGTCGGCGGGTCGCACAGGGTCTTCTCCACGAGTGAGCCGATCGCCTGGCCGCTCGCCGAGCTGTCCTTGCCGACGAAGGGGTTGTGCGACAGGGCGAACTGGCGCCGGCCGTCGCGGCTGCCGAGCAGCAGGGTGCTCCAGCCGGGGAGGCCGCCGTCATGGCCCCAGGCCGTCTCGCAGCCCGGGCCGAGGTCGACCCGGACCACGCCGAGCCCGTACTGCCCGCCATCGGCGCCGGTCGACACCGTGTCCGTCAGGGCGGCCATCTCGGCCGGCCGCAGCAGCTTCCCGCCGAACAGGACGGCGTGGAAGCGGTTGAGGTCGGAGGTGGTGGAGATGCCGTTGCCGGCCGCGTCCACGACGCTCGGGTTGAACCGGGTGATGTCGGCCGGCCCGGCCGGCATGTCCAGGTACGCGTGGGCGTGCGGGCCGCCGAGGCCGGTCTCGGAGCCCGGGAACACCGTGTCCTCCAGGTGCAGCGGCCGGACGATCCTGCGGTCGACCTCGCGCTGCCAGGTGTGCCCGGTGACCTTCCGGATGATCATTCCGGCGAGCACGTAGTTGGTGTTGGAGTAGTGCCAGCCCTGCCCGGGCGCGAAGTACGGCGGGTGCTCGGCGGAGACCGCGGCCAGCTGCTGCGGCCGGTAGTCCCGGTAGCGCCACCGCCCGTAGGCGTACTCCTGGAGTTCGGCCTCGCTCACGACCCGGAACCGCTCGTCGTCGGTGAAGTTGAACAGGCCGCTGGTGTGGTTCAGCAACTGCCGCACGGTGACCGCCGCGCCGTTCGGGACGACCCCCGGCAGGTACCGCTCGACCGGGTCGTCCAGTCGGATCCGGCCCTCCCCGACCAGTTGGAGGACGACCGTCGACACGAAGGTCTTGGTCACGCTGCCGATCCGGAACCGGCCGTCCGACCTGGCCGGCTGCCCGTCGGCCAGGTCGGCGGTGCCCGCGGCGCCCCGCCACGGGGAGCGGCCGGGGAGGCGGATCTCCGCGAGCGCGGCGGTCATGCCGCCGCGCTCCACGAGGTACCGCAGCTCCAGCCGCCCGTCGACCCGGGAGCCGCGCTCCTCGGCGGACGGGCCCGCCGCTCCCGCCGCTCCCGCCGCCACCGCCGCCGTCGGGGCGAGCGTGACGACGGTGGCACCGGCCAGGGCGGCGGCGGCCAGCCGCATCCCCAGCCGGCCGCGCCGGTGCGATGTCCGAACCTGAACAGTGGTCATGGTGTCCGCCCCTTCCGGCCCGACTCAGGGCCGCCGGTACCACCGTCGCATCCGCCCCGCCCCCTGCGCGTCGCCCTCGGAGGTCATCGGCCATGCCCCGTGAGGACCGGACCGGCCTGTCGATCGGCGGGGTTGATCAATCGTCACCTCACCGTCAGGGGGCTTGACTTGACGCGTCCGCCGACACCGGCCGGACACGGCGGCCCCTTGACGGCTGCGGGCCGCATCCACCATGGTGTGGCCCACTCCCTCGCACCGCTGTCCCATCGGCACTCCCCCACCCGGAGACGGCATGCGTGCACTCCCCCACTCCCGCCCCGCCCGCCCCGCCCGCGGACGCCGGCCCGGCGGCCTGTCCGTCGGCCTCGCGGTCGCCGGGCTCGTCGCGACGGCCGCCTCCACCGTCGGCCTGGCCGCGTCGGCGGCGGAGCCCCTCCCCTACGTCAACCTGGTCCTCAACGGGAACTTCGACTCGTACCCGTGGATCTGGGCGTGCGACGCGAACGTCCGGTCCAGCAGCATCCCGCACAACCACTACGTGACGGGCCTGCCCACCGCCGACAACAACGCGCGGTGCTCCCAGCGGGTCCGGGTCCTGCCGAACTCCACCTACACGCTGTACGCCACGGTGCGCGGCCCGTTCGCCTTCGCCGGCGTCAGCGGCGCGGCGGGCGAGAACGCCTCCACCTGGTCGAGCCAGGGCGACTGGAACAACCTGTCGGTGAACGTCACCACCGGGCCGGACACCACCGAGCTGACGGTGTACTTCCACGGCTGGTACGAGCAGGCGGCCTTCGACGTGCGGTCGGTGTCCTTCATCGGGCCCGGGTACGAGCCGCACCCGTGCGGCGATCAGGCCACCCCGTCGCCCACGGCGACCGACGGCCCCGCGTCCCCCACGCCGTCCCCCACCTGCCGGCGCACGTACATCCCCTGACGGCCGCCCCTCCCCCGCGCCGTCCGGACACCCCCACCTCGGAGACCGCCATGCGCTCGTCACGCCCCCGTCCTCGCCATGCCCACCGCGGCAGTACGCTCGGCGCCGCCCTCGGCGCCCTCCTCCTGGCCGGCACGGCCGCCCTCGCGGCCCACGGCTCCGCCACCGCCCAGCCCGCACCCCTGGAATGGATCAAGAACGGCGACTTCCGCCACCCGCTCGCCCTGGGCTGGTCCTGCGAAGGCGAGTTCGTCCAGACCGACCGGATCGTCGAGGGCCGTCCGAGCGGGCAGGACTACGCCGGCTGCACGCAGACGGTCCCGGTCGTGGCCGACACCAGCTACACCTTCTCCGCCTCCATGTCCGGCGCCTACACCTTCGTCACCATCTCCGGCACCGGCACGGGCACCGGCGAGGTGACGCTCTGGGAGGACGGGCCGAGCTGGAAGTCGCTCGGTACGACCCTCGTCATCGGCAAGTCCAGCGCGGTGGAGGTCACCTTCCACGGCTGGTACGGACAGGCCCCCTACCGGGTGAGCCACGTCTCGATGATCGGGCCGATGTACCCCAGCGGGTGCGAGTTCCCCACGCCCACCCCGGGCGTGCCCGCCCAGACCTCGACCAAGCCCTGCATGCCCCGGCCGACCACGCCCCCGAGCGGCCCCGGAGTGCCCACGCCCACCCCCACCGGGGGCTGAGCCGCACCGGGTTCGGGCCACCCGGCAGCCGGCACCCGCCGCACGGGCGATGCGGCGGGTGTCGGTGACGGGCCGTAGATTCGCCGCGACCGAGCAGCAGTCGAGCGATTCCCGGACAGGACACCGAGCCCGATGAACCCCGCGAACCCGATCCCCCCGAGCGACGCGCACGGCGTCGCGCTCACCGAGCGCGCCATCGCCTCCGTCGCGGCCGACCCGCACCGGCCGATCCTGGACTACGGCCCGTGGGCCGGACCGTGGCTGACCGGTGAGCCCGAGCCGCTGCCGGAGCGCCTGCTGGCCGAGGCGGTCTTCCCGAGCGGGCGCCCGCTGCCGCCGAGCCTGCGGCGCTGGCTGGCGTTCGACGCCGGGCTGCTGCGCCGGTTCGGCTGGCTCGACGGGGACGGCCGCTTCACGCCCCGGCCCCTGGGGGAGCTGGCGCGCGAGGAGCTCGGCGACCCCTGGGGGTCCTGCTTCGACACCGTGTCGGACCGCTTCGACGAGTGCTTCCTGCTCCCGGGCGGCTCGGACTCGCGCCGGGTGCTGGCCACCGGGGTGGGCGACGGGCACGGCGAGTACCCGGTGTTCGCCCTGGACATCGACGACCTCCCCTGCGTCGAGCTGATGTACCCGGGCCTGGACGTCTACCTGGCGGACACCTCCGGCGTCATCACCGTCGAACTCGACGGCTACTCCTGCCTGGCCCGCGACGCCGTGTACGCCCGGCGGATGCTCACGCACGCGCAGCAGGTGTTCGGCGGCGGCTTCTCCGAGCAGTGCCTGCCGGACTTCTGACACCGGGGGCGGGGTGGGCCGGGGTGTGCTCGGGCTCACCCCGCCGCTGTGTATACGCCACCGAATATGACGCCTAGTCTGCGTGTATACGCTGGCGTACAGACGGGGCCCGCAGGCGGCGCCCCGCGCAGGAAAGGCGGCACCGGCCATGCGACTTCCGCTCACTGCCCACACCGGCCGACCGTGGCGCATCCACGGACTCGCGCCCGACTTCCGCACCGAGGACGTCTGGGCCTTCCGCACCCCCGGCGCCGGGCCGGGCGACTTCGGGGTGATGCTCGACGCCATGCGGGCGGGCGGCGGCTTCGCCCGGCAGTCACGGGCCAACCGGTTCCTGTTCGTGGTGCGCTGGAAGCTCGGCGCCCTGCTCGGCTGGGACCGGCCCGACACGGGCCTCGGCACCCGGGTGCGCTCACTGCGCGAACGGCTGCCGCGCGAACTGGCCGAGACCGTCGACGCCACCGCCCCGGACCGCCTGCCGCTCACCCCGGTCTACCGGCTGGAGGACGAGGACGTCCGCGAGCTGGCGAACCGGACCGTCCACACCCTCATGCACCTCGGCTGGGTGCCGACCGGCAACGGCGGGCACGAGCTGCGGATGGCCGTCCTGGTCAAGCCCAACGGCCTGCTCGGGCGGTGCTACCTGCTGCTCATCGCACCGTTCCGCCATCTGATCGTCTACCCGGCGCTGACCCGCCAGTGGGAACAGGCCTGGCGGGACCGCCGGCAGCTGCTCGCCGGCGACACCGGCCCGGTCGGGTAGCGCGGGCGGGGCGCCGAGGGCCTTCGTGCCAGACTTGCGCGCCATGGACGAAAGCGGGGCGGACGAGAACGGGGCGGGCGAGAGCGGGGCGGGCGGGGCCGCGCGGGGCGTGCCGCTGCTGGTGGTGGACGGGGCCAACGTCGTGGGCTCGGTGCCCGACGGCTGGTGGCGCGACCGGCGGGGCGCCGCGCAGCGGCTGCGCGACGCGCTCGCGCCGCTCGCCGGCCGCGGACTGGACGGAGCGGCGGGCGGGGACCGGCCCGACCTGCCCGGGTGGGCGCGGAGCGGACCGCTGGAGGTCGTCCTCGTCGTCGAGGGCGCCGCCCGGGGTGTGACGGCGACCCCGCAGGTCCGGGTGGAGGCCGCGAGCGGCAGCGGCGACGACCTGATCGTCGACCTCGTCGCGGCGGCGCTGGCGGCCCGGCCCGGACGGCACTGCCTGGTCGTCACGGCCGATCGCGGGCTGCGCGCCCGGGTCTCCGCCCTCGGCGCCGCGGTGGCGGGCCCGCGCACCGTCCGCCCCGTCTGAGCCCGGCGCCGGGGGCGCACGCCCTCGGCGGCAGCCGCCTGGCCGGAGGTCGCACCCTCGGCGGCGGCCGCCCCGCCGGGCGTCACACCCGCGGGCGCAGCCGCCCGTACAGCTCGGCCATCGCGCCCGGCAGGAACGGCCCGCCGGGGTCGGCCGCGCGCCGCCCGGCCACCGAGGTGGGCAGCATGGCCACCGCCACGATCAGCGCCGCGGCGGCGTAGGCGCCGAACCCGGCGATGCTCAGCGGCAGTTCCATCCAGGTACTGAGCCAGGTCACCAGCCACAGCTTCAGCAGATTGCCCGCCGTGGCGACCGCCAGACCGGCCGCCGAGCGCAGCCGCACGCCGCGCCCCGGCAGCGACAGCCGGCTGAACTTGGGGCCGAGCACCGCCCCCAGCGCCACCAGGGTGAGCAGTTGCCGCCAGCCCGGGCCGTTCGCCAGGACGGCGCCGTCGAGCACGGCCACCACCACCGCGAGACCGGCCACGGCGAGCAGGTGCCGGGCGACGCCGCGCAGCGCCGAGCCGTCGCCGTCGCGGTCGGCGAGGACGGACCAGAGGTGGCGCACCGTCACCCCGACCAGCATGACGACCACGGCGGCGACCACGGTCGCGCCCGGTCCCGCCGGCCCGGCGGACAGGCCGAGCCCGCCGGCCAGCCGCACCGCCAGCCAGAGCGCCGCGGGCTCCGCCGCGAGCAGCAGCGGCACCAGCGGGACGAGCAGCAGCGCCCCGCGGCAGGACACCTGCGAGCGGTCCGCCGGGAGGCGCCGGACCAGCGCGCCGCCGGCGGCGTGCACGGCCACCAGGAGCACCGCGGCGCCGAGGACGGCGGCGCACCGGTTCGCGGGCGGACCGCCCAGGTCGAAGCCCGCCACCACCGCGGCGGCCACGGCCAGGCCCACCGCGGTGGCCACCAGGTCGACCAGCTGGGCGGCCGGACCGGTCGCCGGCCGGGATCCGTTCGGCATCCGTCCCCCCGGAGTCGGGCGTGTTCGGCCATGGTTCCCCCGCCGCCCGTCCTCGACCCGTCCGGCGGATCGTCATTTCGGCCGATGGGAGCTGCGCCGGGGCGCCGGGAGCGGCGGCGCGCCGGGGCGCGCGACGGCGTGCCTTAGCACGAAACGGCGCGTGCTCGCGGCAAGTTCACCGGGAGTCCGCTCGCATTGGCGAACTGGGCGTGGGCGCCCGTTCACGGCGGGCGGCGCACGGTAAACCTGAGGCCGACACCGGCCCGGTCGCGGGTCCGGGAGTCCGGCCGGACCGCTCCCGCCGACGCGCGCAGCGCCCGGCCACGGCGGGTCCCGGTGCCGCACGCCCCGCCCGCCCCCGCACGCCCCGACCCCGCACGCCACGGGCCGAACGCCCGTCCCGTCCCGTTCCCCGCTCTTCGACCGTTTTGAGGTTGCCGAATGCTTGGTGCTGGTTCGTCACCCGGACGCCGGCGCTCCGCCCCCGTGCTCGTCTGGCTCCTGCCCACCCTCGCGACGGCCGCCGTCGCCGCCGTGACGGTGGCCGCGGCCTCCCCCGCCGCCCGTACCGGGGTCGCCCTGTGCGCGGTGGTGGGAACCCTGGCCGTGGTCCTGGTCGCCGCCGAGGCCGCCCGCCGGGGCCGGGCCGCGGAGGAGCTGCGCGCCCAGGCGGCCCGGCGCGAGGGCGAGTTGATCCGCCGGCTGACCCGGCAGGAGACCGAGTACATCCGGCTGGCCAGGTCCGTCCTGCCCGCCGCGGTCGCCAGGCTCGTGCGGGGCGAGGGCCTGGAGAACGTCACCGCCGCGTACACCCTGCAGGACGTCTCGGTCGGCGCCGAGTTCCGGGCGGCGCAGCAGACCCTGCTGCGCGCCGTGCTGGAGACGGTCGAGACCGCGGAGACGGCGCGCGAGTCCGCCCAGCGGTCCTTCGTCAACATCGCCCGCCGCGTCCAGGCCATCGTCCACCGGCAGGCCGCCGAGCTGCGCAGCATGGAGCACGCGCACGGCAACGACCCCGCCGTCTTCGACGACCTGCTGCTGCTCGACCACGGCAACGCCCTCATCGGCCGCCTGGCCGACAGCATCGCGGTGCTCGGCGGCGCCCGGCCGGGCCGCCAGTGGAACAAGGCGGTGCCGCTGTACAGCGTGCTGCGCGGCGGCATGTCGCGGATCCTGGACTTCGAGCGGATCGAGCTGCACCCGGTCTCGGACGTGGCCGTCGTCGGACCGGCCGTCGAACCGCTCATCCACGCGGTGGCCGAACTCCTGGACAACGCCACCCGCTACTCCCCGCCGCACACCCTGGTGCACCTGACCGCGGTCGAGGTGCAGAGCGGCATCGCGATCGAGATCGAGGACGGCGGTCTGAGCCTCAGCGAGGAGGGCCGGGCCCGGGCCGAGCGGATGCTGGCCGAGGCCCGGGCCGGCATCGAGCTCAACAACCTCGGCGAGACGCCGCGGCTCGGCCTCGCGGTCGTCGGCCGGCTCTGCCGGGCGTACGGCTTCCAGGTCTCGCTGCGGCCCTCGGCCTACGGCGGGGTGCGGGCGGTGCTGGTCTTCCCGCAGGAGCTGATCACCACGGCCCCCGCGACCGGGCGCGCCCACGGCATCGGCGTCACCGGTTCGTCCGGGCCCGAGCCGGTGGACGACCGCCGGCCGCACACCTCGCCGCCGCCGCGCCGCCCGCGCACGGGGCCGCCGCCCGGACCGCTCGGCAGCACCCGCGGGGTGACGCTCGGCGGACCGCGGCGCGGAGGGTCGCCGACGGGTGGCGAGGAGGTCCCGCCGGTGACCGAGCGCACCCCCAACGGCCTGCCCCGGCGCCGCCGGCACGCCGCTCCGGCCATCCGGTTCGGCACTCCCGGCGGGAGCACGCCCCCCAACGGCACCCCCACCGGCGGCAGGCCGGCCGCGGGTACCGGTGGTCCCCGCGGCGGTGCCGGTGCGCCCGGGAGCTCGGCGGAGCCGGTGCAGCCCGGCCTCTGGCTGGCCGCCTTCACCGAGGGCATCAACGGCACCGGACCGGCCGACCACGGCAACGAAGACTCGACGGGGACGCGGAGGGACGAGCGGTGACTCAGCCACGGACCAACCTGGACTGGCTGCTCAAGCAGTTGGCGGACGAGGTCCCGCTCGTCCGCAACGTCATCGTGCTCTCCGCCGACGGCCTGCGGATCGCCCAGCACGGCACCGAGCCCGACACCGCCGACCGGCTCGCCGCCGCCTGCGCCGGACTGCAGAGCCTCGCCGCCGCCGTCGGCCACGAGTTCCCGTTCGGGGACGGCCGGATGCGGCTGGTGGTGATCGAGATGGGCGGCGGGTTCTTCTACCTCATGGCGGCCGGCGCCCGTGCCTACCTCGCGGTGCTCGCCGACGAGGGCGTGGACGCCGGGCTGATGGGCCAGCGGATGCGCGACCTGGTCGCCCGGATCGGCGAGCACCTCACCACGCCGCCGCGAAGGAGCGAACCTGTCGTATGAGCACCACCGGCCGGGACTGGGGCGACGAGCCCCCGGAACGCTTCTACGTGATCACGCGCGGCCACACCCAGCCGGC
Source organism: Kitasatospora sp. NPDC056184 (assembly GCF_042268405.1). Classification (NCBI taxonomy): domain Bacteria; kingdom Bacillati; phylum Actinomycetota; class Actinomycetes; order Kitasatosporales; family Streptomycetaceae; genus Kitasatospora; species Kitasatospora sp. NPDC056184. Next base: position 1,093,793 of record NZ_JBHJUI010000001.1, on the reverse strand, counting down.
CGAGCGGGCCGAGCTGGACCTGGTCACGCTGGTCGTGTCCCGTGCGGAGCCCGCCCCCTCGATGCCGCCGGAGCACGCGGCGATCCTGCGCCTGTGCGGATCGCCGCTCTCCGTGGCCGAGATCTCCGCCTACCTGCGGCTCCCCGTCAGCGCGGTCACCCTGCTGCTGGCGGAGCTCGTGGCCGAGGAACGGGTCGAGGCGCGCGCCTCGGTCCCGGCCGCGCTTCTCCCCGACCGTGCCCTCCTGGAGGCGGTGATGCATGGACTTCAGCGGCTCTGACACGGTGCTCGGGCCGGCGGACGAGGATCTGCTGCCGGACTCGGCCGCCGCGGCCGTCAAGGTGGTGATCGTCGGCGGCTTCGGCGTCGGCAAGACGACCCTGGTCGGCTCGGTGAGCGAGATCCGCCCGCTGACCACCGAGGAGACGATGACCCAGGCCGGGGCGGAGGTCGACGACCTGGCCGGGATCGAGCGGAAGTCCGAGACCACCGTCGCGATGGACTTCGGCCGGATCAGCATCAGCGAGGAGCTGGTGCTCTACCTGTTCGGCACACCGGGCCAGGAGCGGTTCTGGTTCCTGTGGAACGGCCTGTTCGAGGGCGCGCTGGGCGCGGTCGTCCTGGTCGACACCCGCCGGCTGGAGATCAGCTTCGACGTGATCGGCCGGCTGGAGGACCGGGGCGTGCCGTTCGTCGTCGCCGCCAACGCCTTCCCCGATTCCCCCGACTGCCCGGACGAGGAGCTGCGGCTGGCACTCGACCTGCCGCCCGAGGTCCCGATCGTGGCCTGCGACGCCCGGGTCCGCGAATCCGGGCGGGACGTGCTGCTCGCGCTGATGCGCTACCTCTACGACCTCGCGGACCCGCCACCGGCGCGGTGAGCCCGCCGACCCCCACGCATCCCCCGCCCCCACCCGCCGACGATCTCCGGAGACACCGTGACCTCCCCGTTCCGTGACGACGCCGCCCTCGCCCCGCCCGCCGGCTGCCCCGCCCACCGGGCGGGCGACCCGGGCCACCGGGACCAGGCCGTCCTCGACGCGTTCGACGACCTCGGCCCCGACGAGCCCGCCCTCGACGACCTGCCCGTCGCGGAGCTGAGGCGGCTCTACGGGCCCGCGGCCGAGGCGGACCCGGCGGGCCTGTACGAGCAGCTGCGCGCCGACTACGGCGAGGTCGCGCCCGTCCTGCTGCACGGCGACCTCCCGGCCTGGCTGGTCCTCGGCCACTCCGCGAACCTCACCGTGATGCGCACGCCCTCGCGCTTCTCCCGGGACTCCCGCCGCTGGACGGCGTTCCAGGAGGGCCGGGTCGCGACGGACTCCCCGCTGATGCCGGTCATCGCCTGGCAGCCGCTCTGCGTCTTCGCCGACGGCGCCGAGCACCGCCGGCTGCGCGGCGCCGTCACCGACGGCCTGAACGGCACCGACCGGCGCGGGGTGCGCCGCTTCGTCACCCGCTACACCGCCGAACTGGTCGAGGAGTTCGGTACGAACGGCCGGGCCGATCTGGTCAGCCGGTTCGCCGAGCACCTGCCGATGCTGGTGATGACCCAGCTGGTCGGCATGCCCGAGGAGTACGGACCGCGCCTGGTCGAGGCGGCGCGCGACCTCATGAAGGGCACCGAGACGGCCATCGCGAGCAACGAGCACGTGGTGGCCGCGCTGCGCCGCACCGTCGAGCGCAAGCGCGACGATCCCGGCCCCGACCTGTGCACCCGGCTGCTGCGGCACGAGGCCGGGCTCACCGACGAGGAGGTGCTGGAGCACCTGCGGGTGGTCCTGCTGGCGGCCAACGAGACCACCGTCAACCTGATCGCCGACACGCTGAAGATGATCCTCACCGACGACCGGTTCCGCGCCCACCTGTCGGGCGGTCACATGACCGTGCCGGACGCGCTGGACCAGGTGCTGTGGGACGCCCCGCCGATGTCGCTGGTGGCCGGGCGCTGGGCGACCGGTGACACCGTGCTCGGCGGCCGCCGGATCAGGGCCGGGGACATGCTGCTGCTGGGCCTCGCCGCCGGGAACGTCGATCCCGTGGTCCGGCCCGACCTGGCCAGGCCGCTGCACGGCAACCGCTCCCACCTGTCGTTCGGCAGCGGCCCGCACGAGTGCCCGGGCCAGGACATCGGCCGGGCCATCGCGGAGGCCGGGATCGACTGCCTGCTCACCCTGCTGCCGGACCTCCGGCTCGCCGTCCCGGAGTCGGAGCTGACCTGGACCTCGGCGTGGCTCTCGCGCCACCTGGTCGAGCTGCCGGTGGAGTTCACGCCGCGCGAGCAGCTGCCGGCGGCGGTGGTCGCGGCGACCGCCCCGGCCGTCCCGGTGGCCGCTCCCCCGCCGGCCGAACCCGTGCGGCCCGTGGAACCGGACGAGCCGCCGGCGGTCCCCGAACCGCGGCAGGGCTGGTGGGACACGCTCACCGGATGGCTGCGGCGCTGACCGCCGGACCGGACGGGCGCGGCTAGAGTCGGCCCGTCGCCACATCGCCGTGCCGCTCCCTCGCGGTGTCGCCGGATCGCTGTGTCGACCACCGCCGCACCGACCACCGGAGAGTGCCCCCGTGTCCCTGGTACGCGTCCACAACTTCTCCGTCTCGCTCGACGGCTACGGCACCGGCGAGGGCCAGAGCGCGGAAGCCCCGTTCGGCCACGCGGGCGACCGGCTGCACCGCTGGTTCTTCCCCACCCGGACCTTCCACACCATCCTCGGCAAGCCGGGCGGCGACACCGGCGTCGACGACGCCGTCGCCCGCACCTGGAACGACGGCATCGGCGCGGAGATCATGGGCCGCAACAAGTTCGGCCCGCAGCGCGGCCCGTGGCAGGACCACGAGTGGAACGGCTGGTGGGGGCCGAACCCCCCGTTCCACACCCCGGTGTTCATCATGACCCACCACCCCAGGCCCGGCGTCGAGATGGCGGGCGGCACCGTCTTCCACTTCGTCGACGGCTCCCCCGAGGAGGTCCTCGCCCGGGCCCGCGAGGCCGCCGGCGACCTGGACGTCCGCATCGGCGGCGGCCCGACCACCGTCCGCGCCTTCCTCGCCGCCGACCTGGTCGACCACCTCCACGTCGCCGTGGTCCCGATCCTGCTCGGCCGCGGCGAACGCCTCTGGGACGGCCTCGAAGGCCTGCACGAACGCTTCCGCACCGAGTCCGTCACCACCCCGAGCGGCGTCACCCACCTGACCTTCACCCGCCGGCCGTAGGGCCTGCGCCAGGTCGTCACCGACGCCGCTCCACCATGCGGCCGGGTCACGCCCGGCGGAACGGCGGAACGGCGGACCGTAGCGCCCGCCGTCAGGGGGCGGAACGTCCGCCGGCCGCAGCCGGGTACGGGTCGGCGGGCAGGAAGGTCACCTGTGGCGCGCCCGTCCGCGGATGGACGGCGACCTCCGCCGTCACGCCGTACACCTCCGCGAGCAGCCGCGACGTGAGCACGTCGGCGGGCGGGCCGGCGGCGGCGATCCGGCCGGCCCGCAGCACGTACAGGCGGTCGCAGTAGTACGCCGCGAGGTTGAGGTCGTGCAGCGCCACCAGGACCGTCGCGGGCAGCCGCCGCAGCGTGCCGAGGACCTCCAACTGGTGCCGGACGTCGAGGTGGTTGGTCGGTTCGTCGAGGACGAGCAGGGACGGCTGCTGGGCGAGCGCCCGGGCGATCAGGACGCGCTGCCGCTCGCCGCCGGAGAGCCTGTCGAACGCCCGCCCGGCGAGCCCGCCGGCGTCCACCGCGGCGAGCGCGGAGCCGATCAGCGCGGCGTCCTCGGCGGTGTCGCCGTCGAGCAGCCGCTTGTGCGGGCTGCGGCCCATCGCGACGACCTCGCGCACCGTCAGGTCGAAGTCCGCGACCTGGTCCTGCACCACCGCCGCGACCGTCCGGGCGAGCCGGCGGACGGGCAGCGCCCGGGTGTCGGCGCCGTCGAGAAGGACCCGCCCGGCCTCGGGGCGCAGCACCCGGTAGACGGCGCGCAGCAGGCTGGACTTGCCGCTGCCGTTCGGTCCGACCAGTCCGACCACCTCGCCGGGCCGCGCGGCGAGCGAGACGTCCTCGACCAGGCGGCGGGCCCCGGCGGTGAGGGTGACCCCGTCGACGGCGAGGTCGGCCGCGCTCACGACGCGCCCCGGCGGGCGTCGCGGCGCATCAGCCAGAGGAAGAACGGGCCGCCGCAGAGCGCGGTGAGCACGCCGACCGGGATCTCGACGGGCGCCGCGACCACCCGGGCCGCGATGTCGGCCCAGACGAGGAAGACGGCGCCGCCGAGCGCGGCGGTCGGCAGGACCTTCCGGTGGTCGCCGCCGACGACGAGCCGCACCACGTGCGGGAGCATCAGGCCGACGAAGCCGATCGGCCCGGCCGCCGCCACCAGCACGCCGGTGACCAGCGAGAGCAGGACGAACATCCGGGCCCGGAAGCGCGCCACGTCCAGGCCCATCGTCGCGGCGGCCTCCTCCCCGGCGAGCAGCAGGTTCAGGTTGCGGGCCTGCGGCAGCAGGACGGCCAGCCCGAGCAGCACGGCCGCGCCGGGCAGCCACAGGGTGTCCCAGGTGACGCCGCCGAGGCCGCCCAGCGTCCAGGCGAGGACGGCGCGCGCCTCGTTGCCCCGGCCGGTGGTGAGGAGGAGGAGGTCGAGGACGGCGGTGAGCACCGCGGCGACGGCCACGCCGGAGAGCACCAGCCGGGCGGAGGTGATCCGGCCGCCGGCGCGGGCCGTGGTGTAGACGAGCAGCAGTGCGCCGAGCGCCCCGGCGAAGGCCGCGGCGGACAGCGACAGCCTGCCGAACAGGGAGGCCCCGAACACGATCACGGCGACGGCTCCCAGGGAGGCGCCGGAGGAGACGCCGAGCAGGTAGGGCTCGGCGAGCGGGTTGCGGACCAGGGCCTGGAGCGCGGTGCCGACCGCGGCGAGTCCGGCCCCGGCGAGGGCGCCGAGCAGGACCCGGGGCGCCCGGACGTCGAGCACGATGGTCTCCCGGGCCCGGGACCAGTCCGGCGGCGAGCGGTCGGCGCCCAGCGCGTGGGCGACGATGTCCCACACCTGCCCGGGCGGCACCCGTACCGAGCCGAGGGCGAGCCCGGCCGCGGCGGAGAGCAGCAGGGCGACGGCCAGCACGCCGAGGACGGCGGCGAGCGCGGCGGGCCGCCGGTCCGTGCCGGCCGGCGGTCGCTGCGCCGTCTGGGCGCCGTCGGGGTCGACCGCGGCCGCCGTTCCGGCGGCGGGGCGCGGGGCCGTCACCGGTGGCTTCCGGGATGCAGGCCGCGCGCGAGGTCCTCCACCGCGTCCGCGGACCGGACGCCGACCAGGGCCGAGGTCAGCGGCAGGACGACGAACCGCCGGTTCTTCACGGCCGGCACGTCCGCCAGGGCCGGCTGCGCCAGCAGGAACCGCTCCTTCTCCTCGGCGCTCCCGGCGTCGCCGTAGTCGTACACGGCGATGGCCTCCGGCCGGCGCTCGACGACCTGTTCCCAGGAGACGTCGCCGAAGACGGTGTCGAGGTCGGCGAAGACGTTCCGGCCGCCGGCCAGCCGGATCAGCTCGGTGCCGAGGCTCCGGCCGCCCGCGGTGAACGGCGCCTTGTCGCCGCTGTCGTAGACGAAGACCGGCACCTCGGGGGTGCCCGCGACGGCGGCGGCCGCTCCGGCGACGCGGCGCTCCAGCTCCGCGACCAAGGCCTCGGCGCGCTCCCGGACGCCGAAGATCCGGCCGAGGGTGCGGACCTCCTCGTAGGTGTCCGCCATGGTGACCCGCCGTTCGCCGCAGTACTCCCGGTTGAGGTGGGTCCGGATCCCGGCGTCGGTGAACGCCTTGCGCGAGCGGCCCTCGTTCTCGGCGAAGGCGCTGCCGTACCCGCCGTAGACGAGGTCCGGGTCGGCCTCCAGGATCCTCTCGAACGACGGCTCCTTCGCCGCCAGGACCGGGATCGACGCGTAGTCCTCGCGCAGCGCGGGCAGGACGGGCGAGTCGGGGAAGGCGGTGCCGACCATCCGGTCGCGCAGCCCGAGCGAGAGCAGCAGTTCGGCCGGGTGCTGGTGGACGGTGACGACCCGGGCGGGCGGCCGGTCGTAGGTGGTGGTGACGCCGCAGTTCCGGACGGTGACGGGGAAGCCTCCGGCCGCCGGGGCGGCGCCCGGCGCCGGGCCGCTCCGGGTGGGGGCGCCGCAGCCGGCGGCGGCCAGCAGCGTGGCCAGGGCGAGGGCCGCGGCGGAGCGCCCGGCGCGGCGCGACCGGGCCGGACGGACGGGACGGACTGGACGGATGCGAGGGGTGGAACGGTCGTGCACAGCAAGCCTCCTGGGGAGTCCGCGCTCCTCGGAACGGGCCCGCGACGGGCCAGTGTCCTGACTCCCGGGGCGGCGCGGCGCGCCCTTCCCGGTCACAGTGGCGGGACCGTGCCGGACTCGCACCGGCTTCCTGTCCCCGTCGCGGCGGTGTCGTGGTGGTGGTGTCGTGGTGGTGTCCGGCCGGGGCCGGGGGCGCGCCCCCGGCCCCGCCGTCACGCCGGGCGGACCGCCCGCAGGACCAGCCGCTCGGCGTTCTCGTCGTACGGGCGGCCGTCGAAGCCGCCGAAGACCTCGATCCGCTCGAACCCCGCCTCCTCGGCCATCCGGCGCAGCTCCACCGCGCTGTAGACGAACCACACCAGGGTGGCGCGGGTGACGTGCTCGCCCCGCACCATCACCCAGTCGCTGCGCAGCCGCGCCCAGTCGTCCAGCACCGTGTCGGTCTGGACGACGAGGTCGTCGCCGCGCCGCACCACCTTCGGCGGGGTGACCCGGCGGGCCAGCAGTTCCTTGCCGGCCAGGTCGAGGACGAGCGTGCCGCCGGGCGTCAGGCTGTCGTGCATGGTGCGCAGCACCCGGGCGTTGTCGGCGGGATCCTCGAAGTAGCCGAAGGAGGTGAACATGTTGAGCACCACGTCGAACGCGCCCGGCGCCTCGTACGCGCGCGCGTCGGCCCGTACGAACGTCACCTCGGCGCCGGCCCCGTCGGCCAGCCGCCGGGCCCGCTCCAGCATCGGCGGGCTGAGGTCGACGCCGGTCACGGCGTGGCCGCGCCGTGCCAGCGGGACGCTGAACACGCCGGGCCCGCAGCACAGGTCGAGCACCCGGGAGCCGGCCGGGAAGTCCAGCAGCGGGGAGGAGTCGAGCAGTTCCTCCGCCTGTGCGTGGCGCTGCTCGGAGAACAGGAAGTCGTGGAACTCGGTCCAGAAGTCATCGTCCTGGAACCCGCCCGTCCGTGTCATGCGGCCTCAGTGCTCCTTCGTCGTCGTGCGGTCGGGGGTGGGGCCCGGCGGCGCGGGAGCGCAGCGCGAGCAGCAGCGGGGGCAGCAGCAGACACTGCGCGGCGGCCAGCAGCCAGAACAGCCCGGTGTGGCCGCCCCGTTCGGAGAGGCCGTAGAGCTGTCCGCCGAGGACGCCGCTCGCGCAGGCGCCGAGTCCGGCGCCGAGCCGCTGCTGCCCGAAGACCACGGCGTCCGAGCGCGGGCTGCGGGCCAGCGCCTCCAGGTCGTTCTTGAGGAAGAGCACGATGTCGCCCAGGGTGATCAGCGCCCCGCCCGCCAGCAGCGCGGGCCGGGTGCCGGCGGCGAGCACGGCCAGCCCGGCGGCGAGGCCGGCGAAGCCGGCCGCCAGGGCGAGCGGGTAGGGCATCCGCCGGATCGCGTCGGAGGCGAGCGGCTGCACCACGATGACCAGCGTGAAGCAGAGCAGCAGCACCAGGCTGTAGAAGGCGCCCGAGGCCCGCTGGACCGCGTACATCGCCAGGAAGTGCTGGAAGTGGAAGTACAGGTAGAAGGCGAGCGCGTTGGCCGCGAACGGCAGTACCGCGATCCCGGCCAGCAGGCCTCGCCCGGCCTCCGGCCCCTGCGCCCGTTGCGGCGCGGCCCCGGCGGGAAGCCCCGCGTGGCCGGCGGTGACCAGCACGAACAGCGCCGTGACGGCGAGGAACAGGTAGCCGGGCGAGGAGAGCACGAACGGCCCGGCGATCAGCGGCCCCACCGCCATGCCCGCGTTGAGGGCGGCGTTGCCCGCCGACAGGAACGCCGGCCGGCGCGCGTCGTCGACGCCCCGCACCAGGTACGCCTTGTTGGCGGGCAGGTACAGCGCGGCTCCGCAGCAGGTCAGCACGAGCGCGCCGACCGCCAGCGGCGGCCAGCGCAGCGCGAGCAGCAGGCCGACGAAGCCGGCCGTGCGGACCGTCAGCGCCCACAGCATGGTGCGGCGGAGTCCGATCCGCTCGGCCAGCGCGCCGCCCGCGATCCCGCCGGAGAACTGCACCAGGGAGGCCGCTGCCAGCACGACGCCGACCGTGCCGAGGCCCATGCCGATCCGCTCGTGCAGGAAGACCGACATGAACGGCAGCACCATGAAGCTGCCGAGCGGGATCAGGAACGAGCAGAGCAGCAGGAACCGCAGCGGCCCGTCGAGCGTACCGAGCGCGGCACGCAGCCCCACCGGGCCGGCGGTGCGGTCAGCCACTGTCGGCCCCGCCGCCCTCGCCCCCGGCCGCGGGCGGCGCGACCGGCTCGGTGAGGACCCGCAGGGCGTTGGCGGCGGCGACCGCGTGGTGGGTGGCCAGCTCGGCGGTCTCGCCCTCCGCGTAGACGATGCCCGCGTAGCCGCGGCTGTCGGCCAGGTGCTCGACCAGGTCGCCCGCCGACCTGACCGGGTACCAGGCGGGCGAGCCGGGCAGGCCGGCCAGCCGTTCGAGCCCGGCGACGCCGGTGAACACCCCGGGAGCGGCCGGGTAGCCGAGGACGAAGGCGACGGCCGGGCCGCCGGGCGGTTCGGCGTCCATCAGGGCGGGGCGGCGGCCGAGCGCGGCCTCGACCAGCGCCTCGTACACGTTGACGCCGAGCGCGCGGCACAGGCCCTCGCCGACCAGCGCGCCGCCGATCCGCGGGTTGATCTCGACGACCTCCGGGCCGTCGGCGGTCAGCACGAACTCCACGTGCGCGAAGCGGTCGGTGTAGCCGACGGCGGCGAGGACGTCGCCGAGCCACCGCTCCAGCGCGGCCCGGCGCGGCTGCGGGAACGCCACCGGGAAGGCCGTGATCTCCTCCCGGAAGTACGGCTCGGGGGACATCAGCCGGCTGGAGACGCCCAGCAGCCTGGTCCGGCCGTCCCAGCCGAGCGTCTCGGCGCTGTACACCGGCCCGGCGAAGTACGGTTCGGCGAACAGCCGGCCGCGGAACTCCCGCCCGGCGGCCTCGGCCAGGACGGCGTCCAGCTCCGCCGGGTCGCGCACCAGCCAGACGTTCTGACTGCCGGTGCCCGCGGTGTCCTTGAGGACGGCGGGCAGGCCGGGCTCCTTGAGGAGTGCCTCCGCCGCCTCCGGGCCGGTCCCGGTGACCGGTACCGCCCGGCCGCGGGTCAGCCCGGCCTCGTACAGCCGGCGGCGCACCGCCGACTTGTCGCGGGTCAGCCGCAGCACGGCCGGGTCGAGGCCGGGCAGGCCGAGCCGTTCGGCGAGTTCGGCGGCGACCAGCGTCCAGGTGTCGGTGGAGCTGATCAGGCCGCGCGGCCGGGGGGAGCGCTCCAGCAGCGCGGTGAGCCCGTCCACGTCGAAGGTGTCGGTCTCCACGACGTCCAGCGCGTCCGCCGGCAGCCGCTCCAACTCGTAGGTGTAGTAGGAGGGGTCGCGGGTGAGCAGGGTCAGCCGCTCGCCGAGCGCGTCGGCGGCCCGCACCAGGTGGCCGAGGCCGAAGGTGAGCGATTCCAGGCAGACGATGCTCATGCCGCCCGCTCCTCGCGCTGCGGCGGGCACGCGGTGCGCCGCCAGGCCATCGTGGACCAGGGCATGGACATCTCCTCGGGGGCGGAGACCTCGACCGGTTTCAACGCGGCCGGGTCGGGGGCCTCGGTGTGCCGGGCGAAGACGCGCTCGACGTAGCGGTGACCGGTGTCGGCGCCGATCACCAGGTGCAGCCGGTCGGGGTGGCGGCGCGCCTCGTAGGCCGCGGCCAGGTAGCCGGCGCCGGTGGACAGCCCGGCGAAGACGGCGTGGTCGCGCAGCAGGGCGACGGTGCCCGCCATGGCGTGGGTGAAGTCCAGCCAGTGGATGCCGTCGTAGAGGTGGTGGCGGACGTTGTCGAAGACGATGGACGAGCCGATCCCCGCGATGATCGCCTCCGGGTCGTGGTGCCCCTGGCTGCCGAAGGTGACGCTGCCGAAGGGCTGCACCCCGACCAGCCGCACCGAGGGATCGGAGGCGCGCAGCCGGGTCGCCACCCCGCCGGTCGAGGCGCCGGAGCCGACCCCGCCGACGACGGTCAGCGCGGCGCCGGGGAAGGCGGCCGTGATCCGGTCGGCGACCTCGTGGTAGCCGAGGTAGTGGACGTCGTCGTGGTACTGCCGCATCCAGTGCCAGTCCGGGTGCTCGGCGAGCAGCTCGCGCACCCGCCGCACCCGCAGCTCCTGGTCCAGCTTGAGGTCGCGGGAAGGCACGACCTGCTCCACGGTGGCGCCGAGGATCTCCAACTGGGCGCGGGTGGTGGCGTCGACGGTGGTGGAGGCGACGATGTGGCAGCGCATGCGGTGCCGGTGGCAGGCGAGCGCCAGCGCGTAGGCGTAGATGCCGCTGGAGCTGTCCACCAGGGTCTGCCCCGGGCGGACGGTGCCGCGCTCCAGCAGGTGGCGGACCGCGGCGAGCGCCGAGTAGATCTTCATCGACTCGAACCGGACCAGCACGAGGCCGTCGGTGAGCCGGACGAGATCGGGGATCTTCAGGGCGTCGGCGATGTGGGGGTGGATCACCTGTAGCCTCCTTGGGCGAAGGAACACTGGTGGCCGAGCGAGTGGAAGAACGCGGACAGGTCCGACTTGAGCGCGGCGTCGGGGCGTCCGGGGAGCAGGTAGCCGATCAGGCAGCCGGTGTGGGCGACGAAGATCCCGTCGGCGCCGAACTCCTCGCGGTGGGCGAGCAGCGCGTCGAACGTCGCTTTGGGGAGCACCTGTTGGGAGAGCGCGGCGCTCGCCGTGGCCGTCCGCGCGACGGCGGCCGGGTCGCCCGCGGCGAAGCCCTTCAGCAGGTCGGTCAGGCAGCGCCGGTACTCCTCGCCGTGCCGCCGGTAGTGTCCGAGCAGCAGGTCGGTGACGGCGGCGGTGTCCACCGTCCCGGGCTCGGTGATGTACGCGGTGTGGAAGCCGATGCCGGTGCCCAGCCGCCGCACCACCCGGTGCCGGCCGCTCAGGTGCAGGGCGAACTCGTCGAGGAAGACGCTGTCGGCCCGCTCGATCTCGCGCAGGACCGCGAGCACCACCCCGGTGTCGTACGGCAGCGCGAAGATCCGGAACAGGCAGCGCAGGGTCGCCACGATGTCGGCGGTCGAACTCGCCATGCCCACCCCGACGGTGAGCTCGGAGTGCACGCACCAGCGGCCCGGCGGCAGGGTCAGCCCGAAGCGCTCCAGGAACAGCCGGGCCGCCGTCGCGGCCTTCGCCCCGAGCGGCAGCGGGTCCGGCGGGTCCGTCCCCGGGGTGAAGTGCACCCAGGAGTGGCGGTCGACGGGGAACGACACCACCGCGATGTCGGGGCGGGAACCGGCGCGCAGCGGTCCCTGGTAGAGCTCGCCCAGGGTGCCGTGGCAGACACCGGAGAGCGTGCCGCCCGGCGGCGGGGCGGGCCGGGCCCCTCCGGTGGGGGTCACCATCGCGCCGCCGGGGCCCGCCGGGGGGCGGGCCGGTGGGCGCCCGGTGCGGGCGGGCGGAACTCGCGCGGTCACGGACACGTCCTCCTCCTCGTTCCGAGCCCCGCGTCATGACCCGGAGGAGGAGGGCACGGCGCGTCGTCGCACGCCGCGCAGCCGTCCGTACCGCCGACCCAGTCCACGAGGTCACCGTGCACAGCCCGCACGTGGGGGTGCGGGCGCAGCGGCAGGTCTTCGGACTCGCGGGCCGGTGCGCCGAGAAACCGGCGCACACCTACCGGCCGTCGCTTCCCGGGCCGGGGCGGAGCCCGGCCCAGTGCTGTTGACGGCTTTCGTTCCCACTCACCGCTGCGGGACAGTCCCGGTTTCCCACCGGGTTCCCTCTTGCGTCGCGCCGCCGAAGTCCGGTCGGTCGGGAGGCGCGAACCGGCTGCGGACATGAGCATACGGGGGCTCGCGCTCCGGTGGCAGGGCTCGTGCGGACGGTTGTCCGAATGCGATCGGTCCGCGGGCCGGGGCGTGGGGCGCCGCGGCGGACGGGCCGTCGGTCCACGAGCCACTCTGGCCGGATACGGGCTCGGCAAGCCGGAACGCCTCCGCCACACTGGTGCGTCCCACGCCCGCCGCACACCGCCCCACCGGTGTGCCGCCGTTCCGGAAGGTCCACGATGCTGCCTGAGCCGACGCCGGGGGACGACGCTTCGGACGCCCCGCCGCCCGCCGCCGGGAGGCGGCCCGCCGAGCGCGTCGCCCTCCGTTCCGACCTGCGGGCCGCGCTGCCCGACGCGAGCGCGGCGGTCGGCGTCACCGCGGCGGTGTTCGTGCTGCTGTACGTCCGGATGGACGCGGGCACCTCGGCGACGGTGGCGGTCATGCCGTTCATGGACGACTCCCGCACGTACTGGATGTACCTGCTGAGCCAGGCGTTCGGCTGGTCGGGGCTGCTGTGGGCCTGGGGGACGGTGGTGCTCGGGCTGCTGCTCTCCGGTCCGCGGCCCGGTCGGCTGCCGGTCGCCCGGCAGACCCTGGAGCGCTGGCACCGCACGACGAGTCTGACCACGACGGCCCTGATGTTCGCGCACGCGCTGCTGTTCGCGGCCGAACTCGTGCGCTACGAGGCCGAGTCGGCGTGGGGCGACCGACTCTGGTCGGGGTTCGCCGACAGCTTCGTGCCCGGCTGGTACGACTCCGGCACCGGCCGCACCGCCATCCCGCTCGGGCAGGGCGCGCTCTACCTGGCCGTGCCGCTCGGCCTGCTGTTCTACGTGCGGCACCGGATCGGACCGAACACCTGGCGCCGGCTGCACCGCTTCGTGGTCGTCGTCTACGTGCTGAGCGTCTGGCACACCCTGCTCTACGGGACCAACGTGTGGTTCGGCGAGTGGCCGCGCACTGTCCTGTGGCTCCTTCAGGTCCCGCTCGCCGTCCTGCTGCTGGCCCGGCTGCTGCGGCCGGTCCGGCGGGCCGAGCGGCTGGCGGCGCCGGGACGGGGCGGGGCCCGGTCGCTGCCGGCCTGGACGGTGCGGGCGCTCGGGCGGGTCGCGGTTGCGGCCCTCGCGGTCGGCCTGATCGCGGTGGCGGCGTCCGGCCACGACGGCGGGCGGACGCGTGCGCCGGCACCGCCGGCCTCCGGCGGACAGGCCGACGGCACCGGGTGAGTCACCGTCCCCGCGGGCGCCGCCGTCCGGCCGATCCGAACGAGCACGGCCGCCTCACCGCCGTCCTGACGGTGGGTCGAAACACCGGGTGCTCCCGGGCACGGGGCCGGGCCCGATCTCCTCCGGCTCGCGGCGCCACCCCGGCGGCTACCTCGGCCGCTCCCCCGGGGCGTAGCGGGTGGTGAAGCCGAGGACGGCGGCGTAGCGGCCCTCGGCGGGCTTCAGCACCTCCATCGGCCGCAGGGGCTGCCAGGTCAGGTACTCGGAGCGGGCACGGTCGTCGTTGCGGTGGCGGCGGGTGCCGTACTCGGCGTACCAGGAGTCCTCACCGGGGGGCAGGCTCATCCGGCCCGTCATGCGGGCGACGTCCACGTCGAGGGACGTCCGTACCGGCTCGGCCGCCGGCCGCCCGAACCGCACGGACGGGGCGATCGGGCGGGCGGCCGCCTCCGCCAGCCGCTCGGGCGAGGTGTCGCCACCGGGGCTGTGGGCGTAGTCGTCGGCGGCGATCAGGCTCCCCCTTCCGTCGTCGACGCCCTGCCAGCCCTCGGCGTCGAGGTAGCGGTCGAGGTCGGCCAGGCGGGTGCGGATGTCGGTCGTGTCCAGGGCGAGGTAGAGCTTGACCGTTCGCTCGCAGGTCGGCGCCGTCCAGTTGCCCCGGCCCCACATGGCGGACTCGACCTCCGTCCAGCAGACGTCGACCGTCGACGTCCCCAACCGCTCGACCCACGGCAGCAGTTCGGGCAGCCGGGCGATCCGCCCGTCGGTGTCCCGTTCGGCCGCCCGCCGGGCCTCGGCGGTCGCCGGGGCCTTCACCAGGGCCCGCAGGTCCGGGGGGTCGGGGGTGGCGAAGGCCCGGTGGATCGACCACAGCATCCACCCGGCCAGCGCGACCAGCACCACCAGGAGAGCGACCAGCACCCTCCGCACCCCGGCCCAGACCACGATGTCCTCCCCCGCCCCGCGCTCACCCTGCCCGGCATCGTACGGGCATCCGGCCGGCCCCCGGCGGGCCGGGCCCGGGGGAATCGGCGGACCGGCCCGTAGGCTCGGGGAGGGGCCCGATGGCTCCGGCCGAGTACCCACCCGGCCGGACGGGCCGGAGCCGAGGAGCGATGGCAGTGGCGATGCGGGAGTATCCGCTGGTGGGCGGGCCGGTGGAGGTACGGGGTGCGCTGGATCTGGAGAGGACGCCGGCGGGAGTGATGCCGCGCCGATTGCCGGCGTGGACCACGGAGCAGTACCAGGACCCGTCGGTCTACGGGGGGACGGTGATGCCTTCGGGGGTGCGGCTGGTGTTCCGCACCGACGCGCGGGTGCTCGAATTCGAGGTCCTCACCTCCACGGGCCAGCTCGACGGCGACCCCCGACCGCGGCCGACCGGGATGCTGGACCTGACCGTGGACGGTGCTCTCGCCGAGCGCCGGCAGGCGCCGTTGGGCCATGTGGTGCGGATGGCGGGCCCCGGGGCCGCGCAGCGGCTGATACCGGGAGAGCCGGGAACGGCACGGTTCGACGGGCTGCCGGCCGGTATGAAGACCGTCGAGCTGTGGCTGCCGCAGCAGACCCCCACGGAGCTGGTGGCGCTCCGTGCCGACGGCGAGGTCCTGGCGCCGCTGCCCGACGGCCGGCCCCGCTGGGTGCACTACGGAAGCTCCATCAGCCACTGCCTGGAGGCGGACGGACCCACCGGCACCTGGCCCGTGGTCGCGGCGTCGCTCGGGGGCGCGGAGGTGACCAACCTCAGCCAGCCGGGCAACGCCATGCTGGACCCCTATGTCGCCCGGACGATCCGCGACCTGCCCGCCGACCTGATCAGCCTCAAGACGGGCATCAACATCGTGGGCCGGACCACCTTCCGGCTGCGGACGTTCGGCCCGGCGGTGCACGGATTCCTGGACACGATCCGGGACGGGCACCCGGACACCCCGCTGCTGGTGATCTCCCCGGTGAGCTGCCCGGCGCTGGAGGATCGTCCCGGCCCGACCGCGGTGGGCCCGGACGGGAGGTTCACCGCGCTGGGCGACCCGGCCGACGTGGCCGGTGGGGCGTTGTCGCTGCAGGTGGTCCGTGACGAGCTGGCGAGGATCGTGGCCGTCCGGCAGGCGCACGATCCCCACCTGCACCACCTCGACGGACGCGACCTGCTCGGTCCGGCCGAGGTGGACGACCTCCCCGACGGGCTGCACCCCTCCCCGGCCGCGTACCGCCGGATGGGCGAGCGCTTCGCCGCCCACGCCTTCGCCGACGGGGGCCCGTTCCGCACCCGCCCGCACCCGCGGCCGGCCGGATAGGCGGGACCCGGCCCGCCTCCTGCTCCGCGGCTACTCGGCGAGGAAGGGCGCCAGGACGTCGACGAGTTCCGCGGGGGCGTCGACGGCGATGAGGTGGCCGGCGGTGGGGAACTCGACCAGGGTGGCGTCGGGGACGGCCGCGGCGTAGCGGCGGCCGATGGCCCGGAAGTCGGGGACGTCGAGGCCGCCGGTCGCCACCAGGGTGGGGACGGTGATGGTGGCGAGGTCGCCGTTGGTGACACCCTGGGAGTGCTCGCCGACGGCGGCCTGGTTCACCAGGGAGGTCCGCAGGGGGCCGCGGAGCCGGTCGGCCACTCCCGGCGCGACCTCGTCCCAGGTGCGGGCCGGGCCGCGGACCCACATGTCGAGGTTGACGCCGACGGCGGTGTCGAGGTCGCCCGCGGCCAGGGCCGCCGTCTCGGCCTCGTCGTAGGCGATCATCTCGGCGGACCAGTCGTAGCCCGGCCACGGCGGGGCGAGCAGGGCCAGCGCGTGCACCCGGTCCGGGTGGGTGAGGGTGAAGTCCACGGCCACCCGGCCGCCCCAGGAGGCGCCCACCAGCCGGACGCGCTCGTGGCCGAGGTGGTCCAGGAGGCGGCGCAGGTCGTCGGTCTCGCGGAAGGGGCCGGTCGGGGGCGCGGACTCGCCGAAGCCGCGCAGGTCGTAGCGGATGACGGTGTGTCGCCGGGCGAGCGAGGGGGCGACCGCGTCCCACATCCGGTGGTCCGCGATGCCCGCGTGCACGAGGACCACCGGCGGACCGTCACCGGAGACGACGTAGGAGAGGTGGCCGAGGTCGTCGGCGAGTGTGAGCATCCGCAGATGTTCGCAGGTCGCAGGCGCATGCGCCACCCCTTGACGATCATCGTCGGCGCGACCGGTGCGCCCCCGTCCGCCCGGTTGCGCCCCGGGCGGGAGCGACCGGTGAGGTTTACCGTTCCCGCCGGGGTGCCATATCCGAGGCTCAGGCCCGATCCGGCGCTCGGCCGGAGCGGGCCGGCCGAGGGAGGGGACACCCGGATGACAGACACCCACCGGTCCGCACTGCGGTACACCGCCGACATCACCGCGGAGGACATCGACGGCCTGGCCCGGTTCATCGCGCGGCGGATCGTCCTGCTGCGGGAGGGGGCCGGCCCGTCGGGGAGCGAGGAGGAGCGGATCGGGGAGGCGCTGTCCCAGACCGTCGCGGCCCTCACCGGGAGTGCGCGGGAGGTCCTCGGAGCGCTCGCCGACCGGGCCGCGGAGGCCGGGGCGGCGGCCGCGGCGGAGCCCGGAGCGGAGGCCGCGCCGGAGGAGGGTGGGGACGGCGGCGCGGTGGAGGAGCTGATGGTCCGGCTCAGCGGGCTGTGGCGGTACCTGCTGACCGCCGCCGAGGCGTGGAGCCATCTGCCGGACTACGACGTGGCGCGCTGGCGGCTCGACGGCCATCTGGACGCCGAGCACGAGGCCCGGGACCGCTGGCTGGCGGGGGGCGGGGCCTGGTAGCGGCCGGGACCGGCCCCGGCCCGGGTGGGCGGGGCCGGTCGCGCGGGACGTCAGCTCCAGGGGTTGGCGGCCTGGTCGTTGATGTTCACCCAGAAGCGGACGTTCTTCGGCAGGTTGCCGTTGGCCCAGAACGTCCAGCCGCCGGGCAACGCGTAGCCGTCGCCGTAGTGCCCGTCGTGGAACTCGGCCTGCCGCCAGTTGCGGCCGAACTGCTGGCGGCAGATGGTGTTGGCCGCCTCCGGGCTGGTCAGCTCCGTCCCCTTCACGGGGCGGCTGATCTCCACCTCGCCCAGGGCCCAGCCGTTGTAGAAGCCGATGACGATCCCGGGCGGGGCCGGCCGGTTGTCCTGGTTGAGGCAGAGCACCGGCAGCGAGGTGTAGGCGGGGGTGTCGCCGTGGTACGCGTCACTGGCGCTGCCGCCGGGTCCGCCGACCTGGATGGCGTAGCCCGCACCGTAGTTGAGGAGTTCCCAGGTCATGCCGGGGTGGTTGGCGGTCGGGGTGGCCTGCGCGGTCGGAGCGGCGGTCAGCGGGGCGAGGGCGGCCACGACGGTGGCGGCCGCGACGGCGGCGAAGCGCTTGACGCGGATCATGGGTGCTTCCTCCAGGCGACTGAGGGGCGGGGTGATCACGGCGCCGCGACCCTGGGGGCCCGGCCCACACCGACCCTCTCAATCACGCGCACGATTCTGGCATGATCTAGTCATCAGATCGTCACCACATGCGACGACCCGACAGCGGTGTGCAAGACCCTGGGGAGGGGCAGCGCATGGAGTTCGCGATTCTGGGTCCGCTGGAGGTCCGGACCGACGGGGGCGAGCGGGTCCGGCTGGGGGGCGAGCGCCAGGAGCGGCTGCTCGCCGCACTGTTGCTCAACGCGGGCGGCGCCGTACCGGTGGCCCGGCTGGTCGACGCCGTCTGGGACGACCGGCCGCCGGCCACCGCCGACCGCCAGATCCGCAACCTGGCGGGGCTGCTGCGCCGGGGCTTCCACCGCGCCGACCCGGCCGGGCCGCCCGCGCTGCAGACCGACGGGCGCGGCTACCGCCTCCTGCTCGACGGCCACCGGCTGGACGCCCGGACCTTCGCCGACGCGGTCGCCCGCTCCCGCCGGACGGCCGCCGCCGGTGAGCCGTCCGCCGCGGCGGCGGACCTGCGCGAGGCGCTCGCGCTCTGGCGCGGCCCCGTGCTCGACGGACTGGCGGGCCGGGTGATCACGGCGAGCGCCGTACCGCTGGACGAACTGCGGCTCACCGCCTGGGAGGACTGCCTCGACCTGGAGGCGGCGCTCGGACGGCACCGGGCCGGCCTTCCCGAGCTCACCGCGCTGGTCGCCGACCATCCGCTGCGCGAGCGGTTCGTCGGACAGCTGATGCGGGCCCTGCACGCCTCCGGCCGGACGGCCGACGCCCTGGCGGCGCACCGGCGGTTCACCACCCGGCTCGCCGAGGAGCTGGGCCTCGACCCGGGCCCGGAACTGCGGCGGCTGCACCTGGAGTTGCTCACCACCGAGGCGGGCCGGGAGGGCGGGCCGCGCCCGGTCCCGGGCGGCGGGCCGGACGACCGGCGGGACGGCGCGGACCAGGGGGAACGGGGGGAACGGGGGCGCCGCGGGGACCACGACGCCGTACCCGCGCCCGCCCGGGCCGCGCCGCCCCGGCCCGCCCAACTCCCACCGCCGCTCGCCACGTTCACCGGCCGCGCCGCGGAACTCGCCGCCCTCGACCGCTTCGCCGACGCCGCGGCGCCCCTGGCCGATCCCACCTACGCGGCCGATCCCACCTGCCCGGCTGATTCCACCTTCCCGGCCGATTCCGACTTCCCGGCCGACGCCACCGCCGTCACCGGCGGGCCCGCCGCCCGGATCTGCGCGATCTCCGGCAGCGCCGGGATCGGCAAGAGCACCCTGGTCGTCCAGTGGGCGCACCGGCGGCGCGGCCACTTCCCCGGCGGCCAGCTCTACGCCGACCTGCACGGCTTCTCCCCCGAACCACCGCTGCCGCCGCACGCCGTGCTCGCCCGCTTCCTGCGCGCCCTCGGGGTGCCCGGCGAGCAGGTGCCGAGCGTCCCCGAGGAGGCCGCCGCGCTCTACCGCTCGCTGCTGGCCGGCCAGCGGGTGCTGGTCGTCCTGGACAACGCGCGCAGCGCCGAGCAGGTCCGCCCGCTGCTCCCCGGCGCGCCGGAGTGCCTGACCGTGGTCACCAGCCGCTCCGGCCTGGCGGGGCTCACCGCCCGCGACGGCGCCCGCCCGCTGACCCTCGACCTGATGCCGGCTCGGGACGCCGTCGCGCTGCTCGACCGCGTCATCGGCGGCCGGCGGGCCCGGTCCGAGCCGACCGCCGTCAGCGAACTGGCCGCCGTCTGCGGCCGGCTGCCGCTCGCCCTGGCCATCGCGGCCAGCCGCCTCGCCGAACGCCCCGGCCGGACGGTCGCCGACCACGTCGCCGAACTGCGCGACACCGGGGACCGGCTCACCGCGCTGGCGATCGACGGCGACGCCACCTCGGCCGTCCGCGCCGCCCTCGACCTCTCCTACCGCGCGCTACCCGCCACCGCCCGCACCCTCTTCCGGCTGCTCTCGCTCGCCCCCGGACCCGGCCTCTCCACCGCCGCGGCGGCCGCGCTCTGCGGCGAACGCGCCGCCGCCGTGCGCCCCGTCCTGGAGCAGCTGACCACCGCCCACCTACTCACCCACGAGGGCGGGGACCGCTACCGGCTGCACGACCTGCTGCGTCTGTACGCCGCCGAGCGCGCCGACGCCGAGACCGGCCGGGCGGTGCGCGCCGCCGCCCGCGAACGGCTCGGCAGCTGGTACCTGCACCACGCCGACGCCGCCGCCCGGCTGCTCACCCCGCACCGCCGGCGGATCCCGCTCGCCCCGCCCGGTGCCTGGTACGAACCGCCCGCCTTCACCACCGCCGCCGAGGCCCAGCGGTGGTGCGAGAGCGAGCACACCCACGTGCTGCGGGTGGTGCGCACGGCCGCCGCGGACGGCCCGGACGACCTCGCCTGGCGGCTGCCGGTGGTCCTGTGGAGCTACTACTTCACCAGTCCGCACCTGGACGACCACGAGGAGGCCGCCCGGCTGGCGGTGGCGGCGGCCGGGCGGGCCGGCGACCGGTACGGCGAGGGCCACGCCCGCAACGACCTCGCCACGGTACTCGGAGCGCTCGGCCGGCACGACGAGACGCTCGCCGAACTCCGCCTCGCCCGCGCCCTGTTCGCGTCGATCGGGGACCGCAACGGCGAGGCCCACGTGATCGGCAACCTGGGCGACCACTGTCTCAGCACCGGCGCCTACGGCCAAGCGCGGCTGCATTTCCAGGGCGCGCTCGCGCTGCTGCGGGCGCAGCCGGAGGACCTCCGGGACGACTGGGCGATCCGGGTGTGCGAGACCAACATCGGCGTCACCGCGATGTGGGCGGGCCGCGACCGGGAGGCGGGCGAGTACCTGCACCGGGCCCTGGACCGCCACCGCTCCACCGGGGACCCGGTGCTGGAGAGCTTCACGCTCTACTACCTGGCGGACCACCACCGCCGACTGGACCACCCGGAGCAGGCGGCCGAGCGGCTGCGCCAGGCCCTCGCGCTGATCGACGGCACGACCGGCAACCCGCGGCTGCGCGCCGACGTCCTGTCGGCCCTCGCCGACCTGGGCGAGGGCCGCCACACCTGACCGCCCGGCCGCCGTCGCCCCCGGGGTCGGATCGCGGCGGTGCGGGTGATCGCGGCGGGTGTCGCGTACGGCGCTGCGCGGCAGCGAACGTTTGCCTACCTACCGTGTGCCCCATGACCACCGAAGACGACAGTCCCCGGGCCACCGCTCCCCGGTCGGCCCGCCCACCCCGGACCGCGCCCGGCGGCGACGGGCCGGCGCTCCCGACGCCCAGTGGCTGGTTCTGCCTCGCCCTCTCCCGCGAACTGCGCCGGGGCGCCGTGCTGACCCGGAGGTTCGCGGCCGAGGACGTCGTCCTCTACCGCACCCGTGGCGGCCAGGTCCGCGCCACCCGGCCCTACTGCCCCCACATGGGCGCCCACCTCGGCTTCGGCGGCACGGTCGAGGGCGACACGCTGGTCTGCCCGTTCCACCGCTTCGCGTTCGGGGCCGACGGCTCCTGCGTCAGCGACCCTGACGGCGTGCCGCTGCGCACCCGGGTGGAGCACCTCCCGGTCCTCGAACGCAACGGCTTCCTGCACGTCTGGCACGGCCACGACGACGCCCCGCCGACCTGGGAGCTGCCCGCCCTGCCCGACGCGCGGGTGCGGCCCACGGCACACTGGGCCGTCGAGGTGGACACCCACCCGCAGGAGGTCATGGAGAACGTCGCCGACTACCGGCACCTGGGCACGCTCCACCGCCTGACCGTGCGCCAGGTGACGCCGCCCACCCCCGACGGGCCGTACCTGCGGACGAACCTGCGCTCCACCGCGGGCCGGATCCCGGTCTTCGGCGGGCTCTCCTGGGAGAAGTCGACGCTGATGGCGGGGCTCGGGTGGACGCTCACCCAGCTCGAACTGCCGCGCTTCGGCATGGCCGTCCACCTCTGGGGCCTGCCCACCCCGACCGGCCCCTGGCGCACGGTGCTGCGGGTCGCGGCGGCCTGCGAGATCACCGACCCGGGCCGCGTACCGGGCCTGAACCTCCCGGCGGCCCGGGCGGCACTGACCAGGGCCGTCGCCCGCTCCACGCTGCGGATGACGGCCCGGGTCATCCTTCAGGACGTGCCGATCTGGAACCACAAGCGGTACGAGCCCCGGCCCCGGCTCGCCGCCGGAGACCAGTCCGTCGGCATCTACCGGCACTGGGCCCGCCAGTTCTACCCGACCGGCGCCAACTGACCGGCCGGTCCTCCTCGCCCACGGTTGACCGGCCGGCTGCCGGGGACCGGTCCGTCCCCCGGAGGGGTGGTCGTGGGGGCCGGACGGCACGGCGGGCGGCGGGGCGGGGGCCGGTCGTGGTCGGATGGGCGGTCGGCGCGGGAAGGGCGGGGCGGTGCGACGGCTCAGGGCGGTGGCGGTGGTGGCGGCGGCGGTCGTGCTCGCCACCGCGGCGGTCGCGCCCACCGAACCGCCCGGCGGGGGCGGTACGGGGGCGGAGCGGCCGGCGGACGAGGCGGGCGGGCCGGGCGCGGCGGGCAGGTCCGGCGGGGCCGGCGGCCTCGGGGCGATCGGTGCGATGGGCGGGTTCGGGGGCTTCGGCGGGATCGGGGCGGGGCGGCTGCGGCTGCTGGCCGGTGTGCTGCGCCAGGACCGGCCCGGAAGCGGCTGGTACCTGGTCGGCGGGGCGCACCTGGTGCTCGGCCTGGAGGTGGCCTCCGCCGACCACCAGCAGATCGTGCTGCGCTTCCCGCCCGCCCGGCGTGTGGTGTCCGTGCTCTGCGGGCCCGACGAGACGTACGCGCCGCTCGGCTACACCTGCGGCGCGTCGGTCTCGCTGGACACGGTGACCGTCCGGCTGGGGCGGGCCGGGCGGCTCGCCGACCCGGTGTCCACGGCGGCCGGGCCGTACGCGAACTTCTGGCTGCTGGGGCTGGTCGAGCAGCGCTGACCAACTCCGGTCCGCTGCGGCGGTCTTGACGCAACGGTCCACGAAAAGGTGTTCTGTACCACGGAGTCCGCCGGTCGCCGGCCGCGCGTCCCGGCGGGGGTATAGCCCGGGGCTGTACCCCCGGGTGACATCTCCCCCGCCGTCGGACGGGGCTCCTACGGTTTCCCGCAACCCCCACACCCTGATCGCGGGAGACCCCCATGCTCCGACGACCCGCCAGGGCCGCGTGCGCCGTCCTGGCCACCGCCGCCCTCGCGCTGACGGCCCTCCAGGGCACCGCCGGCGCCGCCGCCCCGGACCCCGGATCCGCCGCGGCCGTCCGCGCCGCCGCCTCGGCCGCCGCGAACGCGCCGGACACCCTCGCCGTGGCCGCCGCCACGCCCGCGGTGCTCGACGCGCTGCAGCGCGACCTCGGTCTGACGGCCGGCCAGGCGCAGGCCCGGATCGTCAACGAGGCCCGCGCCGGCGCCCGGGCCGGAGCGCTCGCCCAGGGCCTGGGCACCCGTTGGGCCGGCTCCTGGGTGGAGGGCGCGGACGCGGCCGGGCTGGCCGTCGCCACCACCCGGGCCGCCGACGCCGCGACGATCCGCGCGGCGGGCGCCCGGCCGGTGGTCGTCGCGCGCCCGCTGGCCGCGCTGGACGGGGCGCTGGCCGCACTCGACCGGGCCGCCGGGCGCGGCGCGACGGGCCGGGCGGACGCGCTCGCGGCGCCGGTGCGCTTCGTCGACGTGCGCGGCAACACCGTGGTGGTGCAGGCCACCGACCCGGCCGCGGCCGAGCGACTGATCACGGCCGCCGGGGTGGACCGCGCGGCGGTCCAGGTGGAGCGGGTGGCCGAGGCCCCGCGGCCGCTCTACGACCTGCGCGGCGGCGACGCCTACTACATCGACGGCAGCAGCCGCTGCTCGATCGGCTTCCCGATCACCCGGGGGACCACCCAGGGCTTCGTCAGCGCGGGCCACTGCGGCCGGGCGGGCTCCAGCACGACCGGGTCCAACCGGGTCTCCCAGGGCAGCTTCCAGGCCTCGGTCTTCCCGGGCAACGACATGTCCTGGGTCGCCACCAACAGCAGCTGGACGGCGACCCCGTACGTGAACAGCGCGTCCGGCGCGGTGAGCGGCTCGGTGCTCCAGCAGGTCGGCGCCTCGGTCTGCCGGTCCGGCTCCACCACCGGCTGGCACTGCGGGACCATCCAGCAGCACGGCACCAGCGTCACCTACCAGGAGGGCACCGTCTCCGGGGTGACCCGCACCAACGTGTGCGCCGAGCCCGGCGACTCGGGCGGCTCCTTCATCTCCGGGACGCAGGCTCAAGGCGTGACCTCGGGCGGCACCGGCAACTGCTCGCAGGGCGGCACCACCTACTTCCAGCCGGTCAACCCGATCCTGCAGGGCTACGGGCTGACGCTGAAGACGGACTCGCAGGGCCCCGGCCCCGGCCCGGGCCCGGGCAACCCCGGTGGCACCTGGGCGGCCGGCACCGTCTACAAGGCCGGTGACACGGTGACCTACGGCAGCACCTCCTACCGCTGCCTCCAGGGCCACCAGGCGCAGGTGGGCTGGGAGCCGCCGAACGCGCCGGCGCTGTGGCAGGCGGCCTGACCCGCCGGCCGGCCGGCCTTCGGCGCCCCGGTACCTCCGTCCGCAGGACGAGAACACGACGGCGGGCCGGCGGTGTGAGACCTTGGACGGGGGCGAACCACCAAGGAGGCCCGATGTCCTCGAAGCGCCGCCGCAAGAAGAAGGCCCGCCGCAAGGGAGCCAACCACGGCAAGCGGCCCCAGTGCTGAACCGGCACTGAGCCCGCCGCCGGGACCGCCGCGCCGGTCCGGACACCCCGTCCGGACCGGCGCGGCGGCATGTCACGCCCCGGCGGACTCCGCCGGCCGGGGCGCGTAGTACAGGCTCGCCATCGACGCGCGGACGCTCCAGCCGAGGGCCGAGTACAGCGCCCGCCCCTCGGGCGTGGCGACCAGGAGGCCGGTGGCGGCCCCGCCGCGGTGACCGGCGTCCCGCAGGGACCGCATCACCAGCGAGCCGAGCCCCCGACGGCGGTGCCCGGGGTCGGTCTCGATCTGGTCGGCGACGGCGGTCGCCCCGGTGACCGCCAGCTGGCCGCGGGCGGCGAACCGGCCGTCCTCGGTGCGGACCAGCACCCGGACCACACCGCCGCGCGACCAGCTGGTGAGGGTGTACCCGGCGGGCACGACCGGGCGCTCGGCGGCCAGCGGGACGGTCATCAGGTAGCCGGGAAGGTCGTACTGCCAGCCGGGCCCGAGCCAGGGACGGACGGTGTCGTCGTCGGCGAAGAGCTTCAGCCAGGTCCCCGGCGCGGTGGTGGCCGCCACCAGCTTGCGGACGTCGGCCTCGACGGGTTCCGGCAGGACGTGCCGGGCCACCTGCTTCGGCTGGCCGACGTCGATGCTCCAGCCCCAGGGCTCGTCCACCGGATCGGCCGCACCGCGCGACACGATCCAGCCCTCGACCCACGCCCGCACCAGCTCGTTGACGGTGGGCTCGTCCACCTGCCACCCCCTGTAAGAGTCACTTGACGAGTTGACATCTTACACAACTCCGGCGTCGGGGAGGGGCGGGGCCGGGACCCGACACGGGACGGGCGCGGACCCCGGCGGCGAACCGTCAGAAGCACAACCCCGGGGACTCGGCCCAGCCCGAGGTGTAACCGCCGTTCGTGTACCACATCCGGGTGTAGTAGCAGTACCCCGGCGCCCCGCCCGCGAAGGCCTCGCCGCGGTAGTAGCCGTTGCCGGGGCCGACCACCCCGGCGTTGACCACCGAGCCGAAGCTCGTGGGCTCACCCGCCTGCCACACGGGCTTCCAGCCGATCTGCAGGTAGATCCGGATGTCGGTCTGCGGGCTGTTCACATAGCCGTAGCCATCCGACCCGTTGGAGACGTAGGCATTGATGCACGGGTTGAGCTGCACCCCGCTCGGGTAGCTGCCGGGCGCCGTGTAGCCCCGACAGCCCCCGCCGGTGGCGGCACTGGCACTCCCCGACACGGCGAGCGGCAGCAGCGCGCCGGCCGCGACGGCGACGGCGAAGCCTGCCCTGGCCCTGCGACTGATCTTCCCCATGATGTCCCTCCCCGGGCCGGCGCCCGATGCGCCGGCCGCTCCGTCGACGGCCGGCCCCGCCTTCCGGGACCGGCCGAGGCGATGCTGCCACCCGCCGCCGGACCTCCCCCAGGGTTCCGGCCCACTCCGGACAGGCCCGGACGGGCCTGGACGGGCCTGGACGACCTCGGACGGGCCCGAGCCACGACGCGACGGCCCGACGACCGGCCCGACAACCGGCCCGACGACCGGATCGACGACCGGATCGACGACCTCACCGGCGCCCCCGCATGAACACCCGTCAGGCCGACCCGTCGCACGCACCGGGGTGAATGCGTCCACGTTCGGACGCATTCAGACGATTTGTCAGATTTTCAGACGACATACTACAGCCATATGGTCACCGTGGGTAGCTATCTGCCTTCCGTACGTACTCGGTCCACGGTTTCCTCCCCCACCACGTCACACCGGACCGTTCGACCGAAGGGAATCGTCATGAGGCGCTGTCCACCCACCAGCGGGCGCCAGCGAAGACACCACGGACCGGCCGGGCTCCGCAACCGCCTCACCCGGGCCGCTCTCCCCCTCCTCCTCGCGCTCGCCACGGCGTCCGGCTCCTTCGCCGCTCCCGCGCTGGCGCACGCTCCGTCCGCTCCCGCCGCCGGCGGCCAGGCCGTTCCCGCCGACGGCGGCGCCGCCCGTCACCCCGGCCGCCAGCAGCCCGTGACCCTGGCGAAGACCGGCACCGACGTCACCACCGGCAGCACGACCCAGACCACCCACGGCGACACCGTCCGCTGGGTCGTCTCCGCGACCAACCCGGACGGCGCCCCCGTCAGCACCACGATCACCGACGCGATCCAGGGCGGACCGGGCAGCACGCCGCAGGCCCAGACCTACGTCCCCGGGTCGCTCCAGGCGCCCCCCGGCTTCACCAGGCAGTGGTCCACCGACGCCGGTACGACCTTCTCCGGCACCGACCAGGGCACGGCCACCAACGTCGTCCAGGCGACCAACCCGCTGCTGGCGTCGCCGGCGACCGGCCAGGTGGTGCAGATCCCGCCGCCGTTCACCCCGGTCAACACCGCCACCGGCGGCGACGGCTTCACCCCCATCCTCTACACCGCCACGATCAACGGCGTCCCCACGCCCGAGGTCTGGAACATCTACCACCACGGGTTCTCCAACACGGCCAGCGTGGTCTGCACCGACCTGCTCACCAACGGCCCGTGCCCGAGCCCGACCGGAGCCCCCGCCAGCTGGCCCCAGCCGCTCAACTCCTCGGTGGCCGGCGCGACCACCGGCGACCTCGGCAGCACCCGCACGCCGACCTACGTCCAGTCCGGCTCCAAGCTGTACTACGCCGCGGTCAGCCGGGTCACGTACGCGGTGATCGGCGTCGGCTGCATCGACCTCCAGGCCCAGGCCAGCTGCGGCTTCACGCCCCTGCAGACCGGCACCGGCTCGGTCGTGGGCGGCGTGGTCGAGGCGCCGAACAACCTGATCTACGCGGTGTCCGGCACCGGCGAGATCCTCTGCTACGACCCCGTCGCCAACGCCTCCTGCGGGACCTTCCCCATCGCCCTGCCCCCCAACGAGGGCCAGGGCGGCTTCGGCGGCGACTTCGTCGGGACCATGAGGGTCATCAACGGCAAGATCTACCTCACCAACAACCAGCTGGCCCCGCTGCCCACGCTGATGTCCTGCTTCGATCCGGTGACGAACGCCGCGTGCACCGGCTGGTCCGTCCCCAAGATCGTGGTCACCCCGCTCGGCGTCGCCCCCGCCCGGGCCGACAACGTCTTCGAGATGTACGACTCGGCCGGCACCGTCACCGGCGTCTGCTCGGTGGTCGGCGGTGTCTACCTCGCGGTCAACCCGCCCGTCGGCACCGTCGTCTGCTTCAGCCTGACGGGCAGCCCGATCGCCGCTCCCCCCGGGCTCCAGACCCTGGTCAGCACCAACGTCGCCACCGGCGAGGCCAACTACCAGGTGCCGCTGACCATCACCGCCCCCAACGGGCATCTGGAGACCGAGTTCCCGTTCTGGATCTACACCGGCAACACGCCGACCCTCAACAGCTCCGAGTTCTGCTACGACTGGAACCTCCAGGCCCCCTGCGCCCAGTACGGCACCAACGGCGTCGTCAACGGCCCGCCCACCGTCAACGGCGGCTACACCAGCCCGTACGGCTTCGCCTACGACGGCCAGTGCAAGTACAGCCTCGGCGACGTCGGCTTCCTGTTCTCGATCGACCCGGTCACCGGCGCCTCCCCCTGCCTGAAGACCAAGGCCCAGAGCACCCTCAACCCCTCGGCGTACTACTGCGACGGGGCCACCGGACACGTGCGGTCGTACGGAACGGTCAGCCTCTTCGACATCGACCCGACGACCGTGGACTTCACCCAGTCCTCGGTGACCGTGCTGGCCTCCGACGGCACCACGATCGGCACCTTCCCGTTCAACCCCGCTACGGGAACGGCGGACATCTCGTCCGTCCCGACCAGTGACTCACCGATCCAGGTGATCGCCAACCTCACCCTGATCAGCGGGTCCTCGTTCACCCCCGACAACCACCCGAAGATGCAGGTGACCTTCGTCGGCGACGCGCCGCAGATCTGCTTCGAGACCACGGTGTCGGCCGACTGTGCAGTCACCTCCGTCTCCAACCAGGCGTCCGCCGTCACCAATGGCCAGCCGCCGGTCACCTCCAACACGGTCACCCTCCAGGTGACGCCGGGTGCCTCGTGCACCCCGGCGCTGACCATCAACAAGGAGGTCTGCACCTCCACCAACGCCGCCGACTGCGCCGACGGCGGCCCCGGCCCCTGGGCCAAAACCACCACCATCCCCACCGGCACCACCGCCTACTGGCGCATCACCGTCACCAACACCGGCACCGTCCCCGTCACCGGCATCACCCTGACGGACAGCGTCTCCCCGTCCTGCGTCACCGCAGCCGGAACGTTCGACCTCGCCGTCGGAGCCTCCCACCAGGTGTTCTGCGACCTGACGAACGTCACCCAGCACACCGTCAACACCGTCACCGCCTCCTTCCCCGGACCCGGCGGCACACCCATCACCACACCGCCCTCCGAAGCGACCGTCGACGTGACGCCGCCGGTCATCCCGTCCATCAGCATCAACAAGGAGGTCTGCACCTCCACCAACGCCGCCGACTGCGCCGACGGCGGCCCCGGACCGTGGGCCAAGACCACCACCATCCCCACCGGCACCACCGCCTACTGGCGCATCACCGTCACCAACACCGGCACCGTGCCGGTCACCGGGATCACCCTGACGGACAGCGTGTCGCCCTCGTGCGTCACCGCAGCCGGAAGCTTCGACCTGGCTGTGGGCGCTTCGCACCAGGTGTTCTGCGACCTCACCAACGTCACCCAGCACACCGTCAACACC
>NZ_JBHJUI010000001.1:802393-1064565 GCF_042268405.1 Kitasatospora sp. NPDC056184 | reverse complement strand
ACCGTCACCAACACCGGCACCGTCCCCGTCACCGGCATCACCCTGACGGACAGCGTCTCCCCCTCCTGCGTCACCGCAGCCGGAAGCTTCGACCTCGCCGTCGGCGCCTCCCACCAGGTGTTCTGCAACCTCACCAACGTCACCCAAGCCACCACCAACACCGTGACCGCCTCCTTCCCCGGACCCGGCGGCACACCCATCACCACGCCCCCGTCCTCCGCCGACGTCCGGATCACCAGCGGCACCCCGTCGCTGGAGGTCAACAAGGAGGTCTGCCAGTCCGACCACGCCGACAATTGCGGCCAGGGCGGGACCGGGCCGTGGGGCAAGGACGCGACCCTGCACAAGGGCAACGCGCCCGAGGAGCTGTGCGCGCCGGACGAGTGCCAGGCGTTCTGGCGGATCACGGTCACCAACACCGGCACGGTGGACCTGACCGGGATCACGCTGAACGACGCCCAGGAGGTGGCCTGCGAGGTGGCGGCCGGAACGTTCGACCTGGCCGCGGGCCAGACGAAGACGTTCTACTGCTCCAGCCTGATCAGCGAGGACACCGTCAACACCGTCACCGCCAGCTACCTGCCGCCGAACTCCCCGCCGGGGAGCCAGCCGGTGACCACGCCGCCGTCCTCCGCGCTCGCCCGGTGCAAGCCGCCGTGCGAGAAGGAGTGCCACGATCACGGCCATGGCCACGACTACGGCCATGACTACGGCCACGACTACGGCCAGTGGCCGTACCAGGGCGGCAACGCTCCCGGCAGCAACCCGCTGGGAAGTCACCCGCTGGGCGGACGCCCGTCCCTCCCGAACGTTTTCGGGATGCCCTCGGCGGTCGGCCCGTCCGACCTGTCCTACCTCACCACCGATCCGTCGCTGAACGACCTCGACTGGCTGATGCCCGTCCTGGTCCCGCGCGGCGGCGAGTTCAT
The DNA here is from genome assembly GCF_042268405.1 of Kitasatospora sp. NPDC056184. Taxonomy (NCBI): domain Bacteria; kingdom Bacillati; phylum Actinomycetota; class Actinomycetes; order Kitasatosporales; family Streptomycetaceae; genus Kitasatospora; species Kitasatospora sp. NPDC056184. Next base: position 1,063,636 of record NZ_JBHJUI010000001.1, on the reverse strand, counting down.
CCGGCCGTAGTCCGGCCGAAGGGCGGTGGCCCGGGAAGAACGTCTTCCCGGGCCACCGCCGTGTGCGATCCGGCAGGGCGGTCAGCAGCCGCCGACCGGGCGGTTGCGGGCCACGAGGTCGGTGCGACCCCGGGTGGCGTCCAGCCAGACCACCCGCTTGCCCTCGTCGGCGGCCACCGAGAACTGGCTGCCCCGGTTGCAGGAGACCCGCTCGGGGGTGCCGCCGGTGACCGGGAGCTGGTAGAGCTTCGGCAGCGCCGCGTTCGACCAGCCGCCGCTCGGCCGGTCGGTGCCGTGGGCGAAGGTGACGACCTGGTCGGTCGCGGTCAGCTCACTGTCCGTCGGGGTGACCGCCGCGCTGTCCGCCAGGAGGTCGGTGACACCGGAGCCGTCGGCGGCACCGGAGCGCAGCGCGACGCCGCCCGTGCGGTCCGGCGGAGCCTGCCGCCAGAGCAGCCGGCCGCCCGCGAGGACCGGCGACCCGAGGTAGGGCCGCTGGGCACCGTTCGGGGTGCGCACCGGGTACTGCGCGGTGACCCGGCCGGCGGCGAGGGAGTGGACCGTCGGTGCCTGGACGGTCGTGTCGCCGTCCTTCCAGGTCTCGATCCAGCCGAGCAGGCCGTCCCGGAAGGCGAGGCTCTGGGCCTCGTGGCCCTCGGGCAGCGGGATGTCCACCGGCGCGGCGCCGGCGCGCACGAGGTGGATCCTGGTCCGCCCGGCCGCGTGGTCGCTCACCAGGAAGGCGATGTCCCCGCCGGAGATCCGGACGCCGCCGGGCGACTCGGTCGAGGAGCTGAACAGGGTGCGGATCGGCCCGCCGGTCAGTGAGCGGGTGAGCACCGAGGTCGACCCGGTCCCGGTGTCGTTGAGGCCGATGGCCAGCCAGGCGGCGGAGGTGCCGTCGGTCGCCGCCCAGCCGTGGATCCGGCCGTCCTCCTCGCTGAGCCGGGTCGGGGTGCCGGGGGTGGTGACGGAGCCGGTGTAGAGGGTCGTCCCGTTGCCGGACGGGTCGTCCTTGCCCATCACCCAGTGCCCGCCGCCGGCGGCGGGCCCGGTCGGGGCGGCGATGTCGCTCATGAGCAGGCGGCTGTCCGCGCCGATCCGGCTCTGCCAGCCGGCCCGGATGCCGTGGTCGTCGAACGCGGCGGCCACGGTGCGGAGTTCGGCGCGGCCGAGGCCGAGCGAGCGGCCCGCGGCGAGGACGGCGTTGCGTCCGTCGACGAAGTCGTCCAGCGGGGTGAGGTAGGCGGTGATCGCGCGGTAGACCAGGCGGTCGGCGGTCAGCGGGTCGACGGCGCGCCGGATGTCCCACAGCGCGCCGCTGAAGATGGTGGAGTTGAGGTGCACGCCGGCGTTGTCGAGGGTGGGCGCGGCGCCGATGTAGTCGTCCACCGTGGTGCGGCGGTCGTCCATGCGACGGTTCGCGCAGGCCTCCGGGGTGCCGGTGCGGCAGAGGGTGTCGCCGAGCAGCGCGGCCCGCGGGTCGCTCATCGCGATGCCGCGGGTGGTCACGTCGACGGCGCCGCCGAAGTAGTCGGCCACCGCTTCGTCCAGCGCGCCGGACTGGCCGGTGTAGACGAGGCGGGCCGAGTTCTGGACGACGCCGTGGGTCATCTCGTGGCCCGCGACGTCGAGCGAGGCGGAGAAGGGGAAGTGGGTGGCGTCGCCGTTGCCGTAGATCATCTTCCGGCCGTCCCAGCCGGCGCCGGGGTAGGGCTTGCCGTCCATGCTCACGTTGGTGACGGAGACGATCGGGCTGCCCTTGCCGTCGATCCCGTCGCGGCCGAGCCGGTCGCGGTAGAAGTCGTACACGGCGGCGGCGTTGCGGTGGGCGTCGGTCGCCCCGCTGGTGCCGGTCGCGGCCGGGAACTCCGTGGACGGGGAGCCGACCGGGAGGGTGCCCTCGGGCAGTTGGCCGCTGACCGACCAGAAGTCCCGCCCCTCGCCGTCGTAGGTGGCGATGCCGCCGCCGCGGGTGAGGTCGACGAGCCGGTAACTGCCGTCCGGCTGGCGGGCGATGTCCACCGGCTGCGTGTTGCCGCGCAGGTCGGGGGCGATGCCGGTGGCGGGCTCGCCGCCCGGGGCGGCGGCCGGCTTCGCGGGCGCGGCGGCCCGGGCACCGGTGGCGGCGCCGCCGTCGGCGCCGGCCTGGTACGGGAACCGGGCCCCGTGGGCGAGGGCGACGACGCCGCGTGTGGCGTCCACGTAGACCTCGCGGGCCTGCGGGTCGCCGGTCACCGGATCGGTGGAGCGGACGGTGAAGTGCCGGGTGAGCCGGCCCGCCCCGCCCGGCACGACGACCGGGCCGCGGTCCTCGGCGGTGGCCGCCTCCCGGGCGAGCGGGTCGGTGACCGTGCCGAGCGCCAGGCGGTGCAGCGTCTCCGTCGGCACCGTGGCGGTGGTCGGCGCGGTCAGCCCGGTGAAGTACTTGCCTCCGACCGATTCCACCCGCTGGTCGGCGGCTCCGCCGACCAGGCGCACCAGGTACTGCCCGCCGAGCACCGGCACACCGCCGTGCAGCTGTGGGAACCTGACGGCGCTCAGGCCGTCGGCCGTCCGCTCGACCTCGGGTTCGGCCAGTTGGGCCGGGTCGACGCGGTACCGGTCGGCATGGGCCGCGAGGTGGGCCCGGGCCGCCTCGGCCGGGCTGCCGGGCGCCGCCTCGGAGAGTCCGGTCACCAGCTGCGGGGCGGCGGTGCCCTCCCCCGCCACCAGGCCGGGGACGGGGTCGGCGTCGGCGGCCGGGGCCGACGGCCCCGGCGGCGCGGCCAGGGCGGGCGACCCGGTCAGGGTGAGCGCCAGCGCCAGGCCGAGGGCGGCGCCCGCGCCGAGCGCCTTGGCGGTGGGACGGGAACGTTGGTTCACTGCGGTCCTCCAGGGAATCGGCAGTGTCGACACCGCTGCGGGAAAAGCGATGTGACGGAACGTCACCTGATGCTCGGCGGGCGGGGACCGGCCCGTCCAGCCCTTCGGCTCCAAAGTGCAGCGGGAACCCCGACCCCTGCGCTTCGGCGCAGCCGCCCCGTGTCCGAACAGGCACGATCCGCCTCCGGCCCCCGAAAGACGCCCTCGCCGCTGAACCTCCCCGGGCCCCGAAGCGTTGCGGCCCCGGGGCGGCCTCGCGCGAGTGCGCGGGCCGCCCCGGGGTCACGGCGGTGACCCGTGCTCAGCAGCGGCCGGCAGGGCGGTCGCGGACCACCAGGTCGGTGGTCCCGGCGGTGGCGTCCAGCCACACCACCCGGGTGCCCTCGTCGGCCGCCGCCTCGTACTGTCCGCCGCGGTCGCAGGACACCCGCTGCGGGGCGCCGCCCGCCAGCGGGATCTGCCACAGCTTGGGCAGCGCCGCGTTGGTCCAGCCGCCGGCCGGCTTCTTCTCGTTCTCGTACCGGAAGGTGACGGCCTGGTCGGAGGCGGCCAGCGGGCCGGTGCGCGGCGCCTGCGGGAAGTCGGCGGACAGCAGGTCGACGATGCCGGAGCCGTCCGGGGCCGCGGAGCGGATGGTGCCGCGCGCGGCGTGGTCGTCCGGGAGGTCCAGCCACAGCAGGCGCCCGCCCGCCAGGGCGAGGGAGGTGGCGAGGCTCGGTCCGGAGCCGGCCGGGGCGTGCTCGGGGAACCGGGCCGTCACCGTCCCGGTGGCGAGCGAGTGGACGGTCGGCACCGTCACCAGCCGCTCGCCCTCCTGCCAGGTCTCGACCCAGCCGAGCAGGCCGTCCCGGAGGACCAGGCCGGTGGCGCTGTGGCCCTCGGGCAGCGGCAGCGCGACCGGTGCGCCGCCGTCGCGGCTCACGTGGGGCACGGTGCGGCCGTCCGAGGAGACGGTGAAGGCGAGGTCGGTGCCCGATATCCGGACGGCCCCGACCTGCTCGGTGGTGGAGCGGAAGACGCTGCGCACCGGGCCGGTGCCGCTCAGCGGGGCGGTCAGCACCTCTTGCGCGGCGCGCGGGTCGCTGCCGCCCTTCGCCACCCACGCGGCGTTCGTCCCGTCGGTGTCGGCCCAGCTGTGGGAGCGCCCGTCCTCGGGGCTCAGCCGCACCGGCGTGCCGCGCCCGTCGAGCGCGCCGGCGTACAGTCCGACGCCGGCCGCACCGTCGGCGCGCATCACCCAGCGGCCGTGGGCGGCGGCCGGGGCGGCCATGCCGGTGGTGACGTCGCGCAGCAGGGCGCGGCTGTCGATGCCGATCCGCTGCTGCCAGCCCTCCTTGATCCCGTGCGCGTCGAAGGCGGCCGCCACCGTGCGCAGTTGGCGCTTGGTCAGGCCGAGGTCCCGGCCGGCGGCGAGCACCGCGTTCCGCCCGGCGACGAAATCGTCCAGCGGGGTGAGGTAGTCGGCGAGCGCCCGGTAGACGAGGCGGTCGGCGGTGAGCGGGTCCAGGGCGCGGCGGATGTCCCACAGCGCGCCGCCGAAGATGGTGGCGTTCAGGTGCACCCCGCCCGCGTCGATCTCGTGGCGGGTGCCCAGGAAGTCGGCCACGGTGGTACGCCGGTCGTCCAGGCGGCGCTCCGCGCAGGCCTGCGGGGTGCCGGTGGGGCACAGGCTCTCGCCGAGCAGCGGCGCGGTGGGATCGTCCATCGCCGTGCCGCGGGCGGTGACCTCGACGGCGTTGCCGAAGTAGTCGGCGACGGCCTCGTTCATGGCGCCGGGCTGGCCGAGGTCGAAGAAGTTCGCGGTGTTCTGGACGACGCCGTGGGTCATCTCGTGCGCGGCCACGTCCAGGGCCACCGGGAACGGGTAGCGGCCCGGGCCGTTGCCGTAGACCATCTTGGTCCTGTCCCAGAAGGCGTTCGGGAACGGCGTGCCGAGGTCGGTCACGTTCACCACGGAGACGATCGCCCCGCCCTTGCCGTCCAGGCCGTTGCGCCCCAGCCGGTCGCGGAAGAAGTCGTGGACGATCCCGGCGTTGACGTGCGCGTCGGTGGCGCCACTGCTCCCGGCGGCGGCGGGGAAGGCGGGGGTGGCGGAGGACAGGGGCGCGGCTCCGGCCGGCATCTTCCGCTGGTAGTCGAGGAAGTCGCCCCCGGCGGCGTCGTAGGTGCTGATGACGGAGGTCCGGGTGAGGTCGGTGAACTGGTAGCCGCCGTCCGGGCGGCGGGCCAGGTTCACCGCGACGGTGCGCCCGTGGGCCTCGGGGGCCGTGCCGGTGGCGGGCTGCAGACCCTCGGCGGGGGCGGTGGCCGCGGTCGCGGCCGACTCCCCGGCCGCCGGTTCCGGGCGGGGTGCGCGGGTGTCGTGGGCGAGGACGACGGCGCCGGTGGCGGCGTCGACGAACACTTCGCGGGCCCGGCCCGACGCGGGGTGCAGGACGAAGCGCTCGGCGAGCAGGCCGGCGCCGTCGGGGAGGACCACCGGGCCCAGGTCCTCGACGTCCGCACCGGCGCGGTCCCGCGCGTCGTCCAGGCCGTCGAGCGCCGAGCGGCGCAGTTCCTCGGCCGGCACGGTGGCGACGGTGGGGGCGGTCAGCGCGGTGAAGTAGCGCCCGCCCGCCGACTCCACCTTCTGCCCGGCGCCCTGCCCGGACAGCCGCACCAGGTACTGCCCGCCGAGCACCGGGACGCCGCCGTGGCGCTGCTCGAACCTGACGGTGCGCCGACCGCCGGGGGCCTCGGTGGTGGCGAGTTCGGCCAGCTCGCCGGGGTCGATCCGGTAGCGGTCGGGGTGGGCGGCCAGGTGTGCCAGGGCGGCCGCGGCCGGCTCGCCGGGGGCCGGTTCGGACAGTCCGGTCACCAGTTGCGGGGCCTCGGTGCCCCCGCCGGTGACCAGGGCCGGCACCGGGTCGCCGTCGGACGCCGGGGCCGCAGCGGCCAGGACGGGCGGCACGCCCGGGGCGAGTGCCGCGACGACGGTCGCGACGGCCAAGGTGCGTGCGGTACGGGAGATTCTGGGCACAACGGTCCTCTCGCGGGACGGTCGGGAACGGCGGCGGAGCACGGCCGCCGCGCGATCCACCATATGCAGTTGAGCGACATATGTCGATGATCTCTCCATTCGATCAGTCCCGACCGCGGACCCGGCCGCCCACGAGCAACCCGTTCAGGACCGCCACCCCCTGCCGTCCGCCCGCGCCCGCGCCCGCGCAAGGGAATCGCGTTGTGGTCGCCCACGAGCACCACTCCTTCCCGGAGCGCGCCGGAGCGGAGTGGCGGGGCGGACCGGCCGTCGGGGTTGCGGTCCGGCCGGGGGCGTGCGTGCCGGGCCGCCCGCGGCTGCTGCGGGTCGACCTGCCGCAGGCCTTCGTGCGCGCGATGATGCTGGAGTGCGCGGCCCGGCCGGGCGCGCCGCCGTCCTGACGGAACCACACCACCGTCCGCACCACCACGGAGGCTCCCGTATGACCGCTTCGCTCGCCGAGCTGACCGGCGACTACGTCCTCGACCCCGCCCACACCCGGATCGGCTTCGTCGCGCGCCACGCCATGGTGACCAAGGTCCGGGGCTCGTTCAAGGCCTTCGAGGGCACCGCCCATCTGGACGGCGCCGACCCGGCCCGTTCGGCCGCCCAGGTGGTGATCAAGGCCGAGAGCATCGAGACCGGTGTCGAGCAGCGCGACCAGCACCTGCGCACCAACGACTTCCTCGACGCGCCCACCTACCCCGACATCACCTTCCGCACCACCTCGGTGGAGCCGCGCTCCGACAGCGACTACCGGGTGACCGGCGAGCTCACCATCAAGGAGACCACCCGCCCGGTCACCATCGACTTCAAGTACACCGGCAACGCCGTCGACCCGTACGGCAACCTGCGGGTGGGGCTGGAGGGCTCGGTCACGATCAGCCGCAAGGACTACGGCATCACCTGGAACGCGGCACTGGAGGGCGGGGGCGTGCTGGTCGGCGATAAGGTCGTCCTGGAGTTCGACATCTCCGCGATCAAGCAGGCCTGACCCGGACGGACCTGCCGGGAGGGCGTAACGGGTACTCGACCCGGAGCCTCGGACGGCGTCCGGGTCGAGCCCCCGCCAACGGTCGGCCGGGACCTACGGTTCCGGCCGTAACGGTAGGGTGACGAGGGTCCGTTGGTGCGGCACAGCGAACTCGGGGGGGGGCGGCCGGTTGCCGAAGCTTCACCTCATCACCGGCGCGCCGGGAGCCGGAAAGTCCACGCTGCTGCGGCACCTGGACGCGTACCCGTTCGCCGTCGCCGACTTCGACGAGCTGCCGGAGCCGGACGGCCGGCTGCTGGGTATCGGCATCACCTCCCCCTCCGCGGGTCCCGTCTGGCCCGCCTACAACAGGCTCTGGGTGAGGATCGCGACCATGATGCTCCGGGCCGGCGGACCCGTGGCGATCCTCTGCCCCCTGACGCCGGGCGAATGGGCGAGCGCGGCCGCAGACGCCCCGGACCCGCCGCGGGTCACCTGGGCGCACCTCGACTGCGCCGACGCGGACCGGCGTGCCCGCCTGGCCGCCCGGGGGTGGGATCCGGACCGGATCGAGGACGCGATCAGGGACGCCGAAGAACTCCGGTCCGTGGTGAGCAGGCGGTTCACCTCCACCGGCCGGAGTCCTGCCGACGTCGCCGCGGCGGTGGCCGACTGGATCACGAACGGCGCGGAGTAGGGGCGTCCGGGCGGTCGTCCGCCGGCCCGTCCTGCTCGACGCGGACGGCGACCAGGCAGGTGTCGTCGTCGGTGTCGGCCGGGCTCAGCTCCAGCAGCAGGTCCAGGTACCGCTCCAGGTCGGGGCCGGGCCGGCCCGCGGCCCGGATGAGGTGGTCGACGGACTCCTCGACGGGGCGGTCCCGGCGCTCGACCAGGCCGTCCGTGTAGAGCAGCAGGACGTCCCCCGGCGCCAGCCGCGCGGTGTACTCCTCGTAGTCGGCGTCCGGCATGGCACCGAGCAGCACCCCGTGCGGCAGCGGCAGCACCTCGGCGCCGTCGGCGGCGAGCCGGATCGGCGGGAGGTGGCCGGCCCGGGCCCAGCGCAGCGTGCCGTCGTCGGGGCCGAGCAGCGCGCACACGACGGTGGCGGTCAGCTGCCCCGGCTCGCGCAGGGCCACGGTGTTGGCCCACTCCAGCAGCCGGCCCGGACCCGCGCCGGTGACGGCCAGCCCGCGCAGCGCGTGCCGGAGCGCCACCATGCCGGTGGCCGCGCCGACGCCGTGGCCGGCGACGTCCCCGACGGCGACCAGCACCTGCCGGTCGGGCAGCACCAGGACGTCGTACCAGTCGCCGCCGACCCGTTCGCGTTTGGCCGCGGGGCGGTAGCGGACGGCGGCGCGCAGCCCGGTGGCGCCGAGCGGCGGCGGCGCGGCGGGCAGGATCGCCTGCTGGAGCCGCAGCGCGAGCTGTTCGCGCTCGGCCGACTCCTGTTCGCTGTCGGCCAGCCGCGCCCGGGTGGCGCCGAGCGCGACCTCCGTCCAGTGCTGCGCCGACACGTCGTGGTAGGCCCCGCGCACGGCGCTCAGTGCCCCGTCGGCGTCCAGGACGGGTTCGGCGACCACCCGGGTGTAGCGCTGGGTGCCGTCGGGGCGGACCAGCCGGAACACCGCGGAGGCGGTGCGCAGCCGGTGCTGGACGGTGTCCTGCAGCCGCCGGACGGCGGGTTCGTCGTCCGGGTGCACGTACCGGTCGAGCCGGGCCAGCGGGACGGCCGGGGCGTCGGGCGGCAGGCCGAACAGCTCCGGCAGGCCCGTGCTCCAGAGGATCCGGCCGGCGGCGGGCCGCTCCTCGAACCCGGCCACCCGGGCGAGCCGCTGGGCCTGGCGCAGCAGGGCGCTCTGCTCGGACTCCCCGGACCGGTCGGCGTCGCGCTGCCAGGTGAGCAGCAGCCGCCCGTCGAGCGGGGCGACGGCGATCCGCAGGGTGGTGGGCTGGGCGATGCCGCCGCCCTGGAAGACCAGGTGCAGGCGTTCGTCGCTGCGGGTCTCCCCGGTCTCGTGGGTCCGCAGCAGCGGTTCGAGCAGGCCGGTGGCGCAGGCCACGGGGTAGGCCTCCAGCAGGGAGGTGCCGTCCAGGCCGCTGCGGGGACGGCCGAGCGGATCCTGGAACGCCCGGTTGGTGCGCAGGATGGTGAAGTCGACGGGCCGGCCGTCGCGCAGGACGGGGTCGAGCAGCACGGCGGGGGTGAGCAGGCCGTCCAGCAGCTCGGCCTGCCGGTCCGGGGGGACGGCGGGCTCCGGGTGGCCGAGGACGGTGGTGCAGAGGTCGGCGAGGGCCAGCAGCTGGCGGCGCTGCGCGGGGCCGAGGGCGGGTGCGGGGCCCGGCCAGAGCACTTCCAGCGCGCCGCTCCGGCGGCCGGCGTCGAGCAGCGGGAGGACGGCCCGGGGCGTGTCGGCGCCGCCGACGGCGGGGCCGGCGGGCGCCGTGTCCTCGGGCCAGTGCGGGGCACCGGTGGCCAGGGCCCGGTGCGCGGGGCTCGGGACGCCGGGCGGCACCCGGCTCCAGGCCTCGGCCTCGTCGGCCGGCAGCCCGGCCTGGGCGGCGAGCGCGAGGGCGCCGGCGGGCAGCCGCTGCCAGACCAGGACGGCGTGGGCACCGAGCGGTGCGGCGGCCTGGCGCAGGACGGCCTCGACGGCGGCGGCCAGGTCGGGCACGGCGGCGAGGGCCCGGGCCGGCGGCGCGGGGGCGTCGGACGGCCCGGTGGGCGCGGACGGCCCGGGTGGCGGGGAGTCCTCGGACGGCGGACCGGCCGGGCCGCGCCGGCCGGGCCCGGCGGACCGGCCGACGACGTCGGCGGCCAGGGTGACGACCGGGACCCCGGCTTCCTGGGCGAGCCGGGCCAGCCGGGCGGCGGCCTCGGCGGGCGGTACGGTCAGCCGCTCGGCGAGCATCCCGGTGGCGAGGTCGACCAGCGCCCGGGTGCCCTCCTCGGCGCGCATCCGCTCGGCGGCGTGCTGGAGCCGCCGGACGGCGCCCGCGAGCTGCCGCGCGACGGCGTCCCCGGCATCCCCCGCGACGGCCTCCCCGGTCTCCGCCGCGGCGGTCTCCCCCGCGCCGGCCGACGCGTCGCCGTCGACCGGTCCGGAGCGGGACGGGGCGGGGTCGCGCGGACCGTCGCTCATGAGGCGTCCAGCCAGTGCCGCATCCGCTCCAGCAGCAGGGCGGTGTCCACGGGCTTGGTGACGTGGTCGTCGGCGCCGGCGCCGAGGCTCTTGGCCCGGTCGCCCGCCATCGCCTTGGCCGTGACGGCGACGACCGGCAGGCGGGCGAAGCGCTCGTCCGCCCGGATGGCGGCGATGGTGGCGTAGCCGTCGAGGCCGGGCATCATCACGTCCATCAGCACCAGGTCGGTCTCGGGGTGCCGGCGCAGCAGGTCGAGCCCGGCGCGGCCGTCTCCGGCGTGCAGGACGGTCAGTCCGTGCTGTTCGAGGGCGGCGGCGAGGGCGAAGACGTTGCGGATGTCGTCGTCGACGATCAGCACGGTGCGCCCGGCGAGCGGGTCGTCGGTGTCGACCGCGGCGCCGTCGGAGTCCGCCGCGGCCGGGTGGCGGCCGCCGAGCAGGGCGATCAGGCGCTCGCGCAGCCCGTCGAGTCCGGAGAAGAGTTCGAGGCGGTCGACGGCGGTGCCGACCCGCGCGGCCGGGCCGCCGTCGCCGTGGTGGCCGAGGACGGGCGTGCTCTCGGGGAGGGCGGTGAGCAGCACCGGGGCGAGTTCGCCGGTGTGGGCGAGGTCGACGACGGCGCACCGGTAGGGGCCGTCGGCGATGGCGGCGCGCAGGCCGGCCTCGTCGCCGGCGCTGCGCAGGCCGACCGGGGGGTCGTCGCCGTGGGCCTCGGCGGCGGTGCGGGCGAGGAGGGTGAGCAGGCCGGGCGGGTCGGCCTCGACGACCAGCACGCGGGCCTCGGCGGCCGGGGCGGCGGCGGGCCGGTCGCGGCGGGCGAGCGGGAGGTAGAAGCTGAAGCGGCTGCCCTGCCCCGTGGTGGAGCGGACGGTGAGGGCTCCGCCGAGCAGGCGGGCGAGTTCGCGGCTGATGGACAGGCCCAGCCCGGTGCCGCCGTAGCGGCGGCCGGTGGTGCCGTCGGCCTGCTGGAAGGCGCCGAAGATGGTGTCGAGGTGGGCGGGGTCGATGCCGATGCCGGTGTCGTCGACGTGGAAGGCCACCGCGGCGTCCGCCTGGCCGAGTTCGGCGGGTAGCCCGTCGGCGTCGACGGAGGCGATGCGCAGGTCGACCCGGCCCGTGTCGGTGAACTTGATGGCGTTGGAGAGCAGGTTGCGCAGCACCTGGCGCAACCGGGCCTGGTCGGTGACGAGTTCGGGCGGGACGCCGTCCTCGACGGTGATCCGGAAGGTGAGGTCCTTCTGGTCGGCGAGCGGCTTGAAGGCGGACTCGACGTAGGCCAGCAGCTCCTGCACCGCGAAGGGTTCGGGGCTGAACTCCATCTTGCCGGCCTCGACCTTGGAGAGGTCGAGGATGTCGTTGATGAGCTGGAGCAGGTCGGAGCCGGCCGAGTGGATGACGCCCGCGTACTCGACCTGCTTGGGGGTGAGGTTGCCGGCCGAGTTCCGGGCGAGCAGCTGGGCGAGGATCAGCAGGCTGTTGAGCGGGGTGCGCAGTTCGTGGCTCATGTTGGCCAGGAACTCCGACTTGTACATCGAGGTGAGGCTCAACTGCCGTGCGCGCTCCTCCAGTTCCTGGCGGGCCTGTTCGATCTCCAGGTTCTTGGCCTCGATGTCGCGGTTGCGGTCGGCGAGCTGTCCGGCCTTCTCGCCGAGTTCGGCGTTGGAGCGCCGAAGCTCCTCCTGGCCGTCCTGCAACTCCTCGGACCGGGCCTGGAGTTCGGCGGTGAGGCGCTGGGACTCGCCGAGCAGTTCGTCGGTGCGGGCGTTGGCGAGCAGGGTGCCGATGTTGACGCCGCAGGCCTCGGCGAACTGTTCCAGGAAGTCGCGGTGGACGGCGCTGAAGGGGTGGACGGAGGCGAACTCCATGACGCCGAGCAGCCATTCCTCCAGGGCGATCGGCAGGATCACCACCGAGCGGGCGTGGGTGGCGCCGGCGCCGGAGGCGATGGTGGCGTAGTCGGGCGGCAGGTCGTCCACGGCGACGGTGCGCCGGGTGCGGGCGGCCTGGCCGACCAGCGACTCACCGAGCCGCACCCGGGCGGGGGCTGCCCCCTCGGCGGGGATGCCGTAGGCGCTGATCCGGGCCAGCGTGGTGGACTCGCCGCCCTCCTCGGCCAGGTAGAAGGCGCCGTACTGGGCGCCGACCAGCGGGGTCAGCCGGTCGGTGATCAGCTCGGCGACGGCGCGGATGTCGCGTTTGCCCTGCATGGTGCCGGTGAAGCGGGCGAGGTTGGTCTTCAGCCAGTCCTGTTCCTGGTTGGCGCGCGTGGTCTCGCGCAGCGACTCCACCATGAAGTTGACGTTGTCCTTGAGGTCGGCGACCTCGCCGGAGGCGTCCACGGTGATCGAGCGGGTGAGGTCGCCCTCGGCGACGGCGCTGGTGACCTCGGCGATCGCGCGGACCTGCCGGGTGAGGTTCCCGGCGAGTTCGTTGACGTTCTCGGTGAGCCGCTTCCAGGTGCCGGAGACGCCCTCGACCTCCGCCTGACCGCCGAGCCGGCCCTCGGTGCCGACCTCGCGGGCGACCCGGGTGACCTCGTCGGCGAAGGAGCCGAGCTGGTCGACCATGGTGTTGACGGTGGTCTTGAGCTCCAGGATCTCGCCGCGCGCGTCCACGTCGATCTTGCGGGTGAGGTCGCCCTCGGCGACCGCCGTGGTCACCTGGGCGATGTTGCGCACCTGGCTGGTGAGGTTGTGCGCCATGAAGTTGACGTTGTCGGTGAGGTCCTTCCACGTCCCGGCGACGTTGGGGACGCGCGCCTGACCGCCGAGGGTGCCCTCGGTGCCGACCTCGCGGGCGACCCGGGTCACCTCGTCGGCGAACGCCGAGAGGGTGTCGACCATGGTGTTGATCGCCCCGGCGAGCGCCGCCATCTCGCCCTTGGCCTCCACGGTGATCTTCCGGGAGAGGTCGCCCCGGGCGACGGCGGTGGCCACCTCGGACATCGAGCGGACCTGGCCGGTGAGGTTGGAGGCCATCACGTTGACCTTGTCGGTCAGGCCCTTCCAGGTGCCGGAGACGCCCCGGACGGTGGCCTGCCCGCCGAGGTTGCCCTCGGTGCCGACCTCCCGGGCCACCCGGGTCACCTCGTCGGCGAACGCCGAGAGCTGGTCGACCATCGTGTTGATGGTCTCCTTGAGCAGCAGGATCTCGCCCCGCGCGTCGACCCGGATCTTCTGGGTGAGGTCGCCCTCGGCGACCGCCGTGGTGACCTCGGCGATGGCGCGGACCTGGGCGGTGAGGTTGTCCGCCATCACGTTGACCGACTCGGTGAGGTCGCGCCAGGTGCCGGAGACGTCGCGCACGTCGGCCTGGCCGCCGAGCCGGCCCTCGCTGCCGACCTCCCGGGCCACCCGGGTCACCTCGTCGGCGAACACCGAGAGGGTGTCGACCATCGTGTTGACGGTGTTCTTGAGCTCCAGCAGCTCGCCCCGCGCGTCGACCTCGATCTTCTGGGTGAGGTCGCCGCGCGCCACCGCCGTGGTCACCTGGGCGATGTTGCGCAGCTGCCGGGTGAGGTCGCCGGCCATCGCGTTGACGGCGTCGGTGAGGTCCAGCCACGTCCCGGCCGCGCCGGGGACGTGCGCCTGGCCGCCGAGCCGCCCCTCGCTGCCGACCTCCCGGGCCACCCGGGTCACCTCGGAGGTCACCCGGGCGAGCTGCTCCACCATGCCGTTGAACACGGCGGCGATCTCGCCCGGGACGCCCGGCAGGTCGGGGCCCAGCCGGGTGCGGAAGTCGCCGTCGCGCACCGCCGTCAGCCCGGCGAGCAGCCGCCGCAGGACCTGGTCGGGCTGGTCCGCGCGCCCCGCCGCGGCGTCCGGCGCGCCGTCCGGCACCTGGTGCTCGTCCATCCGTCCACCGCCCGGATCGACCGCACGGCCGGATCGCCCGACGGGCGGCACCGGCCGTTGGGGGCGGCGGCGCCGCCCCGCCTCCCACTGTGCCACCCTCGCGCGGCGGGGACACACGGGACGTCGGCCCGCGAGCGCCGAAAGACGTGGTTCGCCGTCCGCCGACCGGGTGGACGCGGCCGGCGGGGACGGGCAACCCGAAAGGAGCACCGCCGTGCCCCGAGGATCGAGCCCTGTCCTCCGGCCGGCGCGGTGGGCAGCGCTCGCACCGGGGCGCCGGCGGGCCCGCCCACGACCAGCTGTACGACGAGGCCGGGCAGCGCGGCGTCAAGGGGCGCCCCAGGATGAACGAGCGCGAACTCTCCCACGCGCTCGGCCGCCGAGGCCGATGAGAACCGCGAGGTGCGCCATGACCGTTCCGACCGTCCCACCGCCCGGCCATCCGGACACCGAGCCGTTCCCCCACCCGTACCCGCGCCCCCATCCGGTGCCCGGGCCCGAGCCCGACCCGGCGCCGCCCCCGGTGCCGCCGTTCCCGCCGCCGGACCCCGACCCGGGCCCGCCGACCGAGCCGCGGCCGGCCGGCTGAGCGTGCCCGACACCCGAATGCCCGGGGCTCAACGGCCCCGGGCACCGCTCGGGCGACGGCGGTCCAGCGGCGAGGGCACCTCCAGCCAGACCGACTTGCCCGCGCCCTCGGGCCGCGAGCCCCAGGCGCGGGCGAGCCGGTCCACCACGCGCAGCCCGTGCCCGCCCGGCCGCCGCGGGTCGGCGGACGGGCGCAGCCGCGGCGGTTCCGGGCTGGCGTCGCTGACCTCGACCCGCAGCCGCAAGGTGTCCCAGCGCAGCCGCAGCTCGCGCGGGCCTCCGGGCGTGTGCAGGCAGGCGTTGGTGACGAGTTCGGAGACCATCAGCAGGACGTCCTCGAAGACGGCCATCTGCTCGTCATCGGGCCAGTGCTCGCCGTCCACCGCGAGCCAGTGCCAGTCGAGGAGCGCCTGGCGGCTGAACTCGCGCGACCGCTGCACCGCTCCGCGGGGCCCGTTCAGCGTCAGCCGCCGGGTCTCGTCCGGGACCGGCGCGGGCGCGGGTTCAGGGCTGGTCATCAGGCGCCTCACGGGCCGGCCGGGCCGCTGTCCGGGTCCAGCGCGGAAGCGACGTCGGCGTGGATCCGCAGCACGGTGTCCGCCCCGGTGACGGCGAACAGCCGTACGACGGCGGGGCGCGGCCCGGCGACCTCCAGCAGGACGCCGGCCAGCTCGGCCTCCTGCCGGGCCCGCAGCAGGGTGTTCAGTCCGGTGGAGTCGCAGAAGCGCAGGTCGGCGAGGTCGACCAGGATCCGGGCGAGGCCCTCCTCGCCCGGTCCGGCCAGCGCGGTGCGCAGCCCGTCGGCCGAGTCGTGGTCCAGTTCTCCCCCGACGGCGACGATCCGCACCGGCCCTTCGCGGCGCACCGCGACCCGCAGCTCCCCCGGCCGGTAGGCGTCGGGGGGCTCGCGGTCCGGGCCTCCCGCCTCGTGCCCAGTGTCCCCCGTGCCCCCGGCGGAGTGGTGCATGGCTGGCTCCCGGTCCGGTCGGAACGGCGTCGTGCCGTCCGGACCATGATGCCGCGCGGGCGCTCGGGCCGCGCGGACGCCGGGGACCGGCGGGCCCGCGGTCGCGTACCGCGGATCCGGCGGCGTCGGGGTCGTCTCGTCCACGGCTCGCGTGTGCCCGCCTGCGCCCCGGCCACACGCGGGGCGGACCCGCCCGGAGGATGATCCGGAGGAGGCGCGGCAATCGCGCGGGAGGGGCGCAACGGACAGGACGGAGGTGGGCCGGATGGCGCCGGGAGCGACCGGGCGGGACGGCCCCGACCCGTCCCGGACCGGGCGGCAGGAGTCGCCGGAGGAGCGCGCGGACCGCCGGTGGAGCGATCTGCTCCAGGAGGTCCGGGTCGCGCAGACCGGCTCCCAGGTCCTGTTCGGCTTCCTGCTGAGCGTCGTCTTCATGCCGCGGTTCGCCCAATTGGAGCAATTCGACCGGAATCTGTACGTCGTCACCGTGGTCCTGGGCGCGCTGGCGACGGGGTCGCTCGCCGCGCCGGTCTCCTACCACCGGCTCTTCGCCGGCCGCCGGCTCAAGCCGGAGCTGGTCGAAGCCGCCGCGCGGCTGGTCGCGATCGGGCTGGTGCTGCTGGCCCTCACCATCGGCTCGGCGCTGCTCCTGCTGCTGCGGGAGGCCATCGGCGGCGCGCCGGCCGCCTGGATCACGGGCGCGGTGATGGGCTACTTCATCTGCTGCTGGCTGCTCCTGCCGCTGGTCCAACTGCGCCGGCGCAACGGCCGGGGAAGCCCGGGCAACGACCGGGATCGGCGCCCGCCGACGGGCTGAGCCGCCACCGCGCCGGGACGTTTCTCCCCCTCCCGGGCGGCAACACGCCCGGCATGAGGACTCACCGCCGTCCGCCGCAACGCACCGCCGTCGCCACGGGAGCCGGGGCCGGTCCGGCCGGTGCCGAGGGGCGGTCCGGGCCGGTCGGCGCCCGGGTCGGGGACGCCTTCGCGGGGGTGCTCGCGCCCTTCGCGGACCTCACGGCCGCCGAGTTTCGCCGGGTCACCGAGGTCACCTACCGTGGGTACGTGAACGGCACCCGTGCCGCGCCGCACCGGATGTCGCCGCGTGACCGCGGCACCGTCGTCCAGGTCGGCCCGGCCATCGCCCACCGGGACATCCCGCCGCGGAGCGCCCACAGCAGTGCCAGGCACGCCGTCCAGGGCCGGTACGAGGCGCTGCGCCGCGAACCGCTCGCCGCCGACTCCGGCGCGCGGGTCACCGCGGCACAGCCGCCGGCCGTCGACACCCCGCAGGTCGACCCGGTGCTCAGCCGACTGCCCGCCCGCGCCGTCCGGTACGCCGACCACCACCCCGGTCGGCGCGAGTCCCGGGTCGGCGCGAGCACAACCGCCACCCGGCTGGCCGACGCCGTCGCACCCGGCCCGCCGGACCGCCGCCCGGCGCGGCCGGAGGACCGGCCGCGGCCCGTGGCGGACCCGGACGCCCTCCCGATGCCGGTCGACGACACCGCCGACCACGGCCCGCGCGGCCGCTTCCACGACGGGGCCCACGCGCACAGCCCTCAGCTGTGCGCCTCCCGGCAGCACGGCCCGCTCGCGGCGGCCGGCACCGCGCCGGCCCGCGGCTCGCGGCGGAGCGCGCCGTGACCGCGCACCCGACCCCCCGGACGGTGCCCACCCTCGGGGTGGAGGAGGAGTTCCTGCTGGTCGACCGCCGCACCCGGCTGCCGGTCGCGTGCGGGCCGCGGGTGCTGGCGGCGGCCGCCGCGGTGCTGGACGACCAGGTGCAGCCGGAGATCTTCCAGGTGCAGGTGGAGACCTCCTCCCGCCCCGCGCTGCGGCTCAAGGAGCTGTCCGACGACCTCGTCCGGCTGCGCGCCGTCCTGGTGGCCGCGGCCGCCGACGCGGGCTGCCTGCTGGTCGCCGGCGGGACGCCGGTGCTGGTGGGGCCGGAGCCCGCCCTGCTCACCGACAAGGCGCGCTACCGCCTGGCCGCGGCCCGCTACCCGGCCGCGGCCGCCGACAACGCCGGGGCGCTGTGCGGCTGCCACGTCCACCTGGGCACCTTCGAACGCGGCCTGGCGCTGGCGCTCGGCAACCGGCTGCGGCCGTGGCTGCCGGTGTTCCAGGCGCTCACGGTCAACTCGCCGTTCGACCGGGGCCGGGACAGCGGGTTCGCCAGCTGGCGGGACGTGCGCTGGTCGCGCTGGCCCACCGTCGGCGCGGCGCCTCTGGTGGACGAGCGGGGCTACGAGCGGCGCGCCGACGCCCTGGTCGCGCGCGGGACCCTGCTCGACCGCCGGATGATCTACTGGTACACCCGCCCCTCCGAGCACCTGCCGACGCTGGAGGTGCGGGTCGCCGACGCCAACGCCGACCTGGGGACCGTGGTGCTGCTGGCCGGGCTGCTGCGCGGTCTGGGCGCCGTCCTGCTCGACGAGGCCCGGGCCGGGCTGCCGCCGCCCGCCGTGCCGCACGGCCGGCTGTCGGCCGCTCACCGGCGGGCCGCCATGACCGGCCCGGTGGGCGAGGGCATCGACCCGTTCACCGGGTGGCCGGTGCCGATGCCCGCCCTGGTGGACCGGCTGCTGGAGCGCGCCGCGCCGGGGCTGTCCGCCGCCGGCGACCTGACCGCCGTCGAGGCCGGGCTGGATCGGCTGCGCCGGCTGGGCAGCGGCGCCGACCGCCAGCGCCGGTCCCTCCGCCGGCGCGGGCGCCCGGAGGACGTGGTCGACGACCTCGCCCGGCTGACGGCCTCCTTTCACCCGTCCGGCTGACGCATGGAGCGCCCGGTCCGGGGCAGACGCGCCCCCGGGCGGGTACCGGCCCGCCGTCGAACGGAGGCGAACACCATGGCGACCGACGACAAGATCCGCAACATGGCCGAGAAGGCCCGCGGCAAGGCCAAGGAGGCCGCCGGCCGCGCCACCGGCGACCGGACGATGGAGGCCGAGGGGCGCGGCACCCAGGTGAAGAGCGACCTCAAGCAGGCCGCCGAGAAGATCAAGGACGCGGGCAAGGACTGACCCGGCGGGCGACGGCCCCCGGCGCGCGTCAGGTACCGCTCCGGGGGCCGAACTCCGCCCGGAGGAGGTCGGTGAAGACGCCGATGGGGTCGTCCCAGCCGTCGTCGGTCCAGTCGCCGTTGACGTTGACGGTGACCAGGTGTCCGCCGTCGCGGGCGCCGTAGGCGTAGGTCCACGATCCGAAGAGCGCGCCCCCCATGCCCCAGACCGTCTCCCCGCCGGGCAGTCGCACCGAGGACACCCCGAGGCCGTAGGCGGCGCCGGGGATCCAGTCGCGGGTCGGCACGGTGGTCAGCATCCGGCGCAGCCCGTCGGGTGGCAGGAGTCGCCCGCCCAGCAGGGCGCCGAGGAAGCGGTTGAGGTCGCCCGCGGTGGAGATCATGCCGCCCGCCGCCCAGAAGACCGAGGGCTCGAACTCGGTCGCGTCGTGGACCGGGGCTCCCGGGTCGGTCCGGAACAGCTTGGTGTAGTGCCGGGAGTGCGGCCCGCGGATCGCCGGGTCGCCGGCCGGCGGCAGGTAGGTGCCGGCCAGGCCGAGCGGGCGGGCGATCCGCTCGTCGATCTCCTCGGCGAGTCCGCGGCCGGCGGCCCGTTCGACGATCATGCCGGCCAGGACGTAGTTGGTGTTCGAGTAGGCCCACCCCGCGCCCGGCGCGAAGACGGGCGGACGGGCCAGGGCGATCCGCAGCAGCGAGTCCGGGGAGTGCGTCGGGCGGCGGTTCAGCGCCTCCTGGTCGTCGGTGTAGTTGAAGATCCCGCTGGTGTGGTTGAGCAGCATCCCGAGGCTCACCCCCGCATCGCCCAGGGCCCCGGGGAGCCACCGCTCCACCGGGTCGTCCAGGCCCAGCCGGCCCTCGGCGGCCAGTTGCAGCACCACGGTCGCCACGAACGTCTTGCTGATGCTGCCGACGCGGAACCGGTCCTCCCGCGAGCGCGGGCGGCCGGTCGCGGTGTCGGCCGCTCCCGCCGTCCCGAACCACGACCGCTCACCGTCGCGGACCTCGGCGAGGATGCCCGGCAGGCCGCCCCGCGTCACGGCCCGGTCGAGCACGCGTCGGGCGGCCTCGTGGCGCCCGGCTCCCGGGGGCGGCGCGGACACGGCGGTCACCGCTCCCCTCCTTCGAGCGTCCGCCCGGCGCGGTCCGCCAGCTCGGCCCGGTCGACCCCGGCCAGGGCGAGCGCGCGCGGCACGGTGCCGATGCGGGCCTCCAGGATCCCGAGCAGCAGGTGCGCCGAGCGCAGGTCCTTCTTCCGGGCGGTGGCGAAGCTCCGGTCCAGCGCGAGCTTGGCGGACGCGCCCAGCGCGGGCTGCTGGGTGGCGGGGCTCGGACGGGGCAGGTCATTGGCGGCCGGGGACACCCCGATCAGGCTCAGGCTGTGCTCGAACTCCCGGTCCAGCGCCGCGCGGACGGCGTCCCGGCCGAGCCCGGCCGCGGCCAGCACCCGCTGCGCGGTGGACCCCTGGTCGGCCGCCAACGACAGCAGGAGGTGGTGGGCGTCGATCGTC
The DNA here is from genome assembly GCF_042268405.1 of Kitasatospora sp. NPDC056184. Taxonomy (NCBI): domain Bacteria; kingdom Bacillati; phylum Actinomycetota; class Actinomycetes; order Kitasatosporales; family Streptomycetaceae; genus Kitasatospora; species Kitasatospora sp. NPDC056184. The sequence continues at coordinate 1,043,697 of NZ_JBHJUI010000001.1, read as the reverse complement.
GACGACCCGTCCTCCTGGGCTTCCCGCATCGCCCGCACGATGATCCCGTGCAGGTACTCGTCGAACGCGCTCAATCGCCGCGCCTCCTCAGCTCGACCCCGGCGGCGATCAGCCGCTTGGCGTGTTTCTTGTGGACGGCCTGGCGGGTGACACCGAGCGCCTCGGAGACCTGCGGCCAGCTCCAGCCCGCCCGCATCGCCTGCTCGACGGCGGCGTTCTCCAGCTGATCGGCGAGGCGCCGCAGCGCCACGACGGCCGCCAGGCTGTCCGCGGGATCCGGAGGGAGGGGGTTCTCTGCGACGGGCATGCAAGCAACTCTAGTTGACTATCGGGAATAGTCAACCAGAGTTGCCTACAGCGGGGCGGTGTGCGGTCGGCCCGGGGTCGGGAAGGCGCGCAGGCACGCCGGGCGAGGGTGCGCTCCCCGCGGCGCCGGAAGCCGGTCGGACCGACTTCCGGCGCCACGGGGGGCCGTCAGACCGTGGCGCGGAGTTCGACGAGGGTGGTGGGCGCCTGGAGGCTGCCCTCGCCGAGGGGCCGGAAGTCCTCCTTGGCCAGGTCGACGGTCTGCGTCGCACCCCCCACGACGACCTTGGCGCTGAGCGCTGCGCCGGTCGTCTGGAGCACGTACACGTCGGCCAGTTCGACCGTGAGGAAGCCGCTGCTCCCGGTGACCCGGAAGCAGAAGCGGCCGTCCGGGTTGGCGGCCGCCCGACTCCAGACCTGGATCTGGTTCGGGCCCGAGCAGTCGGCGAGGACGATGTGGCCGTCGCCGCGCTTCAGCGTGATACCCGGGATCCCGCTCGCACCGGGGTACTCGAAGTCCTCGACGGCGGGCGGCGGCGTCTCGGCCGGCCCGCCGGCCGGCGGGGTGTCGGCCGAGGCCAGCGCGCCGCCGGCGAGCAGCGCGCCGACCGCGGCCAGGGCGCCGGCCGCGAGCAGCGATCGCCGGCCGACCGGAGGTCTGCCGTGCGGCTTGTCGCGGTGGGTCATGAGGTCACTCCTTCCTCGGGAGTCGCAAGGGGGTGCGGGAGCCGGAAGGCGCTCCCGGACGGTCAGCCGGTGACACGCAGCTCCAGGAGGGTGGTCGCCTTCTGGCCCAGGCCCTCTCCGACGTTCCGGTAGCCGTCCGCGGGGACGTCCACGGTCTGGGTGACGCCGTCGGCGGTGAGGCTCGCCCGCACGGCGCGGTCGTCGGTCTGGATGATGAAGGTCTGCGGGAGCTCCAGCGTCAGGAAGCCCTCGGTGCCGGTGACCCTGAAGCAGACCGTGGGACCGCCGTTGGGGTTGGGGATCGCCCGGCTGAAGACCTGGATCTGGCTCGCGCCCGAGCAGTCGGCCAGCACGATGTGGCCGTCGCCGCGCAGCAGCTTCAGGGCCGGGTGCGGCGAGGACCCCGGGTAGGTGAAGTCCTCGACGGCGGGCGGCGGGGTGTCCGTGTCGGCGGCCGTCACGGGCCCGGCGGGCGAGTCGGCCGAGGCGAACGAGGATCCGCCGAGCACGGCGGCCGCGGTGAGCGCACCCGCCGCCAGCCCCAGGGGCAGACGATTCTTCATCTTCCGTTCCTTCGCGGTTGAACTTCGACTCCGAACGACGCGTGAGTCCGGAAATCCGGTCCGAGCAATACCGCACCCTAGGGACGGCACGGCTCGACGGGAATGGGTTTCACTGATCTGACACGAACAGTGACCGTGCGTCAATTCACGGCTTTCCGTTCGGACCTGACGAGGTGGCGACTGTTCGGACTTTGTCCGGAATGGGCTTTTCGGAACGGCGGAAATTCGCCAGTCGGAATGGCATGATCTCGTGCGTCAACCAACCATCCGCCAGATAGGCTGCCGGGCACCGATATTGGTTGTGCACGACTGGTGGAGGGAACCGATGGGGGCAATACCATTCGGCCGGACCCGCGGCGGGAGGTGGTGGCGCGACTCCGTCGGCCGGCACCTCGGCTCCGCGAGCGCCTGGCTGCTGCCGCTCGCGCTGCTGGCCGGCCTGGTCGGCACGGCAGGGCCGGCCGCGGCGGACGGGCCGGCCGCACCGACCACGATCACACTCAGCGACCGCGCTCTGGCCATGCGCTACTGGGAACAGGGCGGACCGGCCGTCAAGGCCGCCGCGGAGGCGGCGCTGATCGCCGGGGACGCGCAGGTCGCCGCCTTCCTCGCGACGGAGCGGAAGCCCGCCGAGGTCCAGGACGACCAGGTGCAGACGGCGCAGATCCTCGCCGTCGCCGGCCCCGGCGTGCAGGCGGCCGCGCACCAGGCGCTGAACGGCACCGCCGAGGACCTCACCCGCTTCCTGGCCGGCGGCTGGCAGACGGCGCTGGTGGCCGACCAGCAGCTCCAGGTCGCCCAGATGATCAACGGCGCCGGCAACGGCGTGCAGGCGGCCGGCCGCAAGGCGCTCAACGGCACCACCGAGGACCTCCGGAAGTTCCTCGCCGACGGCCAGTTCACCGCCCGCGACGCCGACGACCGGGTCCAGCTGGTGCAGATCTTCAGCACCGGTGGCCCCAACACCCAGGCGGCCGCCCGGCTGGCGCTCAACGGCACCATCGAGGACGTCCGGGAGTTCCTGAGGGTCGGCCAGCACGTCGCCCGGGCCCGGGACGCCGAGCGGACCAGCATCGCCCAGCTGATCCAGCAGGCCAAGGAGGCCTCCGCGCAGGCGGTCCGCGAGAACGAGGCCGCCAAATCGGCCTCCGCGCAGGCCGTCAAGGCCGCCGAGCAGGCGAAGGCCGACGCCGAGCGGGCCGCCGCCGAGACCCAGCAGGCGGCCCAGGACACCGCGAAGGCCGGCGCCGCCGCCGAGCGGGCCGCCGAGGCCTCCACCCGGGCGACCGGGGCCGCCCAGACCGCGATCCAGGCGGCGCGCTCGGCCAGCAACACCGCCCGCACGGCAGCGGGTGCCGCCGCGCAGGCGGCCTACGCGGCGGGCGCCGCGGGCCAGGCCGCCGCGCGCGCCCGCAGGGCGGCCGCCGACGCGGCCACCGACCGCAGCAAGGCGGCGCTCGCCGCCGAGGCGGCCAGGGACGCCGAGGCCGTGGCCAACGCGGTCGACACCGCCGGGAAGGCCCTGGACGAGGCGGTCACGGCCAGCACCCGCAGCCAGGAGGCCGCGGACGCGGCGTACAGCGCGGGCGGCCACGCCCTCGCGGCGGCCGGATCGGCCGAGCAGGCGGGCGGGTTCGCCTCGCAGGCGACCGCCCAGTCGGCCAAGGCCAAGCAGGCGGCCGCGTCCACCCGCCGGCACGCCCAGGAGGCGACCCGCGCCGCGACCGCGGCCAAGGCGCTGGCCGGGGACGCGCGGCAGGCCGCGCTCGACGCGAAGGCGTTCGCGAGCTCGGCCGCCCAGCACGCGCGGTCCGCCGCCCAGGCGGCCGCCGACGCGGCGGAGCACGCCACCGAGGCGTCCCAGGCGGCGGCGGTCGCCAGGGCCCACGCCACCGAGGCGCAGAACGCGGCGGCGAAGGCCAAGGAGGCCACCGACCGGGCCGGCCAGATCCAGGACCTGGCGCGGCGCGCCGAGGCGGAGGACCTGGCCAGCCGCACGGCCGCGGCGGTCGAGAAGGCGCGCGACGCCAAGGCCGCGTACGAGGACGAGCGGACCCGGGCCGGCCAGGCCGTGCAGGAGGTCCGCCGGATCTCCGACGAGGCCGACCGGCTGGCGGCGGCGCTGACGCAGCCGAACCCCGACACCGCGGCGGTCGTCACCGACGGGCGCAAGCTGGCGCTGCTCTCGATGAGGATCGCCGGTCCCTGGGAGGCCGTGGCCGCCAGGACCGCGCTGTCGGGCACCGACCAGGGGGTCCTGGAGTTCATCCGGACCGGCCGCGCCAAGGGCATCGCGCTCGACCAGCGGGCCCGGGTGGCCTCGCTGGCGGGCGAGTCCGAGATGCCGGCGGTGCGTTCGGCCGCGGCGACGGCCCTGCAGGGCGACGCCACGGCCGTCCGCGCGTTCCTGAACACCGGGCAGTACGCGGCGGCGGTGACCGACTACCAGGTGACCGTCGCGCAGTCGGTGAACGGCGCGGGCCCGAGCGTGCAGGCCGCGGCGCGGGCCGCGCTCAACGCGGGCACGGTGGACGCGCTGCGCGAGTACCTCGGCGGCGGGCGGTTCACCGCCCAGATCGCCGACGACCAGGTGACGGCGGCCCAGCTGCGCAACGGCGCGGGGCCGGAGCTGGACGCGGCCGCCCGGGTGGCCCTGGCGAGCGCGCCGCAGGCGCTGCACGCCTTCGTCACCCAGGGGCAGTTCACCGCCCAGCGCAAGGACCAGCTCACCGCGACCCACGTCGCCGACGTCCAGCGGCTGATCGCCGAGGGCGTCGCGGCGACCGCACTGGCCGACCAGGCCGCGGCCGAGGCCGCGCGCGCGGCGGCGGTGGCCGGCCAGGCGGAGCAGGACGCGGCGTACTGGGCCGGTCAGGCCCAGCAGTCGGCGCAGACGGCCGCGACGTACTCGGAGCAGGCACGGCAGAAGGCCGGCCAGGCCGAGACCAGCGCCAACAACGCCGCACAGGCGGCGCGGACGGCCACCGCGGCCCAGGACTCGGCGCGCCGGGACGTCGCGAAGGCGGACCAGTCGGCGTTCAAGGCCGACAAGTCGGCGAAGTCGGCGCGCGGTTCGGCCCGGTCGGCCTACGCCGCGGCGGCCTCCGCGCGGGCCTCGGCCGAGGCGGCGGGGCAGGACGCCAAGGCCGCCGCGGAGTCGGCCATCGGCGCGTACGCGGCGTACGGCGAGAAGGCGACGGCCGAGTACGTCCTGCAGATGCTGGCCCGTGAGCTGGAGCTGCGGGACCCGGCGAAGCAGGCCCAGCAGGAGGAGCAGGACAAGAAGGCCGTCGACGACGCGACGAAGGGCAAGGACCGGGGCGGCAAGGACGACTCGGGCTGGAACTGGAACTTCAACTGGGACTGGCTGTCACCGGTCAAGAAGGTGCTCCAGTGGTACGGCGACGCCTACAAGACGGTGTTCGAAACGTACGTCGCCTACTACAGCACCGTTTTCTCGGTCTACGCGTCGGTCGGCTCCTTCTACTCGCAGCTCTACCTCGACACCCTCCCGACCCTGGCCACCGAGGGCACCAAATGCCTCTGGGGCAAGATCACGGGCGACGCCAAGTCGAAGGCGCCGCAGTGCGAGAACGCGCGGGACGCGGTCGGCGAACAGATCGAGAAGCTCCTCGACATCGTGCCCGGTCGCCAGAGCATCGGCGAGAAGCTCGGGGAGTTCCTGCACGACCACCTTCCCGACGTGGTCCGCTGCGCGTTCCAGAACAGCTTCCCGGCCGGCACGAAGGTGCTGCTCGCCGACGGCTCCACCAGGCCGATCGAGCAGGTCTCGGTGGGCGACCAGGTCCTGGCCACCGATCCGGAGACCGGGCTGACCGCGGCCAAGCGGGTCGAGGCCACCATCCTCACGCCCGACGACCGCGAGTTCACCGACCTGACGGTGCGTTCGCCCCGGGGCACGACCGGCACGCTCACCGCGACGGACCACCACCCGTTCTGGTCGGACAGCAGGCGGGCCTGGCTGGACGCGGCGGACCTGAGGGTCGGCGACACCCTGAGCACCGACGCGGGCACGTCGGCGACGGTCGAGGGCGTCGGCCACCGGCAGACGCTCCAGCCCGCGTACAACCTGACCGTCGAGGACATCCACACCTACTACGTGCTCGCGGGCAGCGCGGCCGTCCTGGTGCACAACAGCGCCCAGCTCACGCAGTGCCGCGGCTACGTGCGCTACGAGAACGGCTACGGAGGGAGCACGAAGGACCAGGGCATCTACGCCATCATCCGGGACGGCATGGTCGAGTTCACCGTCCGCGCGCCGGATGGCGGCCCCCTGAAGGGGCACCAGATGTTCCTCGACATGCTGAACGAGCTCAAGGCCAACGAGGTCAAGGTGAAGGGCATCAAGGGCGACTGGCGGACCGGCAGCGACCTCACCAGCAACCTCACCAGGTTCAACGACCTCCTCCGGGCGAACCCGGGCATGAGCCTGGAGGAAGCGGCCTCGCAGACCTACACCGGCCGGTGGGCCGCGGACAACGGGTTCAGAACCGTCACGGTCTCCGAGGTGCACGGACCCCGGGGGAACTACGACGACGTCCAAGTCCAGTTCACCGAGTAGCCGCGACCCCGCGCTCCCCTCGGTGACACCGCGCCCCAGGCCCCGCCGGACCCCGTCCGGCGGGGCCTGGGGCGTACCCCGGTGGAGGCCGCCCCCGCCGTGGGCGTCGCGCGGACGGCGCAGCGGGACGGGCGGGTCACCGGCCGGGGCCCCCGAACGGCACGCGGCGTGCACGCCGGACGGTGGATCCCGGCGGGCCACGGGTGTGGGCGGCTCCGGCACCGGGTAGCCGCTGGCCACCGGCGGGCGCTGGGGCCCGCCGCGGAAGTCGAGGGAGGCAGTGGTGAGTGCCAGACGACGCTCGTGGGCCGTCCGTGTGCATCAGGCGGCCGGGCGGCCGGCGGGGGCCCCGGGGCAGGACCCGGATCCCGGGCCCGGGCCGCGCCACGAGGGCGCGGAGGACGCCCCGGTGGAGGAGCAGGAGGACGACGGTCCCGAACCGCCCGCCGCCGACCGGGCGGCGCCGTAGCGGCCCCGCCGTCGGTCGTCCGCGCCGCGTCCGCCGTCCCCGCCGGGGACCGCCGAGGAGCCTGTCCCCGGCAACCCCCCTGGCCGGAGAACCGTCCCAGTGGGTGCCACCCGGTGGCCGACCGGCGCCGCCCGGGATTGCATGGGAAGCCCGATCCCCTGCTCCGGGAGGCAGTCGTGTACGAGATGTGGGCCGAGTCCGATCCGGCGGTGGAGCCGTCGGGCCTGGTGTGGCACGTGGTGTCGAAGGACGACGCCTCGACGGCGCTCTGCGGGCAGCTGCTGGAGCTGTCCCGCCGGGTGGTCCCGAACGGCCTGGACGGGCCGGCCGGGGTACCCGACCGCTACTGCGATCCGTGCCTGGTCACGGTGCGGGAGAGCATGGCGGCGGCCGCCCGTTGACGCGGGGCGGGGGCGTGCACCGGGCGGTGCACGCCCCCGTCGGCATGCGCACGTGCGCTCAGGGCAGCGGTACGGCGTCCAGACAGGGGTGCCGGGCGCTCCCGGGGGGTGCGGCCAGGACGGCGGCCACCCGGCCGGCGATCTCCACCCGGAGACCGCCGTCGGCGCTCGCCCACACGGGGTTGCCGCCCGGTCCCAGGGCGCCGGTGCGGTGGACGACGACCACGGCCGGTGGCGCGTGTCCCCGGGTCGTGACCGGCAAGGTCACCGCGTAGCGGCGGTACGGGTCGATCATGGCCCGCCTCCTCTGGTTCGGCCCCCGCCTGTCGATTGTCCGCACGACGGGCGGGACCGCACCTCGGGGCCGCCGCCCGGGGGCGGTCAGCCCGGATCCGCCGCCGCGCGGGCGCCCGGCCGGTCGCGGTCGGCCAGCCGGCGGGCCACCGTGCCGAGGTCGGTGTCCAGCCGCTGGGCCACCTGGGCGAGCAGCATGAGCGCGGTGTGCGGGGCCACCCCGTAGCGCTCCATCACCACGCCCATGGCCAGCCCCGTGGCGTGCCGCCGGTCCAGCAGGTCGGCCCCCGTCCGGGCCAGCGCCGAGCGGTCCAGGGTGATCGACGCCTGGAGCGCGAGCGCCGCGACCAGCCGCAGGACCGGCGCCGCGGGCTCCTCCGGGGAGTGCAGGTAGGCGCTGAAGGCCGTGCACCCGTGCGGGTGGGTCCTCAGGTGGGCGGCGACCACGGTGCGGATGCCGCAGCGGCGGGCCCGATCGGTGAACCGCCCCGGCCGGCCCGGCCCGATCCGCACCACGACCTGCCCCTCCCCCTGGGCCCTGGTCCGCGACAGCGGCCCGGCCCCGGCCTCGCCCTGCGCCCGCTCCAGCGCCAGGAGCTGCGGCGATCCCGCCGCCAGGGTGTGCACCGACCCCTCGTCGTGCCAGGTGCTCACCGCCGCCCCCGCGCAGTCGGGCAGCGCCACCCGGGCGAGGTGGAGCACGTCGCCGAGGGTCGAGAAGGGCCGGGGCCGGCCCTGCTCACGGGCGGCCAGCTCACCGAGCTCCGCCAGCAGGGCGTCCGGGACCGCTTCGGCCGGGATCGCCGCTGCCGGGGGCGTCCGCCGGCCCGGGTCGGCGGGGGCGCCGGGCCGGCCGGCGTGGCCGTCGCGGCCCGCGTCGAGCAGCTCCCGGGCCCGGGTCAGCGCGCGGGCGGCGTCCGCCTCCCCGGTGTAGACGCCGATGGTGTACCCGATGTCCCGCAGCCGCTGCCGCGCGTCGGGCGAGCGGTCCCCGGCCAGGGCGTCGTGCTCGGCGACCAGCCGCCGCAGTTCGGCGACATCCACCATGGACATGGCCACCTCCCGGTCCTGTCGCACAGTACGCCCACGCGACCACTTACCGTCAGGTAGTGGCGACAGAGAGTCGTCGCATGGATGCGGGCCCACCGATCCGGGGCCCGGAGCGCGACGATGATCCTGGAAATATGATCTTCGACATGACAACGCGACTTGTGCAGATCAATATGAAAGCGCGGGACGACTCCGCGCTCGGCCGGTTCTGGGCGGAGGCACTCGGCTGGGGTCTCGACAGCGAGGGACCCGGCGTGACCAACCTCGAACCCGTGGGCTTCGCCTACCCCGACCCGGCGGCCGTCTGCATCGACCTCGTCGCCCGCCCCGAGCCCAAGACGGTGAAGAACCGGGTCCACCTCGACCTGGCCACCACCTCGACGGCCCATCAGGAGGAGCTGGTCGCACGCCTGAAGGAGCTCGGCGCGACCCTCGCCGACGTGGGCCAGGGCGACGTCCCCTGGACGGTCATGGCCGACCCCAACACTCCGGATTACCAGTTCTGGAGTGACCCCCGGTGCCGACCGCCACCCTGACCCGTGACCAGCAGGGATCGCCCCACTCCCACGGGAGTATGACGGCTACGACTTTGCCCGGTACCGAGGGCACCGTGTTCTCTGGGCGCCTGCGTGGCGTCTCCGCTATCCGCCTGTCCGTCCTGACAGACGAGACCACCAGCCCCGAGCGGCAGCGCGAGGCCAACGACCGCGCGGCTGGACTGAACAACATTGACTTCGGCGAGGGCGACCAGCGCCGAGAAGCTATAGACCTTGACGTGTCGGCGAGCAAGACCGCTCCGTGGGAACGTCCGGAGCTTGCATACTGGCTCGCCCGCCCTGACGAGTGGGACGTCATGGTGTGGTGGCGCTTCGATCGCGCCGTGCGCTCCCAGCAGGACATGCACAACCTTGCCGAGTGGGCGAGCACGCACCGGAAGATGATCATCTTCGCCGAGGGCGTCGGCGGCGGGATGCAAACCTTCGACTTCCGCAACCCGCTCGACCCGATCACACGCATGATGCTGAATCAGTTTGCCTTCGCCGCCGAGATGGAAGCGTGGTCCATCAAAGAGCGCGTCATGGGCGCGCAGGCAGCCATGCGCAAGATGCCGTTCCGGTTCAAGGGCGGGCGCCCGTCCTACGGCTACAAGATCATTCCCATGCCGGCGGAACACGGCGGGGTCGGCAAGACTCTCGGGCAGGACGAGAGCGCCGTCACGATCATCATTCGCATCATCAAGGATCTGTTGTCCGGCAAGACCCTCCGGCGAATCTGCATGGAGCTGGAGCGCGACAAGGTTCCGACGCCGCGGGACCACTGGTCGGTCACTCACGGCCGGAAGACCGGCGGCAAGACCGGCGGCGCGAAGGGCGAGAGCAACACCCGGGACGTGTTCAAGTGGGTGCCTACCGTCCTGCGGAAGATCCTCACCAACCCGTCGTTGCTGGGCTGGAAGATGCACGGTGGCGACCCGATCCGCGACGCCGAGGGCACCCCGATCCTGTCGACCGAAGAACCGATCCTGACGCGCGAAGAGTTCGACGTGATCGGGAAGTTCTTCGATGACCGCCGGATGGCCGAGCCCCGAGCGATTCCCACGGACGCTTCAAAGCTACTGCGGGTGATCCACTGCGGGACGTGCGGCTCTCGCATGTACCACCGGACCAACAAGAGGCAGCAGCGCGCGTACACCTGCGGCGGGCACCTTACCCGGGTCAAGTGCGCGTCTCCGATGACCATCCGGGCTGACTGGGTCGAAGACTACGTAGAGCGGGAGTTCCTGGCGCTGACCGGTCGCATCCGGATTCAGCGGACCGTCATCACACCCGGGTACGACCCGGCGCAGGAACTCGCCCACGTACTTGCCGAGTTCAACGCCCACCAGGAGGACAAGGGACAGCAGAAATCGGCTACAGCGAAGGCAGCGTGGAAGGCACGGGCTGCTGCGCTCGACAACCGGATGGGCGTACTGGAGAGCACGCCGGTTCGCCCCGAGAAGCGAGAGAAGATCGACACCGGTGAGACCTTCGCCGATCTGTGGGGCACGTCGGACGACGATGCGCGTCGGCTGCTGCTGATCGACGCCGGGGCACGGCTGGAGATCCGTAAGGGCGTGCGCGGCGGGTGGCGGACGCTCGACCCGCGCCGGGTGGCGTTCACGGTGACGGGGGACCTTGACCCCGCGGTGGAATCGTGGGCCGGGCTCCGGGACGAACTGACGATGACCCCCGGGACCGCTCCCGCGGCGGGTAGCCGGATGCGCCTCGCCGAGCCTGCCGGGGCGGTAGCAGCGTAGGGCGTCGGCGGGGGTGGTGACGGGTGACGTTGGAGACGCAAAATCTAGGTTCTTCTATACACACGGGTGTCTAGATAAAACAGAAAACAGCCCTTCGAACGTCACCCGTCACCACCCCTCGGGTCCTGCGGGATATCGTCCCCCTCTTCAATCTCCCAGAGAGGGAGTTCAGGACTACGACGCGCCCCGCCGATGGGACGAACGGACCGGGTACCCGCGTCGCCTTGGCACCCAGAGAAAATCCGCACTCTCCCTAACAGTGAGAGGCGGTCCCGCGCTGGGGTAGCGGGCCGCACGTCGGCGGGGGTGGTGACGGGTGACGCAGATGACGGAGAAATCAGTTTTCTTTAGGCAGCGGGTATCTAAGTAAAACCAGAAATTGCCTCACCTGCGTCACCTCATCACCCCTGGGAGATCGCCCCACTCTCCACACCAGTAGGGCCGTGTGCTCCGCCGGCGGGGACCTGTCTGCGCCTACTGCCGACGCTCTGCCTCTACGGCCTTCCCGTTCGTCTGCTGCAAAGAGCAGTTCACCGCCCCTTCCCGAACCCGCGGGCGGGGGCTTCTTCGTGCCGTCGACAGGCGGCCCACCGGAGGTAGCACCGTGAGCAACCCTGGCAGTCACACCTACACGTATGAGGACCGGGCGACCGCAAAGCTCCGTCTGCGCGCTGACGCGTTCCAGTACGACTCCGCAATGGAGCACCTTGCTGAGATGAAGCGCGACCGCCCCGAGCAGTATGACCAGATGAACCCGCTCTCCCGCATCTCGCTCGGCCATTACGAGATCGCAAAGGCTGCCGCCGTGCAGCTCGGCCGCAACGTTTCCGTCCCCACCGATCGTGAGGTCTGACCATGAACCCCGACGTTTCCAAGGCCGCCGACAAGCTCGCCAAGCTGCGCGCCCAGGCCGACAAGTACGCCGCACCGCTCGCCGACGCCGAAGCCGCCCTGGCGGTCGCCCAGGAAGCCGAGGTCGCCCGCCAGGCCGACCGCGCGGCGGAGTACGACCGTGCGTTCGCTGCTTCGTGGCGTGAGCGTGCTCAGCAGGCCAGCGACGCCGACAAGGCCAATCGGGAACGGTTCGTCGAGCTCCTTGCCGAAGAGCCGTGGTTCATGGCGTACATGGCGTCCCGGGCCGAGCGGTACAAGCGGGAGAAGATCATGCACGCTGCCCAGCGTGCACAGTCCGCCAATGGTCAGAGCGTTACCGTGCCGGAGCCTCGCATGTATGACCTGCGCCTGGTGGACGACCTGATTGAGACCGTCGAGCGCATGGCCGTCGAGATCGGCGAGCACTACGCCGAGGAGCTGGACGCCAAGCGGACCGCCTACATCGAAGCGACGGACTGACATGGCCGTCGATGCTCTCGACCCCGGCCCGGATGGGACCTATCCGCACTTCCCCCGCGACGCGCAGGGACGGCCCGTGTGGTCGGACTCTCCAACTGGCCTGCCAGTAGTCAACGGTGGGGCTCCGATGCCGAGTGGCGTCCAGCCGATGCGCGACCCGCACGACCCCGGCCGGCTGCTGGCCATCGACGTGACACCGAGGAAGCCGGACGGGCAACCGATTGATCCGCCGGTGATCCCCCCGCGGGCCCCGACATGAGGCGCACGTCCGACGTGTGACCGACTGACACAGGGTCGAAGCCCCGTACCTACCCCACCCGGGGGCCTCCCCTCGCCTGGTCAGAAGCGCGGCAGGGAGGCAAAAAAGTCTGATGGCGAAATCGGGCGTTTCTGCGCAGGCGGAAATGACCGATGGCGGTTCTGTCCCTAGGATCGACCACGAACGGCCCCCGTGCCCCCTTCCCTAGCGGGCGGTGGGCATGGGGGCCAATTTTGCGTTCTTGCAGCCTAGGTGCGACGAAGCCCCGTTGCTTCGTGGCGGAGCGGCGGGTCTCGCGGAACCAGCTAGGTGCCGCTCACCAGAGCGCACGTCCGTCGTTCAGGTAGCGGGGCTGTCCGTCCTTCAGGGCCGCGAGTGCAGCGTCATAGCGGGGCAGCAACCGGGTTCGTAGTAGGTGGCGTGCCTCGGCGGGTGCGAGCATCGCCGCTTCTGTCAGCTCCGCATCGTGGGGGCGAAGGGCGTTGGCCTGGTCGGTCGTGATCTCGCCGCCATCGAGGATGAACGCGAGTTGATCATCCCAAGGGCCGTGCGGAGGAACCCATTCAACGACCAGCAATGCGCGGGTGACGATCTCTAGTCCAAGTTCCTCGCGCAGTTCGCGGCGTGCCGCCGCTTCGGGGGCTTCGTTCGCTTCGGCCATCCCGCCGGGCAAATCCCACCCCGGTTTGTAGTCAGGGTTTACTACCAGGACCCGGCCCGCAGGATCTCTGACGATCACGTCGGCGGCGACGCGCTTCCTGGCTTGCCTGGCATTGCCCTCGGCAAGGTAGGCGTTCCATGCTTCCGGATCGTCAGGTGTTGGTGTTGTCCCCACAGCCGTTCCCTCCCCTTGACGGCGGCATGATGTCTGCCAGCAGCAGCGTCCTGGTTCTGCGCGCTTCCGCGAATCGTGCCAGATACTCACGGACTGGCGGGTAACCGGCATGCTCCGTGAGCTGATCCCGAAGGCCGTCAAGCTGGTGTGCCACGCGGACTGATCCAAGGGTGGGGCTTGTTGCAAGAAGGTCAGTCCCGACACCGACAGCGGCGTCTAGGTCCCTGCGCTGTACGTGCGCGGCAGCGAGCGTGATCCGACTCAAAGCAAGTGATCTTGCCCGTCCATGGCCCCGAAGCCGCACGGCTTCCTGTGCGTGCCCGAGTGCGTCGTCATGTCGGCCCAAGTCCATGAATATCAAGGCGGATTCGCTAGCTAGCGCCGCATGGTCGAACGGACTGAGCCAGGGATGCGGGTCGTCCGACTCTAGATCGAGAAGCGTGCGTGCCTGCCCCAAGGCATCCACGGCTGGGCTGGACTGCCCAAGCGCCGCGAGGGCACGGGCATGCATCGTGTGAAGCCGCGCGGTCAGACTTGGCAAGTAGGGGCCGCCCCGGGCGATCTCTATCCCGGTCAGTGCCCAGTGCGCAGCCTGCTTGGCGTCACCGGACTGTAGGGATAGGTGACTGCTGCTCGCGGCCACGTGCGCAGCGAACGGTTGATCACCCGAGACCCGTGCGAGGGGCAACGCCTTGGCGAAGTGCGCTGCCGCTAGGACGTCTTGGCCCGAGTCGTGCGCCATCCACCCGGCCATCTCAGTGAGCGCAGCGGCAGCCCCGAAGACGCTCGGGCCCGTCGTGCCATCCATCAGGCGGGGGGCCACGTTCACCTGAAGATGCCGAACCACAGCGCTGTACAGCCGCCCGCCGCCGGCTTGGCGGTCGGCCTCGCGGAACGCATCCATGGCCGCAAGGTCGTCCGATTCGGCCAGTACTTCCGCTAGGGGCACCGCTGGTACCGGTGTAGTTGGTTCCCACGGACGCGCCGCCAGGCCGAGCAAGTCGCCCGGAATATGGAAGGCGTCGGCGAGTTGCTCGAACATCGAGAGCTTTTCAACCCGAGTGCGGCCGGTCATGTAGTCGTACAGTCGGCCCTGTGTGATATCGGCTGCCGAGGCAAGTCGACGGGTGCTGACGCCTCGGCTGTTCAGCATCTTGAACAGGGCGCCGATATCGCGTGCTCGGAGGATGGCACGCAACCGCTCATCTCCGAGGAGCCCGGCAACAACGTCGCGCGGTGATGGTGGCTGGTCCACTGCTTCGCTCCCCCTGACAACGTGCTCCGATGGTAAGCCCACGGCGTGTGCACAGACTCCAACTTGGAGTCACCACCTTGGAGTCCCCGCACGAGGGCTCCACTCCGTTGAATGGCGGCACTGGACAAGGTCCGCCGTCCAACTCAAGGGGTCACCGTGGCTAACCGCAAGCTACGCAAGATCATTAAGGAACAGCGCAGACAGGCGACCGAGGCATGCGAGGCCCTGCGCGAAGTCGCCACGGCGGCCGGGTGCCCGCTCCCGTCGCTCGGCGTTGACTCGCCCTCGGTGATCACGGGTGAGTGCCTGGTGGACGTCGGCCGGGCCCGCCCCGAATCGGTGCTCCACCTGGCGGACGTGCTCCGGGTCGGACTCGCCACGCTCGCCGCCGAGTCGAGCCCCGTCGTTCCCCTGTTCCGCCCGAAGGTCGGTGACCTGGTGGTGGACACGGAGTCGGGACGGGTCGGCGAGTACGCGGGTGTTGCCGAGGACGGATGGACCCTCCGCCCGTTCCTCATGGACGGACCGAAGTGGACGGCCGACCCGCTGCACGTACGGACCGCGACGACCAATGAACGGGTGCGCACCGCTATGACGCTCCCCGAGCCCGCGAAGGTCGGTTGAACGTGGCACTCGAAGTTCCCTCCCGCGAGATCGGCACCCGACGCCGCTTCCGCTTCGTGCTGTGGGACGTCGGCGCCGACCCGGACCGGGACGAGATTCACTTGGTCTTCTGCGAGGGCGAGGCCGAGGACGGTACGCCCTGCCGCGCGGACTCGGGAGAGCACGTCGACCGCGAGACGGCCGAGCTGTGGCCGTTCGAGCACGCCACGGAGCACCCCGAGCACCGCAGTTACGGGTGTCTGTCCTACCGGCCGATGATCGCGGTCCCGAAGGAGGAACCGACGTGACCCGGCTGACGCTGTTGACCGGGATTCTGACGCTCGGACTCTGCACCGTGCCCGCCGGCTTCGTGCTCGGCTTCGCCATGCTGGACCCGAGCAGCGAGCGGCGGTGGGTCTGGTGCTTCGTCGCCCTGGCGGTCGCGCTCATCGCCACGTCCTACGGTCCCGACTGGATCGAGGGGTGGCAGCACTGGCGGCGGGCACGGGCTCGGGTTCGGGCTGCACTGTGCCGCGAGGCCGGAGAACGGCGGGCAGCCCGGTGACCGGCGAGCCGGCCCCGATCCGCAGGGCGTACCCCCTCGGGCGCGGAAGCTAGCACCCCCATGAACTCCCGTTCTGGCGGACGGAAAGGGCAACACCCGCCAGGACGGGGCACCACTCCCGCCCCGGCGTCACATGGCTGTGCTCGACCGGGGCGGGCGTCAAAACGTGGTACGGCGCCCGCTGTACCCGATCTCACAAGGAGGCACCACCATGAACTTCGACCCCGCCTCGCACCCCGGCCTGAACTGGTCGGTGGCCCGTGACTCCCACCTGGACGACAAGGTGGAGTGCTTCGCGGTCGCCGACACCGGCAACGGCCTGGTCGCGCTCGCCAACATCAACGACGACAGCGCCGTGATCACCGGCACCCCCGGTGAGCTGCGCAAGCTGCGCGACGCCTTCGCCGCCGGCCAGTACGACCACCTGATCGGCGCCTGACACATCAGCACGTGAGCGAGAGGCGACCGCCCCAATTCAGGTGGGGCGGTCGCCCCTCTTGCCCCACCCTACGAGAAGGGAGCGCCACCGTGCAGACTGCACTTTCAAGGCTGGTCACCAATCCGGACGCCTTCCGGGATGCGTGGCCCTCGGTGCCCACGGTGTTCGACCGTGATGCGGTCGACCTGCAACGGCTCGCCACCAGGGAAGCGGCCCGCGAAATCCTCGCCGACCCCGATATCCGTCCAGGCGGGTTCGGCATGGTCCGTGATGGCGTGCTGACCGCCGAACGGCCGTCCGCGGATCACCCGACGGACACCCTGGTCCTCAACGGCTTGCACCGGTCCTACCCGCCGATCATGGAGTTCTGCAAGGAACTGTCATCCATGCTCGGCCACCCCGTAACGGGGAACTTCTACCTCACCCCGGCCGGGAGGGCGCAGGGGTTCGGGTGGCACTGGGACTGTCATCACGTCTTCATCGCACAGGCCGAGGGCGCGAAGGACTGGCGACTGTTCGCCCCGACCTTCGCGAACCCGCTGGAGCACCACAACTGGTCCAAGGTCGGGTTCTCTCCCGAGGACAAAATCCGGTTTGCCTCGGACGCCCCGGACTTCTCGGTCACGCTGCGGGCCGGGCAGGTCCTGTTCATCCCGCGCGGGTGGGTGCACTCGGGGCAGAGCACCGAGGAGCACAGCCTTCACATCACCTTTGGCGTTCAACTCCTTACGAAGCACTGGGCGTTGCGCAAGCTGTGGGAGCTGAGCGAGGACAGCGAGGCCCTGCGCGACGCGCTCCCGCCGAACCTCGGGGGACAGGACTTCACCAAGCTCGCCGGCGAGCTGGTCGAGCTGTTCCGTGACTCGCTGGCCGAGCTGCTGGCCGATACGGTCGCTCTGCGGCTCCGCTCGGCACAGCGTCTCTCGGTGCTCGGCCAGGAACCCAAGTAGAGCGGCGGATCATCGGAGCATGGCGGGACGGAAGAACGGCGGCAAGCACCGCCGACGGTGCCAGTGGATCGGCTGCCAGCACTACGCGAACCTGCGGGACTTGGACACCGGACAGGACTTCTGCCTGAACTGCGCTCTCGCCATGCTCCACGCCGCGGAAGACCCGATCACCAACTTTCGGGAGTTCGACGACTCGACCGAGTACGCCGAAGCACTCAGGAAGCGTCCAATCCTCGGCCTGTTCGGCTGGCCCGGCACTATCCCCCCGGACGACATCGGCCGATAACCTCGGAGTGACGCCGTGCGAGAGGAACAGCCGTGCTCGACCCCGACGACGAAACCGTGTCCGACTGGTACGCCGCGCGTGCTGACTGCGCCCGGCCGCCGGGTACCCGGGACGCGCTGACCCTTGACCCGGCGGTACGTCGGGGCCACCTGTTCCAAGACACGCCGCGCCTGGTGGTCGAGTGGGACGGGCAAGCGTGGCAACCGGTCGCGGTAGCCGACACGTACGCCGATGCCTATCCCATGATCGTTCGGAGGGGCGACGGGTTCGCCCCTCCGCAGGATGAAACCCCTGTGGCGCTGCTCCGCAAGGGAAACGGACGGCATCGGAAGAACTGAGAACGGGGCCGGCTAGATTCGATCGGGGCATGGGCGTTGGCCTAGGTAGACATTGACACGCAGCGAACGACCCCGATGCCTACCCGCGCCCCTCGGCCCTGTCCCGCTGGTGAACTCCGGCAGGGCGGGGCCGGTTACTTTTCGGGGGCCCGCTCGGCCACGTACGTCCCGCGCTGCGGCACGGTGTAGACGTACCCGCCTTCGCGCAGATGCCGAACTGCACGCCTCGCCGTGTCCCGAGCTACGCCCCACCGCTGGATCAGTGCCGACTCAGACGGAATCGGGCGATCAACCGCGAGGGCCCCAGAGTCAATGTCGCGGATGATCTCTGCCGCAATCTGCTGGTAGGGCGGAGTGGGCGAGTCATAGTCGATTTCCGAGGCCATACGGCAAGGGTAGACAACGGGCTACATACCGAGCTATGGGCATACGTGGGTAGACGAGGGTAGAGGAGTTGCCTTACCGTCGAACACGAAAGAGCCCCCGAGGCCGCTTAGGACCGGCTCCGGGGGCACGTCCGCACAGCTACTTGGGAGAGCTGAACGAACATGCGACACCTTATCGCCCGCACCCTCCGTGCGACCCTGCGCCTGGTCCTGCCGGCTCGGGGCCAGCACCGCGCCGTACCGGCCACCCTCGAACCTATCCGGACCACGGACGCCGAGCAGTGCCCTGCCCCGAGGGCCGAGGAAGAGAACCCGTACGCGGGCCCCCTGGTGCGTCCCTACGTCGACCCCGGGGCATGGCGGGCCGAGCTGGACGAGATGCAACGGCAGTACGAGCAGCGCGAGGCCCTGCGGGCGGTCGCCGAGGAGCTGCCGGACACCGGGTACACCTTCCCTGGTGCGCACACCCTCGCCGGGGCGGTCGCGTGATGACCCTCGCCGCAACCAGGAAGCCGACATGCGGCGCCCCTCGCCCCGGCCGAGCCGGAGCCCCGTGCAACCGTGACCCGTTCCACGGGGACGACCACGCGAACCGGCTCGGTGAGACGTGGCCCCGCCTCGCTCCCGTGCGCTGTGCCCGGTGCAAGGGTCCGGCCCCCACCCCGGTCCCGATCGGCCACCAGGAAGCCGCCGCGGGCTCCGGGTGGACCCTGTGGGCGTGCTCGCTCACCTGCCCCGAGTAGAACCCCCTCGCCCCGTCCGGAGCCGATCCGGGCGGGGCTCTCTCGGCTCTGCCGTAGAACCCCTAATCACACGTCTCCGGAGACCCGGAGGGCAACGAGTTCTGCGTCCTGGAGCCCCGCCCGGTCTACCGGGACACCGGGCCGATCGCCGCGGTGGTGGTCGACTGCGCCGACCCGCGGGAGCTGGCCCGGTTCTGGGACGGGGCGATGGACTGGACGCTGCACGAGGTCGCCGACGACCACGCGACCATGCGGTCCGCCCGAGGCGTCGGCCCCTACCTGGAGTTCGTCCGCACCCCCGACACCAAGCACGGGTGGAACCGCGTCCACCTGGACGTCAGCCCGTACCGCGGTGACGACCCGGCAGCGGAGGAGGCCCGCCTGCGCGCCCTGGGAGCGTCCGACCCCGGCATCGACCAGTCCACCATCTCCTGGCGGATCCTGACCGACCCGGAGGGCAACGAGTTCTGTCTGCTCAGCCCTCGCTGACCTCGGCCGGGCACCACCGGGCGCTGCTCGCGGACGCCTGACCGGACCGGCTGCCGCCGGTCAGGCCGGTCCGGCCACTGCCGCCGCTCCCCCGTGTCCCGCTGATCGCGCGCCGTCGGTCTCACCCCGGGTACACGCCGCGCACGTTGTCCTGGGCCGGGCGGGCGGCCGCGGCCGGGCCGGCCGCGAAGGCCCGCAGGACGTTCTCGGTCACCCGGCGGGTCATCGCCCCGGTGCGCCCGTCCAGACCGTGGTTGACGCCAGGAACGGCCGGGCCCTCGGCGTCCAGCGACTCCACCCAGCGCATGGTGCCGCAGGCGAACACGGCGGCGCCGGAGGGGTGGGTGTAGTACGCGGTGTCGGCGTGGGCGCGGCGGCCCTCGCAGACCACCGGGGAGTGGGAGACGATCTCCAACGGGCGGGGGAAGGAGCGGGCGGCGTCGACGGTGTCGTACTCGACGCCCACCAGGTGCTCGAAGGAGTCGCCCGCCGCCACCCCGGTGTCGGCGAACACCCAGTGCCCGGGCGCGGTGACGACGTACGGCGCGTCGACGGGGTAGCCGTCGTACAGCAGGCCGAGCAGGGAGCTCTCGGGGTCGGCGCCGGGCGCCAGGCGGAAGTCGGTGGTGGCCGGCCCGCCGTCCAGGTAGCCCGGATCCCGGGCCCAGTCGCCCTTCCAGCAGGCCATGATCCGGTCCTCGCCGAGCGGGGAGGGCTGGTAGCGCACGCGCCGGTAGCAGCAGTTGGCGCCGAGGACGGCCAGGTTGGTCCCCGCGTCGCGGGCGGCGGTGACCGCCGCGCGCTGCTCGGGCGACCAGTACTCGTCGTGGCCGGGCGACAGAACGGCGTGCGCGCCGTCGAGGAGCCCGGGACGGCGGTGCACGTCCACGCCGGTGGCGTAGGACAGCGGCAGCGCGAGCCGTTCGGCCAGCGCGACCAGCGGCGCCTCGTAGACGAGGAACAGGCCCGCGCCGTCGTAGTCCAGGTAGGGCCGGTCGAAGCCGACCTCCAGCGACCGGGTGGCCAGGCCTCCCGACGGGCCGTCGTAGAGGTCGTGGCCGCCCCACTGGTTGTACGCCTGCCAGGTGCCGACGGCGTTGACGACCACGAGCGTGCCGGCGGTGGTCGCCGAGCGGATCGTCAGCGGCACGTACCGCTGGCCCGCGCCGCCCTCGGCGTCCAGGCGCAGCAGGTAGCTGCCGGGCGGCCAGCCGGTGGTGTCGAGTTCGGTGGACGGCGGCCAGGCCGTGGTCACCCTGCGGGTGGCGGGATCGACGGCGGGGCCCGGCCGGCTCGCGCCGGGCACCGGTCCGGAGCGCCAGACCAGGCGGGCGCGCGCCCCGCCGTACCAGCCCATCCGGTAGGCGCTGACGCGGAAGGCGGGGGCGGTGGTGGACACGTGCAGGGGCACCCGTTCGCCGGGCAGGGCGCTGACCTGCGCGGCGAAGCCCTCGATGGCCTCCGCCGGGCCGGCGGCGGTGATCCGCCAGTCGGCGTCCCCGGGCAGGGCGTTCTCGGCGGCCGTGGGCGAGGGCGAGGGCGTCGGAGAGGGCGAGGCCGGTGGGGAGGGAGCCGGGGCGATGCCCGGAGGCACCGCCGTGGGCGAGCGGGTACAGGCCCCCGCCGCCGCCGCAGCGGCGAGCGTCAGCCCCAGGAACCGCCGCCGATCCGCCATGCCGCGCCGCTCGTCCATGCACCCTCCGCGCTCCCGGTGACTCCCGACCGATCGTCAGGAGAAGGATGCGCGAGCAGCCGCCGACCGGTCGACAGCGACACCGCCGCCGGCCGGACCTCGCGCAGCGCCCGGCGCCCGGGAATCCGACTCGGTTTCGCGACGGGCCCGCCGGACTTCTCCGCCGGACAACGGGGTCGCCCTCCGTCACCCGGGTGCACGCCTCGGCATGACCGCAGCCCCGGTCCGGCACATGCTCGACTCAGCCTGCCGCATGCCCGGCGACACACGGGCGGGACCGGGCTGGTGGTCATCGTGCCCACCGGGGAAGCGGGTGCCACGGCGGCAGGGTGTCGTGGACGGGGAACGCTTCGGTGGCGCCGGTGAGTTCGAGCACCCGGCGGACCAGTGACCGGGGGCGGGCGAGTTCGATCCGGCTGCCGAGGCCGTCCGCGTGGGCGGCGGCCTCCAGCAGGGCGCCGACGCCGGTGGAGTCGCAGAACGCCAGGCCGCCGCAGTCGATCACGACGACCGTGCCGGGGAGGACGAGCGCGCGGTCGAGGGCCCGGCGCAGGACGGCGACGGAGTCGAGATCGAGTTCGCCGCGCAGCGCGAGGACGCTGCCGTGGGCCCACGGCCGGGCGTGGACGGTGAGTCCGACGGGTGTGTCCGCCGCGGTGGCGGTGGCGTCGGGGGGTCGGGGCTGTCGGCGGGTCATCGCGGGTGCACCTCCGGGTACGCGGTCCGGCAGGGGGTCGCGCGGGCGGGGGCGAGGGCGCGACGCCGGTCCGGGGTGTGGCCGGCAGCCTTCGGTGGCACCGCTCTCGGCCTCCTTCGCGCCGACGGCCCCACAGCGCGGCTGTCCGCTGCGGGGCGCCGGAAACGTCCGGAGGGGCACCGGTTCGCGGACAGCGCGGTCAGACCGGTTCCGGCGGGCCGTCCGATCGACCGTCCGCCGCGCGGTCCTCCAGCTGCTCGCGCAGGTGCGCGAGGGTGGCGGAGAGCAGCCGGGAGACGTGCATCTGCGAGACGCCGATCCGCTCGGCGATCTCGGACTGCGTGCGGTCCTCCCAGAAGCGCAGCTTCAGCACCACCTGCTCGCGGCGCGGCAGCTGCCCGAGCAGGGGCCGGACGGCGGTGCGGAACTCGGCCAGCTCGATGCCGGGGTCGCAGGTGCCCAGCCGGTCCAGCAGCGCGCTGCCGGACTCGTCGGTGTCCTGCTCGCGCAGCGCGTCCAGCGAGTTGGACCGGTGGACCCGGCCGGCGACCAGCCCCTCGACGACCTCCTCCACGGTGAGGCGCAGCTCGTCGGCGATCTCCTCGGGGTTCGGCAGGCGGCCGAGCCGCTGCTCCAGCCGGTCCGAGCCGCGGGCGACGCTCAGACAGCACTCCTGCATCCGGCGCGGCACGCGCACCGGCCAGGAGGTGTCCCGGAAGAAGCGCTTGATCTCGCCGGCGATGGTGGGGATGGCGTAGGTGAGGAACTCGACGCCGCGGGCCAGGTCGTAGCCGTCGACCGCCTTGATCAGCCCCACGGTGCCGACCTGGAGGATGTCGTCCATGTCCTCCGGGCGGTGGCGGAAGCGGCCGGCGATGAACCGCACCAGCGGCATGTTGAGTTCGATGATCGTCCCGCGCACGTAGCTGTAGGCGTGCGTCTCGCGGGGCAGCCCGGCGAGCCGCTCGAAGAGCGCGTCGCTGAGCTCGCGGGCCTCGCTCTTGCCCATGGCCCGCAGCTGCGCCCCGGTGGGGCGCGGGGGCAGGTCGGACGGCAGCCCGTCCGACGGGGCGTGCGAGGGGAAGCCGGTTCTGAGAATCGAAGTGGACACGGCGGTTCTCCAGGGCAGCGGGAACGCCACGGGCCGCGGGGCGCGTCGGATTGGGATCGCCGGCGCACCGCGGCTCCTCTTCCCGATGGCCTCGGCCCGACTTCTTCGAGCGGCGGTCCGGGAGGCGCCCGACAGGCGCGGGAAGCGATCGGCGGTGCTCGACGACCACTCCGATGGTGCTGGTACCCACCATGACCCGTTTGATGCGGTTTCGCCCGGGTTTGCTTCCCCGGCTGCGGGGAAGCTCACCCGCCGTTGTGCGGGAAGCGCCCGGGCGGACGGGGCGCGCGACGGATGTCCGCCCGCCCCCGCCCACCGCTACCCGGCGGCCGGTTCGAGCAGCAGGCGGGCGGCCACCTCGGCGCCGTCCGTGCGGATCCCGCCGGCCACCGCCGCCGCCCGGGCCCGGGTCGCCGGGTCCAGCACGGTCCGCAGCGCGGCCGCCACGGAGGCGGCGCTCGGCACCGCCGCGTCGTACACCGCGCCGATGCCCAGCTCGGCCACCCGCGCGGCCCAGTAGGGCTGGTCAACCATCTGCGGCACCACCAGCTGCGGCGCCCCTGCCCGGGCCGCCGCCGTCGTGGTGCCCGCGCCGCCGTGGTGCACGACGGCGGCCACCCGGGGGAACAGCGCCTGGTGGTTCACCTCGCCGACCACGAGGCAGTGGCCGCCGTCACCGGCCGGGCCGAGCCCCGCCCAGCCCCGGCCCACCACCACCCGCCGGCCCAGCGCCCGCGCCTGCTCCACGGCCAGCCGGGCGACGTCCGCCGAGCCCCGCATCGGCATGCTGCCGAAGCCCACGTACACCGGGGGCGCGCCCGCGGCCAGGAACTCCTCCACCTCGGCGCCGAGCGGACGCCGGTCCGCCGCCAGCCAGGCGCCGGTCTGCACCACGTCCAGCGCGGCCGGTCGCCGCCACGGGCCGAGGACCTCGTCGGTGGCCAGCCACGGCCGCCCGGTGAGCACGTGGTCGCGCACGTTGTCCACCGGCGGCAGGCCGACGGCCGCGCGGTGGGCGTTCACCACCCCGCCGAACAGCGCGTTCATGGACTCGACGTCCCGCTCCCACAGCTCCGCGTTGCCGGTCCCCTCCGGCGCCTGCGGCCGGCCCGGGTACTGGAACGGCGGGTGGTGCGGTGAGGGCAGCATGGTCGGCTGGAGGCTGACGTGGACGAAGCGCGCCCCGACCGCCTCCGCCGCCGACCGCGCACCGGCCGCGCTGGGGAACAGGCCGGTGGCCACCACCGCCCCGCCCGGCTCCGCCTCGGCGAGCACCGCCTCGTAGAACCCGGCCACCAGGGCGGCCGCCCGCGCGGGGAAGTCCTCCGGCTTCGGCGGCGGCCCGCTCACCAGTGTCCGCACCGACTCCCCGACCGCCACCAGCGGCACCCCGGCCTGCGCCAGCCGGGCCGCGAACTCCTCCTCCGGCGGCGCGCACACCCGCACCTCGGCCCCCGCCTCCCGCAACCGCTCGGCGAGCGCCAGCAACGGCTCGACGTCCCCCCGCGACCCGTACGTCGACAGCACCACACGCATCCCGCACCACTCCTGTCCCCGTGATTCCGGCTCCGGCGGAGGATTCTCCGGCCCCACCACCCCCTTGCGGCAAGCCCCCCGGCGCGCTATAGCTTGGGAGCGGCGGGGGACATGATCGACTGTCGGCCGCCGCTCCCCACACCGTCACGGGGGAGACCGCATGCCGCACCACCGGGTCCTGCCGCCGGACGCGGCCCCCGGGGACCTGCTCGACCGCGAACCGGCGCGACTGCCCGGCCATGGACCGATGGACCGGCCGTCACCCTCGATCTGCGGCGGGTGGCCGACCACCGCGCGGTGCGCGCCGCCCGGACCGGACGCGTGGCGTTCACCGACTTCGGTCCCTTCGACGAGGCGGCCCGGCGGTGTGCCGGCGGTGGCGGCCTGACGGAACGACAGAAGGCCCGCCCGGCCGCTGCGGGTTGCAGCGGCCGGGCGGGCGACCGAGGGGCGGACGGGGTCCGGGCGCCGGGGTCGGGCGCCCTGGGTCGGATCCCGGGGCAGCCGCCCTCCGGTCAGCAGGTGCCGGCCGCGCGCTCGCGCACGACCAGATCGGTGCGGCCGGCCGTGGCGTCCAGCCAGAGCACCCGGGTACCCCGGTCCGCCACCGGCGCGTACTGGCCGCCGCGGTTGCAGGAGACCCGCTCGGGAGTGCCGCCGGCGAGCGGGAGCTGCCAGAGCTTCGGCAGGTCGGTGTTCTTCATGCCGCCGCCGACCCGGCCGCCGGCGTAGCCGAAGGTGACGGCCCGGTCGGTGGCGGTGAGGGAGGTGATCCGGCGCGGCTCGGCGGTGCCGCCGGCCAGGACGACGGTCGTCCCCGAGCCGTCCAGCGCGCCGGAGCGGATCGAGCTGCCGCGGGCCGGGTCCTCGGGCGTCTCCACCCAGAGCAGTCGGCCGCCGGCGAGGCGGGTCGCGCCGGCCCTGGTCGCGGAGGTGTCGGCCGCGTCGCCCGCCGGGTACTGGGCGACGACCCGGCCCGCGGCGATCGAGTAGACGGTCGGCGCGCTCACCGTCCGCTCACCGGAGCTCCAGCTCTCCGTCCAGGCGAGCAGGCCGTCCTTGAGGGCGAGGTCGGAGGCGCTGTGGCCGTCCGGCAGCGGGATCGCGACCGCCGGGGCGCCGTCCCGGGAGAGCACGGGCCCGGTGCTGACGGCGGTGTAGTCGCCGGCCAGGAAGGCCACGTCGCCGCCGGAGATTCGCACGTCACTGAGGTACTGGTTGGCCACGCTGTGGACGCTGCGGGCCGGGCCGCCGTCGAGCGGCCGGGCAAACACCTCCGTGCCCCACGGGCCCATCGCCACCCAGGCGGCGGACGTGCCGTCGGTGGCGGGCCAGCCGTGCGAGCGGCCGTCCTCCGGGCTGAGCCGGGTGGGCTCGGCGGAGCCGGCGACGGCGCCCGCGTAGACGGCGAGGCTGCCCTTGTTGCCCTTCCCGGCGGTCGCCGCCACCCAGCGGCCTGCGGCCGCGTCCGGTGCGATGCTCTCGGTGGTCAGCTCGCGCAGCAGCGGGCGGCTGTCGAGGCCGATCCGCCGCTGCCAGCCCTCCTTGATCCCGTGCGCGTCGAAGGCCCCGGCCACCGCGCGCAGTTGCGCCCGGTCGAGGCCGAGCGCGCGGCCGGCGGCGAGCACCGCGTTGCGGGCGTCGACGAAGCCGTCCAGCGGGGTGAGGTACTCGGCGAGCGCGCGGTGGACCAGGCGGTCGGCGGTGAGCGGGTCGAGGGTGCGCCGGATGTCCCAGAGCGCCCCTCCGACGATGGTCGAGTTGAGGTGCACGCCGCCGTTGTCGACGCCGGCGGGTGCCCCGATGTAGTCGGCGACGGTGGTGCGGTGGTCGTCCAACCGCCGGAAGGCGCAGGACTCCGGGGTACCGGTGCGGCACAGGCTCTCGCCGAGCAGCGCCGCCCGGGGGTCGGTCATCGGGATGCCCCGGCTGGTCACCTCGATCGCGTTGCCGAAGTAGTCGGCGAGGGCCTCGTCGAGCGCGCCGGACTGGCCGGCGTAGACGAGCCCCGCGGTGTGCTCGACCACACCGTGGGTCATCTCGTGGCCGGCCACGTCGCGGGCGGCGGAGAACGGGTGGTAGGTGCCGCTGCCGCCGCCGTAGATCATCTTCCGGCCGTCCCAGTAGGCGTTGTCCAGCGGCGCGCCGAAGCTGGTGACGTTGACGACGGAGGTGATCGGGCCGTTCTTGCCGTCGATCCCCGCACGGCCGAGGCGGGTGCGGTAGAAGTCGTCGACGGCGGCGGCGTTGAGGTGGGCGTCGGTGGCGCCGCTGGTGCCGGTCGAGGCCGGGAAGTCGGGGCTCGGGGAGGCCGCCGGGCGGGCGCCGTCGGGCAGGCCGCCGCTGTAGTCCATCTCCTCCCCGCCCTGCGCGTCGTAGGTGGTGATGACGGCGGGGCGAGTGAGGTCGGTGAGCTGGTAACTCCCGTCCGGGAGACGGCCGATGTTCACCGGCGCGGGGCGGCCGAAGGCGTCCGGGGCGGTGCCGGTGGCGGGTTCGACGGCGCCGGCCGCACCGACGGCCCCGGCGGCCGGGGAGGCGCCCGGCATCCCGGACGGGGAGGGGGCGCGGACCTCGTAACTGAGCGCGACCCCGCCCGCGGTGGCGTCCACGAAGACCTCGCGGGCCTTCGGCGCCCCGGCGGCCGCGCCGGTCCCGCGCACGGTGAAGTGGCGGGCGAGCCGGCCGGCGCCGCCGGGCAGCACCACGAGGCCGCGGTCCTCCGCGGTGGCCCCCTCCCGGGCGGCCGGGTCCTCGACCGCGCCGAGCGCGAGCCGGCGCAGCACCTCGTCCGGGACGCTCTGCGCGGTCGGGGCGGTGAGCCCGGTGAAGTACTTGCCGCCCACCGACTCGACCCGCTGCCCGTCGCCCTCCCCGACCAGGTGGACGAGATAGGTGGACCCGAAGACCGGGAGGCCGCCGTGCCGCTGCGCGAACCTGACGGTGCGACGGCCGTCGGCGGCCCGCTCGGTGCCGGACTCCACCAGCTGCGCGGGGTCGACCCGGTAGCGGTCCCGGTGGGCGGCGAGGTGGGCACGGGCCGCCTCGCCCGGGGTGGCGCCGGAGGCCCGCTCGGCCAGGCCGGTGACCAGCTGCGGGGCGTCGGTGTCCGATCCGGCGACCAGCCCCGGCACGGGGTCGGTGTCGGCGGCCGGAGCGGCTAACGCGGACGGTATGCCCAGGCCCAGGCCCAGGACGGCGGCGATCGCGACGCCGAGGAGCTTGCACGAACGGGAACGGTGGTGCACGGCGGTCCTCCCGAGGAAAACGGCGGGTCCGGCCGGCTGCCGGACCATGCGTGCGGCGGGCGCCCACACCCCCACGGCTCGCCCGTTCTCCGGCGCCGGCCGCCCGCCTCGCCGACACCATAGGCCAAGTCTCGTCATATGTCGACCATCTGCATATGTAGACCAAGGGAGGTGCAGGCCCGAAGCGGACGGCGAACGCGCAGCAAAATGGCCGATTCATGACAATGACCGGCGGCGAATTCCCGAATTCCGCGAAATGCGACAAACCTGGGGGAACGGAAAGTCGATGACGTTCCATCAGAAGGGATGAACGCCCTGCAAAACGGGCGAATCCCGCAGGTCCACCACCTCTGGGGTTCAAACAGACATGTGATTGTTACCATTGCTCAACACAAAGTTTCCACAGTCGCATACGATCTCGTCCGACCTGAAAGCCCGTTGACCTGCGCCCCCGCCGGGCGCCTCTGGAGTTCCCTTTGCCCATCCGCCCGGCCAGCCTCGCGGCCAAGATGCGCCCGCTGACCGCTCTGACCCGCCGCAACCGGCCCTCCGGCGGAACGCCCGCCGCCCCCGTCACCGGTGCCCCGGCGGAGCCGACCGCCGTGCCGCAGGAGGTCGTCCCCGACGCCCGGCACGACGCGGCGCCCGAGCCCGCGCACGACGAGGCCGGGCACGAGGAGCGCGCGCAGGAACACGCCGTGGCGGAGGAGCCGCAGCCGCCGTACGAGCGGCTCGCCGAGGAGCGCTCCGCGCGGGAGGAGGAGCTGCTCGGCACGCTCCCGGGCGTCGTGCGCCACCGCGACCACCTGGCCGAGTCCCGCCGGACGCTGCTGCCCGCCGACCGCCGGGACGGCAACCTGGCCGAGGTGAGCACGGCGCTGCAGGAGGCCGGCCTCGCGCACGGCATCGTGCCCGACCGGCACCCGCGCCACCGGCTGGCGATCCGCCCGGGCGACCGGTCGGCGGTGCTGGAGGCGCTGGCCGCCGCGTTCGCCGGTCAGGCCGTCTACGCCGACCTCCTGGAGCACGGGCGGACCCTCACCACCGTGCTCGCGGAGCAGCTGCCCGGCGCGGTCGAGCTGCTGGATCCCACGCCGAAGGCGTCCACGGACGGGACCGACGAGGACCAGGACGCGGAGCAGAGCCGGGACGGCGGCCCGGCGGACCGGGTCAAGGGCGTGCGGATCTACCGCCCGGCCGTGATCGACACCCTGCTGTACGGCCCCGAGACCGGCTGCGACCTGGAGTTCTGGGACTCCGCCGCGCCCTCCCAGGGCGCCATCGCAGCGATCGACGAGACCCCGTTCGGCTGGTGGGTGCCCTCGCTGGAGGCCACCGCCACCACGACCGTGGGCGGCCGGCCCTTCCCGCTGCTCGACGTCTTCGCCGTCTCGCTCCCCGAGCAGGTCGGCTTCCCGATCGACGCCGTGATCACCTGGGTCGACGACTCCGACCCCGCCTGGCAGGAGCGCCGGGCCGCCGCCCGCGCGCGCCTCGCGCACACGGCCGCCCCGATCGCGGAGGAGGACGGGGTCGCCGAGAGCGGGATCGCGGGCGACGCCGACCAGCGCTTCCGCAACCGCGACGAGCTGCGCTACTGCCTGCGCGCCCTCGCCGCGCACGCCCCGTGGATCCGCCGGATCCACCTGGTCACCGACGACCAGACGCCGCACTGGCTGGACACCGACCACCCGGGCCTGACCGTCGTCCCGCACCGCGAGCTGTTCGCCGGGACCGACGCGGGCCCGGTGTTCAACTCCCACGCCATCGAGACCCGGCTGCACCTCGTCCCGGAGCTCGCCGAGCACTTCCTGTACCTCAACGACGACGTCTTCCTCGGCCGCCCACTCGTCCCGGAGGACTTCTTCCTGGGCAACGGCATGCCCCGGTACTTCCCCGACAACCGGATCATCCCGCCGGGCGGGGCCGAGCCCGGCGACTCGGTGTACGTCGCCGCGCAGAAGAACACCCGCGGCGCCTTGGCCGACGCCGTCGGGAAGACCTACCCGCGCACCCTCAAGCACTCCCCGCACCCGCTGCGCCGCAGCGTGCTGGCGGAGAGCGCGGAGCGGTTCGAGGGCGAGCTGCACGACACCGTCCGCTCGCCGTTCCGGTCGGCCGACGACCTCGCGCCGGTGACCCTGGCCATCCACTACGGCCACGCCACCGCCCGCACCGTCGAGGGCCACCTCTACGACGGCTACTTCGTCACCGACAGCACCGAGGACATGGGCCGGCTCGCGCAGCTCCACGAGGAGCGCTGGGCGGACTACTTCTGCCTCGCGGACGGCACCCGCGACCTGATGTCGCCCGAGGAGCAGGAGGAGGCCGTCACGGGCTTCCTGCGCACCTACTTCCCGGTGCCGTCGCCCTTCGAGCTCCGCGAGGAGCCCGCTCCGGCCTCCGAGGAACCCGCGCCGGCCTCCGAGGAGGCGGCCGGCGGCGCCGAAGGTTCCGGGCCCGAGGGGCTCGCCGACCAGGGCTGACGCCCCCGGCGCGCGCGTGGCGTGCGTCTCATCGGGGCCGCGGTCGAGTTCGTCCACGCCGCTCTGTGATGG
Organism: Kitasatospora sp. NPDC056184; assembly: GCF_042268405.1. Taxonomy (NCBI): domain Bacteria; kingdom Bacillati; phylum Actinomycetota; class Actinomycetes; order Kitasatosporales; family Streptomycetaceae; genus Kitasatospora; species Kitasatospora sp. NPDC056184. Next base: position 1,013,705 of record NZ_JBHJUI010000001.1, on the reverse strand, counting down.
GATGGGCCGCCACGAGTGACGGCCGCTGACCGGGGGGTACGCAGTGAGGGCAAAACTGATCGGGCTGGGACCGGACGCGGGCGCGCCGGACCTCATCGGCGTGGGGCTGATCCGCCTCGCCGTCGAGGAGTGGCAGGCGCCCGCGGCCGGGGCCTCGCCCTGGCTGGGGCAGCTGCGGGCGGCCTCGTTCGCCGACGTGTGGCTGGCCTTCGCCGATCCGGCGGCGCCCGCTCTGCGGGTACCGGCGGAGGCCGTCCTGCGGGCGGTGGTGGCGCGGGCGGCGGAGCTGGTGCTGCGGTGCCACCGCGGGGACGGCCCGGCCGCCCTGGAGCGGCTGGGCCGGGAGTCGGCCGAGGCCCGCGAGCTGGCGCGGCGGACCGGGGCGTCCCACCCCGCCGAACCCGACGCGCTCGTCCTGCTCTGGCACGGGGTCCGCTCGGCCGCCGCCGGGACCGGCCCCGCCGCCGAGGCCGAGCGCGAGGCCCACGCCAGGTACGTCGCCGAACGGTGCGAGGCCTACGTCCGGGACCACTGCCGCCGCCAGGACCTGCTGGCCCTCGTCCTGGCCTGCGCCCGCTCCGCCGCCGCCGCGCTGGCCGAGCTCACCGACGGCGACCGGGACCGGGCGCTCGCCGTCCTCGACGCCCAGGCGGACCGCCACATGGCGCCCGCCGCCCCGGTACCGCTCTGGGTCCCTGGCCGCCCCGGCCAGCTCACCGCCTGACGCGACGGCACCCCCGGCGCGCCGCTACGCCGCCGCGTCGTCGCCGATCGAGACGACGAACGCGGTCGTCCGGCCGCCGGGCGCCTCGTACTCCACCGTCTCGCCGGCCCGGCGCCCGAGCAGCACCTGGCCGAGCGGGCTGTCCGCGGTGACCAGCTCCGGGTCCAGCTCCTCGGCGAGTTCGCCGATCCGGACGGTCATCTCGTCGGCGTCGGCGAAGCGCAGGGTCACGGTGCTGCCGACGCCGACGCTCTCGGTACTCGGCGCCCCGGCCGCGGCCGCCTCGCGCAGCCGTCCCTCGGCCCCGGCGATCAGGCCGTCCAGCTGGTCCAGCCGGTCGGCCCGCTGCAACTCGTCGGCCTGGTCGGCCGGGTCGCCGACCTCCTCGTCGCCGTGCAGGGTCGCGGCGACGGCATCGCGCTCGGTGCGCAGCTCGGCGAGTTCCCGCTCCAACGCGGTCCGGCCGGCGTCGCTGATGGGTTCGGGTGCACCGGTCATGGCCGTCTCCCTGGTCGGGCCGCCGCGGCGGGCGGCGCGGGCTGATTCCGGCATTTTCGAACATAACGGACTCCACGCCCCGCGGCTCGGCGACAGCGGTGCCCCTGATCGGTAACGACTTGCCGATCGGCCTTCCCGAGGCCGACGCGGGATCGATAGAACAGCCGTACCACCATCGCCGAGGCAGGGAACCCGCAGAATGAGCACCAACGGTCCGACGGGGTACGGCCAGAACCCGTACGAGGGGAACAATCCCTACGGCCAGCAGAACCAGAACCCCTACGGCGGCGATCAGCAGCCGTACCAGCAGGAGGCGCCGTACGGCCAGCCCTACGGTCAGCCGCAGGCGGAGCAGCAGCCGTACGGCCAGCCCCAGGGAACGCAGCAGCCGTACGGGCAGCCCGGCTACGGCACTCCCCCGCAGCAGCCCTACGGCCGGCCCGAGGGCTCCTGGCCGCACGGGCACCCCCAGGCCGGCCCGTACGGCGGCTCCCCCGTGCCCACCGGCCCCCCGCTCGCCCCGATCGGCGAGCGCCTGGTCGCCCGGCTGATCGACGTCGGCGTCCTGCTGATCCCCACCGTGCTGCTCTTCACGGTCCTCGGCGCCTCGATCCTGTACTACGTCGTGGCGGCCCTGCTCTCCTTCGGCTACGAGGCCGCGATGCTGCTCACCCAGGGCGGCCAGACGGTCGGCAAGAAGGTCATGAAGCTGCGGGTCGTCGACCAGGGCAGCGGCGGGAAGCCCGCCGAGAACTCACTGCTGATCCGCGCGGCGCTCTACACGCTGCCCAACGCGGTCTACTGCGTCGGCTCCCTGTTCGCCCTGCTGAACGTCCTGTGGCCGCTGTGGGACAAGCCGCTCCAGCAGGCGCTGCACGACAAGCCCGCCAAGACCGTGGTGATCAAGGAGTCCTGAGCACCGCGCTCCCCGCACCACCCGCCGACCGGACACCGGGCCGCCACCGCGCGGCCGGGTGTCCGGTCGGCCCCGTTCCGGGGAGCGGGGACGGGAGCGGGGACGGGAGCCAGGACACGATCCGGGGCGTCAGGTCAACGTTTACTTTCCCCGCTCGACCACGCATAGTGACAGGCCGAAACCGAGAGGGGAGCACTTCCTGTGCCGCAGGCCGAGGAGAACGTGGTACGCCAGGTGCGACTGGAGCGGGCGGAGGTGGCCGCCGTCGTCGCCCTGTTCGACGACCGGCTCGCCGACACCCGGGCGCAGCTCGCCGTGACGCTCGCGACCCGGGCGGACGGCGCCGGCGAGGCCTACGAGCGGCAGTCGGCGGCCGAGCGGCTCGCCCGGGAGGTGCGCCGCCTCGAAGGCGCCGAGGGCGGCCTGGTCTTCGGGCGGATAGACCTGGCGGACGGGACGGCGCTGCGGATCGGCCGGCTGGGCCTGCAGCGCGACGAGGACGAGCTGCCCGCCCTGGTCGACTGGCGGGCGGACGCGGCGCGCGCGTTCTACGAGGCCACACCGGTGCACCCGATGGGCCTGCGGCGCCGCCGGCACCTGCGGCTGGCGCAGCGCGCCGTCGTCGGGGTCAGCGACGAGCTGCTCGACGGCTCCGAGCCCACCGCCGAGGACGTGGTCGGTGACGGCCCGCTCTCCGCCGCGCTCCAGGAGCGGCGCACCGGGCGGATGGGCACCGCGGTGGCCACCCTGCAGACCGAGCAGGACGCGATCGTCCGCTCGCCGCACCGGGGGGTCACCGTCGTCCAGGGCGGCCCCGGAACGGGCAAGACGGTGGTCGCGCTGCACCGGGCCGCCTATGTGCTGTACGCCTTCCCGAAGGCCGCCGAGCAGGGTGTCCTGGTGCTGGGGCCGAACGCCCGGTTCCTGGACTACATCTCGCAGGTGCTGCCCTCGCTCGGCGAGAACGACGTCGTCCTCGCGACCTGCGCCGAACTGGCCGGCGGACTCGCGGGGGCTGCTCCCGCGGCGGCTGCTCCCACGGGGGCCGTGCTCGTGGGAACCGATCTGGTGGAGGCCGTGCCCGCGGAGGCCGTCGAGGACCTGCGGGCGGCCCGACTCAAGGGGGACGCCGCGATGGCCGGCGCCCTGGCCGCGGTGGTGCGCGCGCGGCAGGCGCCCGACGGCGGGCTGGAGGTCCGGGTCGGGCAGGACGACGTCCGGCTCGACGCCGGCGAGGTCGCCCGGGTGCGGGACGCCGCCCGGGGCGGCGGCCTCGCCCACCACCGGGCCCGCCGGCTGTTCAAGGAGCTGCTGGTGGACTCCGTGACCGCGGCGCTGGCCCGGGGCGCCGCCGAGACGCTGGAGCGGATCGACGCCGAGGTCGCCTCGCTGACCGGCATCGACCTCGACCGGGTCGCGGCGGCGGACCTGCGCCGCCTGGGCCACGATCCCGGTCCGGCCGACGAAGGCCCCGGGTTCGACGTCGACGCGATGCGGGCCGAGCTGCTCGGCGACGACCACGTCGAGCGCGCCGTCGAACGGCTGTGGCCGCGGCTGACGCCCGGCGCGGTGGTGGACGCCCTGCTGGGCGACCCCGGGGCGCTGGCCGCACACCTGCCGGAGTTCACCGCCGAGGAGCGCGCGCTGCTGCTGCGCGCCCCGGGCGCGCCGTGGACCGGCGCCGACCTGCCGCTGCTCGACGAGGCGGCGGCCCTGCTCGACGGCCCGCCGAAGCGGTCCTTCGGCCATGTCGTGGTGGACGAGGCGCAGGAGTTCACCGCGCTCCAGTGGCGGATGGTCCTGCGGCGCTGCCCGGGCCGGTCGATGACGCTGGTCGGCGACTTCGCCCAGGCCGGTCCGGCGACCACCGCGCGCGGCTGGCAGGAGGCGCTGGCCCCGCACCTCGGCGCCCGCTTCGACCTGCGCACGCTGACCGTCAGCTACCGCACCACCGAGGCGATCCTGGCCACCACCCGCGAGCTGCTGGCCAGGATCGCCCCGGACCAGCCGCCGGTCGGCTCGATCCGGCACGGCGAGCGGCCGCGCACCCTCGGCGCCTCGCCCGCCGTGCTGACCGGCGTCCTCGGCGCGGAGCTGCGCGCGCAGGAAGCCGCCCATCCCGGGGAGCTGATCGGCGTGGTCTGCCCGGACGCGGCGGTCGCCGAACTGGCGGCGGCCCTGGCGGCGGCCGGGGCCGCGGAGCGGACCCGGCTGGTGCCCGCCTCCGAGGCCCGGGGCCTGGAGTTCGACACGGCCGTCGTCGTCGACCCGGACGGGATCACCGCCGCCCGCCCGGGCGGTGAGCGCGACCTCTACGTCGCGCTCACCCGGGCCACCAAGCGGCTGTGCACGATCGTCCTGCGGGAGGACTGAAGCCGTCCCCACCCGGGCGGCGGGCCGGTGCGGCCCGCCACCCGGGGCCGGGCTCAGGCCCGGTAGGCGACCAGGCCCATCATCCCGGCCTCGCCGTGGTAGGCGTTGTGGCAGTGCGTCATCCACCGGCCGGGGTTGTCGGCGTCGAAGTCGCAGGCCACCGTCCGGCCGGGCAGCACGATCACGGTGTCCTTGCGCGGCCCCTGGTCGCCGACCTGGAAGGTGTGGCCGTGCAGGTGCACGGGGTGCCACATCTCCGTCCGGTTGACGAACTCCAGCCGGACCCGCTCGCCGCTGCCGACGAGGAACGCGCGGGCGGTCGGGTCCGCCATGTCGAACGGCCGGCCGTTGAGCCCCCAGTCGTAGCGGGCCATACCGCCGGTCAGCTCGATCCGGTGGGTGCGGTCGGGCGTACGGGCCGGCAGCCGGACCTCGTCCGCGGCCCGCAGCCCGTCGGCGGCCAGGATCCGGCCGTTCAGCTCGGCGGGGCGCACGGTCACGGCCGGCGCCTCGCCCGCGCCGGTGCGGACCAGGGCCCGGCCCGCGGCGTCCTTGCCCTCGGCGAGCGCGGTCAGCGGGAAGACGCCGTCCTGGAGGGTGACCAGCGCGTCGTAGCGCTCGCCCATGCCGACCAGCAGGGCGTCCACCTCCTCGTGCCGCACCGGGTAGCCGTCGGTGTGGGTGACGGTCAGCCGGTGGCCGCCCAGGGCGAGGCGGTAGGCGGTGTCGCCGCCGGCGTTGACGATCCGCAGCCGCACCCGCCGCCCCGGCTCGGACCGGTACACCTCGGGGTCGGCGGCGATCCGACCGTTCACCAGGTGGTGCGGGTGGCGGACGTCGCCGGCGTCGCCGCCGAGCAGGTCGCTGGTGGCGCCCATGAGCATGAACGAGGACGGCTGCCCGGCGGGCGCGCCCGTGCTTCCCGTGTCCTGGCCGGGCATGTCGTGGCCGCCCATCCCTCCCATCCCGCCCATACCGCTCATGTCGTGGCCGCCGCCGCTGCCGCCGCCCATGCCCTTGCGGAGTTCGGCGAACGCCTGGTCGGGGGTGCCGGTCACGCCGTCCAGCCAGTCGTCGAGGACGACCACCCACTCCTCGTCGTAGCCCAGCGGCTCCCGCGGGTCCTCGACGATCAGCGGCGCGTACAGTCCGCGGTCGAGCTGGACGCCGACGTGCGGGTGGAACCAGTAGGTGCCCGGCCGGTCAGTGACGAAGCGGTAGGTGAAGCTCGCACCGGGGGCGACCGGCTGCATGGTCACCGGCGGCACGCCGTCCATGTCGTTGCGCAGCGCCAGTCCGTGCCAGTGCAGGGAGGTCGGCGCGGGCAGGTGGTTGTTCAGGGTGGCGACCAGGGTGTCGCCGGCCGTGGTGCGGACGGCGGTGCCCGGCAGGGCGCCGAAGGTCCAGGTCCGGGCGGTGGTCCCGCCGCCCAGGTCGACGGTGTCGGCCGTCGCGGTGACGGTGACCGGGCGCTCCCGGCCGGTGCCGCGCCGCTTGGCCTCCGCCTCGGCGACGGCGCTGGCGGACGGGTCGACGAGCGGCGGCGTGCCGGCCGCGTCCGAACAGGCGGCGAGCAGGCCGGCGCCGGCGGCGCCCAGGCCCGCGAGCAGCAGGGAACGGCGGTTGACGGTGAATTCGGGCATCGAGGTCTCTCGGAGGAGTGCGCGTCGGCACCGGCCTGGTCGGCCGTGCCGGTGGACAGGGCTGACCGGCGGCGGGGCGTGCGGTGCCGCTCCCGGCCGCCGTGGGGCGCCTATCTGCGCGAGATCGAGAGGAGGTCGAGGTCGGGCGGGGGCGCGCCCGGCCACGGGATGCCGGGCGCGGTCGCCGGGCGGTGCGACGCCGGTTCGGCGGAGCCCGCGGCGACGAGGCCGGCCGGCGGCGGGGCGTCGAGCAGGACGCCGCGCGCGGGCACCGTCGAGGAGCAGACCCGGTGCTCGGCGCAGGCCTGGGCCGGACGGTCGGCGACGGTCGAGGCCCGGTGGCCGGCCGCGGTTGCGCCGGGGTGCTGGTGGGCGTTGGCCGCCGTCGCCAGGGCGGCGTGCGGGGCCGGGGCGGCGTGCGAGGCCATGACGGCGTGCGGGGCCGGTGTGACGCCGGCCGGCAGGGTGTGATGGCCGATCAGCCCGAGGGCGGTCAGCAGCAGGAGGACGAGCGCCGCCCCGGCCCCGCGGCGACGCGGGTCGCGGGAGGGCGGGGCGGCGTCCGGACACATGGCGGCCACTATACCCAGGCCCGGTATGTGGAACCGGTAAGCGCGTTCCCTCAGCTCCCTGACGTGCCGGGCCCGTTCGCGTCCGCCCGGCCTGCCGACCACACCACCTGCGGAGGCCGGACGGCCGCGCACAGCGGGTGCCCCCTGGCGTCCGTGAGACCGAGCCGGGCGACCAGCCGTCCGGCCGCCACCGCCTCGGCGGCCACCTGGCCGTCGACGGCGTCGAGCATGAGCTTGGCCCGCCGGAACATGGTGAAGCCCCCGGCCTCGTCGACCGCGCCCCACACCAGGTAGACGAAGCGCTGCCCGGGCCGTCCCTGGACGTACGGGCCCTTGAGGTCGATGCCGCCGGGCGCGGGGCTCGCCGTGCACTCCAGCATCCAGCCCGCCGAGGGCGCGTCGCCCGGCTGGGGATCGAGGAGCTCACCGGGGCGCTCGCGCCGCTGGACGGCGACATGGATGTTGCGGTAGCCCGGAAAGCCCGGGGCCGCCGGGCAGGAGCGGCCCGGCAGGTCGACGGCTTCGATGCTCAGCTGCGCGGGGACAGCCTGCCCCGGGCGGCGGGCCCGCCGCCACCTCCCGCCGCCGGTGGCCGATCCGGTCAAACCGCGGACTCCCGGGCGGCACCCGCCCGTACGCGCCCGGCCCCGCCGGCTCGACCGGATTTCCCCCATCGGACCCCCACGAACTACTACACGCCTGTAGAGTTGCCCCGACGGCCCGCCCAGGATGGGGGAGACATGGCAGAGAATCCCCGGCAGCACACCACCGCGACCCGCCCGGCCGACGCGCCCGGGTGGCAGCCGCCGGAGCACGAGGTCGAACCGGCCTACCAGCCGGTCCAGATCAACCGGGCGGACGGCAGCTGGGCGGTGGGCCGGATCAACGCCTGGTGGCGCCCGGCCGGCGCCCCGGCCTGGTGCCGTGTCCGGGCGGTGGGCCGGGGTGAGACCCCCGCCTGGATGCCCTTCGACCCCGAGCGCCTGCTGCTGCTCCCGGCCACCGGCATCTGACCCGCCCCCGCCCGGCGGCTCAGCCCGGACGGCGCACCGCGGGCTGCTCGCGCAGCAGGACCGCCACCTCGCGGTCGGTGACGTCCCGGAAGTCGGCGTACCAGGGACCCACGGCGTGCAGGTAGGCGGCCTCGCGCAGGCAGAGCAGGACGTCCACGACCCGGCGCAGCCCCTCCGCCGACCGGGCGTCGCAGACCGGCACGGCCAGCACCAGCAGGCCCGGCCCGCGACCGCGCAGCGCCCGCACCACGGCCGGGACGACCGGCCCGTGGACCACACCGTCGGTGACCAGCACGACCGTCCGGCCGTCCACGGGAACGGGCGGCCTGCGGTCCCGGTACAGCTTCTCCAGCCGGTGCAGCTCCACCCGCTGGTGGGTCACCTCGGCCTCCAGGTCCTCCGCCCCCAGCCCGAGGCCGCGCATCGCCCGCCGGTTCAGCACCGGCGGGTCCTCGTCGGCCAGCGCGCCGAGCGGGGTCCCGTTGCCGGGCGCGTTGAGCGGCCGGGCCACGACCACGTCCAGCGGAGCCACCAGCTCGCGCGCGACCTCGGCCGCGACCGCCACCCCGCCCGGGGCCAGCCCGAGGACGACCGCCTCCTCCCCCGCGCGGCCGCCCAGGCAGTCACTCGTCCACCGGGCCAGCCTCCGCCCGGCGTCCCTGCGGTTGGTGAACAGCGCGATCACGTCCTCCTCCTCGCACCCGTGCGCCTACCCCGGGCCCGCCCCGTTACACACGGTCGCCGCAACGGCGCGGTCGATCCCTCCCGGGAGGGGGCCGCCCGGCCGGCCGCGGGTGGCGCAGACGGCCACCGACCCCCACCGCCGGATCGCCCGGGGCCTGGCCGGTACCCCGCCGTGCGAGTCGGTACGAGGGCGCGGGCCCAGCCTCAGCCGACCGGTGTTCGTCGGTCGGACCTGGGCCGAGCGCTGCGGTGACAGCGTGGAGGGCCCCGTTCCCGAGGCGGAGTGGCTCGACCGGTGCTCCTGAAACAACCACGGGCGCGGCACCGGAGGCGCCGTGCAGCGCCCGGTGTCCGGTCACCGCCGCGGTACCGGTGCTCCCCGGCCGTCCCGCGGCGGCGCCGCACCCGGCGTCCGCGCGGCCTCCCGCTACAGCCGGTGCCCGGCGAAGAAGGCCCCCACCCCGCGCCGCACCCGGGCGAGTGCCGCCGCCGCGTCGCCGGTGCCGACGAGGGCGGCCCGGGCCGACGCGGTGACGAGGCCGGCGGCCCGGAGCCGTGCGACGAGCGGGCCGAGGTCGGTGAACGCCCAGTGGTTCGCGTCGGCGAGCAGCTCGCGGCGGCCGGGAAGGGGCGCCCACGAGGAGTCGATCCGGGCGGCGCCCTCGAACCCGTCGGTGCGGAACAGCAGCAGCGGCCGGTCGAAGCCGACCGGGGCCGGGTCCAGGTCGAGGTAGCCCTCCAGGTTCGCCACCGCGCCGATGCGGCGGTCGCCGCGGGCCGCGTACACGACCGCCGTGCCGCCCGCGGAGTGCCCGTACAACCCGATCCGGCCGAGGTCCATGGCCGGGGCGAGCGGCAGAGCGCCGAGCCGGTCCAGCACCAGCCGGAGGTCCGCGATCCGGGTGTCCACCATCGTGCGGAAGGTCGCCGGATCCGGCGGCCCGACCAGGACGGTCGTCCGCATCCCGGTCGGCAGCTCCACCTGGGAAGCGTCACCGGGGTGGTCGACCAGGACGACGACCCGGCCGCGGCTCGCCAGGTCCTCGGCGAGGCTCGTGCCGAGCGTGCGGGAGTCGCCGCCGCCCGGTGAGTAGACCAGCACCGGCCACCGCCCGGGCAGCGGCGGCGCGCCCGCGTACCCGTGGGTGAGCACCTCCCCCCAGTCCACCGCTCCCGGCTCCGGCAGCCCCGGGTGGACGCGGGGCGCGTAGTCGGCGAACTCCCGGGCCTCGGCCGGGGTGAGCTGCGGGGCCCGGGGGAAGCCGCGCACCGTCCGGGCCGGGTACAGCACGGTCAGCATCAGCTCCCGCGCACCGCCCACCCACGGGTCGGAGCGGGCGGGGTCCGTCAGATGGACCGTCCGCAGGCCCACGGGGTACGGGCCGACGGGCGCGGGGAGCCGCAGCAGCGGGCCGGCGCCGGCGGCCGACGCGGCCTGGGGCAGCAGGGCGGCGACGGTCCCGCATAGGGTGCCTTGAAGAAGAGTGCGTCGAGACGTCATACCGGCATCCTCGGGACCGGGCCGGCACGGCGCGAAGGTTCAGGCCCCGGCCGAAAGGCCGGCGCACACGAGGGGGTTGTGAGCCGTGGGAGCGCTCCGGATCCGGTTCACCGCGGAGGACTTCACCCGGATCCGCTTCGCACCCCGCCCGGCGCCGCTCCAGGAACTGCACGCCGCCCTGGCGACGGCCGTGACGCCGTCCGGCGGGCCGCTGGCCGCGGCGTGGCGCGGCCGTGTCCTGCGCTCCCTCCCGGCCGCCGCCGACCCGCTCGCCGACCTGGTCCCCGCCGGCCGCCCGCCGTCCTTCCTCGACGTCCTCGGCGACACCCTGGCCGACGGCTTCGAACGGATCCGCGCCACCGCCCCCGGCACCGTCCGCTCCGAACTGGAACGGGTCTACGGCGAGGCGCCCGCGCCGCGCTGGATCCGCGGCCTGCACGCCGACGACGGGACGGCCTGGCGGGCCCTGCACCGCGCCCAGCGGGCCGCGTACGAGACCGTCCTCGCCCCGGTCTGGCCGGTCGTCCAGGACCTGCACCGCGAGGAGTTCACCCGCTACGCCCTGGCCGTCGCCGAGCACGGCACGGCCGCCGCGCTCACCGGCCTGGCCCCCGACAGCCGCCTGCACGGGGGCGTGTGGGAGTGGCCCGGCGCGGCACCGGCCCGGGACGTCCACCTCGACGGGCGCGGCCTGCTCCTGCTGCCGACCTTCCACCACCCGGCCGGCCCCCTGCTCCACGACGCCCCGGACCGCCCCGCCGTCCTGACGTACCCGGCCGGTCCCGGGTTCCCGCCCGCCGCGGGGCACCCGGTCGCCCCCGCCGAGGCCCTGGCCGCGGTCCTGGGCCGCACCCGGCTCGACGCGCTGCACCTCCTCGCCGAGCCCCGGACGACGAGCGGCCTGGCCCGCGCCCTCGGTGTCAGCAACGCGACGGCCTCCTCCCAGGCGGCCGCGCTCAGGGCCGCCGGCCTGGCGGCGACGACCCGCACCGGCCGCTCGGTCACCCACCGGCGCACGGCGCTCGGCGCGCTGCTCGCGGGAGGCGGGCCGCCGTAGGGCAACCGCTGTCGCCCCCGTGTCACAGATCGCGGCCCGCGAACGTCTCCTCCACGACGGCCCGAACCGAGGAGGCACCCGTGTCCACATCCCCCACCCCGGCCAATGTCGCGACGCTGCGGCGGCTGCACGACGCCGTCAACTCCGGCGACCCTGAGCTGCTCTCGGCGACGATCGACGAGGTCGCCGCACCGGACCTGCTGCTCCACACCCCGGTGCCGCCCGCGGGCACGGGACCGGAGGCACTGCGCCAGGTCTTCCGCACGCTCCGCCGGGCCTTCCCCGACCTCCGCGTCACGGTCGAGGACGTGATCGCGGAGGAGGACAAGGTGGTCAGCCGCAATACCGTCACCGGGACCAACCTCGGCGAGTACCTGGGGCACCCGCCGACCGGCCGCGCCGTCACGTACGGCGAGATCTTCGTCTTCCGCTTCGCCCCCGACGGCCGCATCGCCGAGGTCTGGGGCGTCGTCGACCTCCTCGGCCGGCTCCGCCGGCTCGGCGTCCTCCCGGCCTGACGGCCGCCGGGGAGCCGCGCCGGGGGCGGGTGGCCCTCCGGTGCGGCTCCCCTCCGGCGGACGGCGGTCACCGCCAGCCGGTGCAGCCGCTGTCGGAACAGGCGCGCGCCTCCACGGTGCCGTCCACCATGTTGGTGTAGGCGGAGGAGTCCGGCCAGCCCACCCGGTAGTCCTGGCGCTCGCCGTTCCGGTTCTCGACCCAGAAGTGCCACCAGAGCGGTGCGGGCTCGATCTTGGCCCAGTTGGCGGCGCAGGCCGGGCTGTAGCGCAGCTGCAGGCGGACGTTGCCGAACCAGGCGTCGGCGACCGTCCGCGCGTCGGCGTCACAGCCCTTCGCCCGCGGGTCCTGGCCCGTGCAGCCCGAGCCGTGACAGCCCGCCTGCACCGCCGCCGGGGCCGCCGCGGCGGCGCCGGTTCCCGTGACGCCGGTCAGCGCGCTGGCGAGCAGCAGGCCGGCCGCGGCGAGTGTCTTCCTCCGGTGCCTCATCACTCCACCCTTCGTCGGGTCCTGATGGGGCGGTGCTCGCCCCGGCACCCTTTGTAGGGCGGCGGATTGTTGACCGCACCGCCGACGGCCGGCCTGCACAAAACGCGGTCAACACGGGCTATCCGGGCGGCCGGACCAGGCACCGGGTCTGGCCGGTCCCGAAGGCGTCCTGGCCCGCCATCTGCACCCGGGCCCTGGCCGTCACGCAGCCGTGGCCGGTGAGCAGCACGTCGGCGAAGGCGGAGTCGACGTGGCCCATCCGCCAGGTCGTCACGGTGTTGTCGATGGCCCGCTCGGCCTCGACGGTGACGACGGCGGCAGCGGTGTCCCCCGGGTCCGGGTTGAGGCCGGGCGTGGGGTGGAAGCGGGGCCAGGCGCCGGCGCAGTGCGGCGAGTAGACGAGCAGGACCGTGCCGAGGACGGTGCCGACCGGCAGGATCCGCCCGTGCAGGCGGGCCTCGGCCACGAGCATGACGAGGGCGGAGTCCAGGGTGACGGCGTCGGCGGTGCAGCCGGCCAGCTTGGGGTTGGTGCCGTCCTCGATCTCCACCGGCGGGGACGTCGGTGGGGCCGGCACGGGCCGCAGCAGCCAGCCGGTCGTGCCGGCGGCGAGGACCAGGGCGACGAGCAGCGCGGCGAGCGCGGTCACCCGGCGGCCCGGCGGCCGGAGGAGGAGGCGGCGCGGGCTCGTGCGGTCCGGCTCGGGCGGTTCGACGGGCGCCGCGGGTTCCGGTGGGTGGACGGCGTCCGGCGGGTCCGCGGCGTCCGGCACCTGCGGCGGGGCCGTCCTGGGGAGGGTGCCGGCGGCGAGCTGCTGGTGCAGGTGCCAGCGGGCCTCCCACGCGCCGCGGTCGGCCCCGCACGCCTCGACGAACGCCAGGGTGACGGCCAGCGTGGGCAGGCGTTCGCCGCGGGCGGCGTCGGAGACCACGGTGTGCGAGTAGTGCGCGCGGTCGGCGATCCACCGGTAGGACGGGTTGCCCGCCTCCCGTCGCAGCGCGCGGAGCGCGTGGGCGAACGCCTCGACCGGCCCGGCGTCCGGGTCCAGCGGCCGCTCCGGTCGTCCCGGCCTTCCCATATCGGTTCGCCTCCCCTGGATTGTCCGGACCGCCGTGGCGTCGCGCCCTGCCACCGCTCCCCTGCGTTTGTCCGGCCCGCAGTCGAGTTGCCGGACAACTCCCTGACCAGAGTAGATAGTTCGGCACCACCTGTCCGCCCCGCCGGCGGACCGGGTTCGCCACACACGAAGCACAGGCCGGAGGCCGCCATGGGTCGTCACGAGAATCCGCTGGATCCGGGCGCCGGTCCCGTCGAATACTTCGCCGCTGAGCTGCGCGCCCTGCGCCGGTCGGCCGGATCCCCCGTCTACCGCGCGATGGCCGCGAAGGTCCACACCTCGGCGAGCTCCCTGTCCGCCGCCGCCTCCGGTACCCGGCCGCCCACCCTGCCGGTCACCCTCGCCTACGTCCGCGCCTGTGGTGGCGACGAGGCGGAGTGGACCGCCCGCTGGCAGGACTTGACACGGTCGCTCGCCCCGGTTCCGGTGCCGCCCCCGCCACCGGCACCGCCTCCGCCGCTCCCGGCCTGGAGGGCCTGGGCCGCCTGGGCGCTCGCCGCGGGCGCCCTGGGCGCTGCGGCCGCGCTCGGCCGCGGCAGCCGGCGGCAGGTGTCACGACCCGCGCCCGGCAGCGCCGCTACCGCGGCTCGCCGGTGAAGCCGACGTGGAAGGTGTACGCGGACTTGGGCCTGCGGGCGGCGATCCGGAGCAGCACCCACCGGCCCTGGCTGGTCTTCACACAGATGCTCTGGTCGCCCGGCAGCGCGTCGAGGTCGACCTTGCCCTCGACGAGCTGGGTCCTCGTCGAGCAGTTCGGGATGTCGGCGTTGTCGATGATGCCGATGCCCTGGTCGTCCAGCTTCTCCCGCGCCCCGTGGAACAGCCGGCCCGAGTCCAGCCGGAGGTCCGCGCCCGGGGTTCCGCTCGGCACCACCGCCATGGTGTCGAGCTCCAGGAGGTTGTCGTCGCCCACCGTGATGTCGGCGATGCCCGTCAGGTACCGGTCGAAGGCGTGGACGGCGGGGCCGGGCGTCGCCGGCGCCGGGGAGCCCCCTGCCGTACGACTCGGCCCGGACGGGGGAGGGGACGCCGCCGCGGCCGTCGGCGGCTCGGGCCGCGCCGGGTGTTCCCCGTCGCCGCGCTGGAACAGGGAGACTCCGACGCCCAGGGCCGCGAGGGCGAGCGCGGCCAGCGGGAAGACCGCGAACTGGACGACCGGCCGCTGGTACCAGCCGGTCGCCGTGGCCGCCGGGCGGACCGGGTCCGGAGGGTGACCGGCCCCGCCCGCGCTGTCCGGACCGTCCGGCACCGTGCCCCTCCTCGCTCCGGCTGCCCGTCCCCCCAAGTGTGGCGGGCCGCCGGAACCCGACCACCGTTTCCGGGTGACGAGTCAGCGAACTCTTCGCGGCGTCCGGGTGGCGTGGCCGCCGCGGAGAGCGGCGGTGAGGCGGGGACGGTGGAGGGCCTCCACGCCGGTGGCGGCGAGGACGGCCCAGGTGGTGCGGCCCGTCGGCGCGGGGGCGTCCTCCGGAAGGCACCAGCCCGGCGGGAGCGGTTCGCCGGCCCCCAGGGCCGCCAGGAGGGGGAGGACGTGATCGGCGGGCCGCGCGTACGGCTCGGAGGGCGGCGTGCGGCGGGTCAGGGCGACGGCGGCCAGGAGGGCGGCGAGGCCGGCCGCCACCACGGCGGCGCCCGGCTCCGCACCGAGGACCGCGACGGACAGCCGGGCGGTCGCGATCGCGACGACGATCAGCAGCGGAACGACCACCGCCGTCGGCAGCCTCAGCGAGCGGCCGCCGGTGGACGGCCCGTCGCCGCCGACCAGCAGTCCGCGGCGGCGCAGGCCCGCCTCCAGCTCCCGGGCGGGCGCGCTGGGCCCGAACGCGGCACGCGGGGCGCCCAGCCAGCCGGTGCCGGAGGGGCCGAGCGCGGCGAGCAGGACCGCCTCCACCTCGTCACGGGGCCGGGGCCGGACGACACGGACCATGCCGTGCCGGTCGATCTCCACCCGGGCGGTGAGGAGCATCCGCACCAACGCGGTCTCGGCCACCCGCCACGGCCCGCCGGCCAGGTAGGCCAGCTCATGGAGCGTCAACTCCCCGCCCCGCCGGGCCCGTCCGCCGCCCATGCTCCACCACTCCCCCGCGCACCCGCCCCCGCCGGTGTGCGCAAGGCTACCGGGGCCGATGGGTGGACACGGATCGTTCGGGGCCGGAATCCTTCCTATACTCCAGCCCGGTCCGCCCATCCCGGTCCGCCCACGGTCCTCGCGGGCCACCCGACGACGTACGGAGCCCGTGTGCAGGCAACGCCCGCCGATCCGAGCACTCCCGACGCCTTCCTCACCCCCGTCGAGCACCTCTTCGTCCGCAGCCACCTCGGGCCGCCGCCCGAACTCGATGCCTCCTCCTGGACGCTGACCGTCGAGGGCCTGGTGGAGCGGCCGCTCTGGCTGGACCTGTCGGCGCTGCGCCGGCTGCCGCGGACGGACCTGACCGCCTTCCACGAGTGCTTCGGCAGCCCCTCCCGCCCCGACGTCCCGACCCGCGCCATCGCCAACCTGGAGTGGTCCGGCGTCGCGCTCGCCGACGTCCTGGACCTCGCGACCCCGCGCCCGCAGGCCCGGCACGTCTGGTTCGAGGGCGCCGACCGCGGCGCGTTCGCGGGCGAGAGCGGGCTCGCGTACCTGAAGGACCTGCCGCTGGACCGGGCCCGGGACGAGGTGCTGCTGGCCGACACCGTCAACGGCGCGCCCCTGCCCGGGCCGCACGGCTTCCCGCTGCGCGCGGTGGCGCCCCGGATGTTCGCCACCAACTCGGTCAAGTGGCTGACCCGCCTGGTGCTGGCCGACCACCGGCCCGAGCACCTCTTCACCACCCGCCTCTACACCCGCGTCCCGTCCGGCGGCGGCGCGCCGCGTCCGGTGCGCGAGGTCGACGTCAACAGCAAGCTCCTCGGCCCGCACGACGGGCAGCGGCTGGCCGCCGGGACGCACGAGGTGACCGGCCGGGCGTGGAGCTTCGCCCCGGTCGTCTCGGTGGAGGTCGCCGTCGACGACGGCGGCTGGCGCCCGGCACTCCTGCAGCCGCGCGGCCCGCAGCCCGTCTGGCAGCGGTTCACCCTGCCCTGCCGCCTCTCCCCCGGCCCGCACCGCATCCGCTGCCGCGCCACCGACGCCCGCGGCCGCGTCCAACCGCCGTCCGGCGCCCGCAACGCCGTCCACACGGTGGAGGTCCTGGTCGGCTGAGCCCCGCTCGGCTCGGGGCCGGGCGCCTCGGGGCCGGGCGGCTCAGGGCCGGGCGGTCCGGCCGGCGCAGGCGGCGGCGGTCACCAGGTCGGCGAAGGCGGCCTCGGAGGCGTGCAGGCCCGCGGGGTCGTACGGGTTGCGGACGAGGACGACCTGGCGCTGTCCGGTGTCGTCGCCGAGCATGGTGCTGCTGTAGCCGAGGCTGTCGCCGCGGTGGCCCCAGAAGTCCCCGCACGGGGTGCGCGTGCGCTCCAGGCCGAGGCCGTAGTCGGCCCCGCGGCCGAGGCCCGTGGTGTGCTTCATCTCGGCGAGTTCGGCGGGCCCGAGGAGCCGTCCTCCGAGCAGGGCGGACAGGAAGGCGGCGAGGTCGGCGGTGGTGGAGATGCCGGCGCCGGCCGGACCGGCGATGGTCGGGTTGAACAGCGTGATGTCCACCGGGCCGCCGGGCAGGCTGACGTAGGCGCGGGTGTGGCGGCCGGGGACGGTGGGGTCGTTCTCGGGCATGGTGGTCTCGCGCAGACCGAGCGGCCGGATGATCCGGCGGTCGACCTCCTGCTGCCAACCGCGGCCGGTGGTCCTCTCGATGAGCATGCCGAGCAGGATGTAGTCGGTGTTGGAGTAGTGCCAGTCCTGCCCCGGCGGGAAGTACGCCGGGTGGGTCTCGGCGACGGCGACGAGTTCCGCCTTCGTCCGCGACTTCCAGCGGTCGGTGCTGAGCCAGGTCCGGAACGAGGCGTCGTCGTCGTAGGCGAAGGCCGGGTCCGAGGTGTAGTTGTAGACGCCGCCGGTGTGGTTGAGCAGTTGGCGGACGCTGATGGCGGCGCCGTTGCGCAGGACGCCGGGCAGGTGCCGCTCGACCGGGTCGTCCAGGCCGATCCGGTGCTCCGCGACGAGTTGGAGGACGACGGTCGCCACGAAGGTCTTGGTGGCACTGCCGATCCGGAAGCGGTCGCGGGCCGCGGCGGGCTCGCCGGTGGTGAGGTCGGCGGTCCCGGCCGCGCCCTTCCACAGGGTGCGGCCGTCCTCGCTCACCCGGCCGAGCGCGGCGGTGGCACCGCCGGGCGCCACCACCGCCCGCAGCCCGGCGTCCAGCGCCGCCCGGTCGACCCGCCGCGCCGAACCGGCCACCGCGCTGCCGGCGTCCTGCGCGTTCGCCGCCGGGACCACCCCGCCCACCAGGCCCGCTCCCGCCAGCACGACCACCGCCGCGCGGACGGCTCGGCCCATCGACGTCCCCACCATGTCAACCTCCACGGCCTTCACCGGAAGCCGGTTCCGACTTCCGCGTACGTTCGGTGGTGGAAACTCTCCCAGCGCTCCGGCGACGGATCGTCAGACCCAGGTGCGACCGCGTCTCCGCACGAGGTCGCACCCCTCGGCCCGGGCGGCTACGACCTGGGCAGGGGCCCGACCCCGACGGCTCCCGGAGGCGGCACCGGCCGAGGAGCGGCGCGCCTACCGCCGCGGGTCGACGACGGCGATGCCGCGGTCCAGGTCCAGGCGGGTACGGGGCGGAGCACCGGCGTGGTCGTCGTCCCGTAGGACCAGCTGGGTCCGCCGCTGCTCGATCTGGACGCGCTTGTTCGCGTTGAGGAAGGCGTGGAACTCCTCGGTCGCGGTGGCACCGAGGCCGGGCCCGCCACCGCTTCGCGCCCGCGCGGCCAGGCGGCGGGACAGCCACCCCGGCCGGCCCGAGCGCAGCACGACCTGCCGGACCGCCGCCAGGGTGAAGGGCACGATCACCAGCACGGCCATGAGGAGGCCCGACATCATCACCATGTCCGCCCAACGCGCGGAGCCGTGGCCGCCGTTCCCGCCGGGAGGCCGGTCAGCCCTCCAGCTCGCGCAGCACCTCGGCGAGTCGGCGGGCGGTGGCGAGCGTGTCGGGGTGCGTCTCGCCCAACTGCAGCCGCTCGATGTCGAGGAGCGCCTCAAGCTCCGCCCGAGCCGCCTCCAGCTCCCCGAGCATGGTCAGGACCAGAGCCAGATAGCGACGGGTGGGGAGGCTGCCGGGGTGGGCGGCGCCCCATCGCTCGCGCTCGATGGCGAGGACCGCCTCGAACTCCGCCCGACCCGCCTCCAGTTCCCCGAGTTCGACGAGCGAGAGAGCCAGGTTGTGCCGGGCCGCGAGAGTCTCTGGATGAGCATCGCCCCCACTGGCCCGCCGGCTTGCGAGGATGGCCTCGTGCTCGGCCTTGGCCGCCTCCAACTCCCCCAGTTCGTGCAGGATCCGGGCGAGCGCGGAGCGAGAGGCCATCATCTGGGGACGGTTCTCGTCAATACGGCCGCGTCGGGCGGCGAGGATGGCTTCGAGCTCGGCCCGAGCCACTTCGTGTTCTCCCACGTCACGCAAAATCAGGGCAAGTTGATGGCGGGTGGTGAGAGTCTCCGGGTGGTCCTCACCGACACGCTCGCGCTCGACCGCGAGGAGCGCCTCGAACTCCGCCCGGGATGCCTCCAGCTCTCCCCGTTGGTACATGATCCGCGCGAGTTCGTACCGGGCC
Organism: Kitasatospora sp. NPDC056184; assembly: GCF_042268405.1. Lineage (NCBI taxonomy): Bacteria > Bacillati > Actinomycetota > Actinomycetes > Kitasatosporales > Streptomycetaceae > Kitasatospora > Kitasatospora sp. NPDC056184. The sequence continues at coordinate 994,911 of NZ_JBHJUI010000001.1, read as the reverse complement.
GTGAGAGTCGCGGGGTCACTGTCGCCCAGCGCTGCCCGTCGGGCCTCGAAGATCGCCTCGAACTCGGCCCGGGCCACCTCCAACTCTCCCAGGTCGACCAGCACCAGGGCGAGTTCGTGACGGGTGGTCAGGGTGGCGGAGCCGACGGCTCCGTTCCGCTCCCGCTCCACGGCAAGGACCGCCTCGAACTCCGCACGGGCCGCTTCCAGCTCCCCCAGGTCACGCAGGACCACGGCGAGGTTGTGGCGGGTGGCAAGTGGTTCGGGATCGGTCTCATCGCGGTATTCGAGCTCTACGGCGAGGATCGCCTCGTACTCGGCACGGGCCTGGGTGTGCAGTCCTTGGGAATGCAGGTTCCGGCCGGCCAGGCCCGCGACATCGGCGAGTCGTAGGAGGTCCGCGGCTGCGAGAGGCACGGTCCCGGCCCGGTGGAAGCTGTCCAGAATGTGCGGGGACAGGAGCCCCCAGACCGCCCAGAATTCCGGCTCCTCCGGGACCCCGGTCCCGTCCGCGAACGCCACTGTCGTCAGGATGCCCGCGGCCACGGCACTACCGACCGACGTGCGCGAGGCGTCCCGGACCAGGGGGTGCATGCGCAGCACGGGGAGGGTGTCGGGGGCGGCGTCCGGGAGGTCGACCAGGCCGAGGGCGGCGAGGGCGGTGAGGTGCTGCCAGAGGGCCGGGCCGTCGAGGTCGGCCAGCGGCCCGGCGTCCGCCAGGCGGTCGGGGGTGAGGAGGAGGGTGTAGGGCAGGTCTGCGTCGGCGAAGGAGGCGATCAGCTCCAGCAGGCGCCGGGCATGGGTGTGGCCGCGCTGTTCGAGCAGGTCGAGGGACATCGCCCAGGTCCGGGGCAGGACGTGCGCGGGGTCCAGACCCTGCGGTCCGTCCTCCCAGGCCCGCCGGTAGGCGGCGTACGTGGTCGGGGTGCCGGGGGCCCGGAAGGGGGCCGGTGTCCGGGTCGCCTCGGTGAGGTAGGCGCCGGCCAGGTACAGGGCGAGCGGGAGGCCGCCGAGGCGGTCGGCGAGGGCGTGCGACTCGGCCTCGGTGCCGGCGGTGGCCGGGGCGTGGTCGCGCAGGATGCGGGCGGCGTCGTCGAGGCGGTCCCCGGTCAGGGGTTGCAGGGGGTGCAGCCGGGTGGCTGGCCCCCAGGTGGCGGGGGTGCTCTCGCGGGTGGTGACCAGGACGGTGCCGGCTCCGGCGGCGGGGCGGATCCAGCCGGTGCCCGCGTTCAGCGCGCCCGGGCCGTCCAGCAGGGCCGGGTCGTCGGCGTTGTCGACGACCAGCAGCCAGGGCGCGTCCAGCCGCGCCAGCCGGGACCACAGGACGTCGGCGGTGTCGCCGCGTTCGAGTTCCTCCGGTGCGGCGCCCACCTGGCGGGCGACGGCGCGCAGCGCGGCCTCCAGGGCGGGGCCGTTGCGGGCCTCGACCCACCACACCCGGCAGCCGGCCGCGGTCCGGCGGGCGGCGAGTTCCAGCGCGAGGGCGGTCTTGCCGCAGCCGCCCATGCCGCACAGCACCAGCAGCCCGTCCCCGGCCGGTGCGGCCTCCAGGCGGGCCAGGACGTCGCCGCGGCCCCGCAGCGGGCGGCTCGCGTCCCGCAGGCCGAGCGGCGGCGCCACCGTCACCGGGACGGCCTGCTCGACGGGGTCGGACGTCCGGATGAGGACGTCGGCGCGCCCGGCCTGGACGACGGTGCCGTGCACCGTGCTGTCCGTCAGCCCGTTGTGCACGCGGGTGCCGGCCCCGTCCACGCCCCCGCGATCCCCGCCCACCTGTCGCCCCCACAGCCCTGTGCGTCCGCCGCCCACATTCTCGCCCATGACGGCACCGGCCGGCACACGCGGGGTGTGCCGGCCGGTGGCCGGTGGTCCTGCGGGCGGCGGCCCGGTGCCGCCGGTGGCCGGGGCGGCTACCGGGGGCGGGACCCGCTGAAGAGGTCCAGGTAGAACACGTACTGCATCAGCTGCGGCAGGGTGTAGAAGGTGCGGGCGAACTCCTCCGTGCCGATCGTGATGGGACCGGTGCCGGGATTGTTCATGACCCGGTACACCCAGTTCGAGAGCGCGGACCAGTTGGTCTCCAGGTTGACGTTCTCCGTGCCGATCTGGGCGAAGCCGTGGTCGCGGATGTTGCCCCGGATGTTGTCGAAGATCCGCCCGAAGCGGGCCGCCTCCGAGGTGGCCTGGACCATCATGACGAGGGAGTCGGCCAGGACGCTGCGCCCGCTGCCGCTGTTCAGGAGGGCGGAGATCTGACGCACCTGCTGCAGGGCGTTGTCGAGCCGCGGACCGTTGATCTGCTGGTTCTGCCGGTTGCCGCCGCCGGGGATGTTGTTGTAGTTGCTGGACCAGGGCAGGACGCTCGCGTTGACGCCCAGGACCCGGTTGAAGCGGGCTGTCGCCGCGTTGCCGTCGTTGAAGACCCAGTGGGTGCCCCCGACCTGGTAGAAGCCGGCCACGTACAGGTTGTGCGGCCAGATGTACATCGCCCCCAGGTAGGCGCCGCTGCGGTGCAGGCTGATCTGGATCAGCTGGTCGTTGTCCGCCACGACCGTCTCGTCCAGGTCGGTCCTGAACCAGTCGTGGCTGCTGCGCGCGTGGAGCGCGGCGATCACGTCCCAGTAGCGCTGATGCGCCGAAGCGCCTCCGCCGCCCAGGTCGCTGATGTCCCAGTTGATGATGCTGAGGCGGTCGTTGGTGTCAGCGTGCGCCGCGGGCGGCGTCATGCCCAGGAGCCCGACGGCCAGCGCCAGGGCGATCAGTGCGCCGACCAGGCGGCGGCGCACCCGCACCAGTGCGCCGGTTCCGTTCATCGTTGGCATGCGGTGGTTCCTCGATGGTGAAGGGACGGTTCTTCGGCGCTGCCGCCCGGCCGCCGGCTCGTTCCGGCGGCGGGCGCCCACAGCGCTGTCAGCACGCTAGGCGGCCGCGCGGTCTCCCGATGTCCCGTCAGGGATCAGGTGCTTGATCACCCGTGCACTCAAGGCCCCTCCGACCACGAATCGAGTGCGTGGCGCCCTGAAACCCCGCACACGTCACTCGAACGGGGGGCTCGACAGCGGCGTGCGGTGCCTGATGGGTCGTCAAACACGGTTTGGTGTCGCGAAGTTCACGCCGTGCGCCCCCGAACCGCCCCCGGCGTGACGGCGAGCGCGGGGTTAGCCTGTGGCCATGGTTGCCAACCACAACGAAGAACTGCCCACGGGTGACCCGGAGTTCGTCAGCGGCCCCGCGCTGATTCTCCGGTCCCTCGCAGCCCGCCCCGCACGGCAGGCCGTCGTCAGCGCCGACGGCGTCCGGATCACCTCCGGCGACTTCGCCGCCGCCACGTACCGCCTCGCCCACGAGCTGATCGCCCGGGGCGCCGCCCGCGGCACCACCGTGACCCTGCTGACCGGCAACACCCCGGAGGCCCTCGCCGCCCGGTACGCGGCCGGCCTCGCCGGCGCCCGGGTGGTGAGCCTGTACGACGGCATGAGCGCGCCGGTCCTGGCCGAGATCACGGCGAGCGTCGACACGGCCCTCCTGCTCGTGGACGCCGAACGGTACTCCTCCGCCACCCGGTTGCTCCCGCTGATCGACGTGCCCACCGTCCTCACCCTGGGCCCGGGGCCGGGCGCCGGTGCCAGGGGCGGCACCGGTTCCGCCCCGGCCGTCGGCGAGGACGTCATCGCCGCCTCCGCCGACCGCCCCGCCGAGCCGCCGGACGTCCGGATCGGCCCCGAGGACGACCTCGGCATCCGCCACACCGGCGGCACCACGGGCATCCCGAAGGGCATCCTCAGCCGGCACGGAACCTACCGCCGCGCCTTCGACGCCCCGATCGGCAGCGACCCCGCCGACGGACCGCCCCGCCTGCTCGCCGCCACCCCGCTCGCCCACCTCGCGGGGATCCTCGCCGACCTGACCCTCCAGCGCGGCGGCACCGTGGTCCTCCAGCGGTCCTTCGACCCGGGCGCGGTCCTGGCGGCCATCGCCCGCGAACGCATCACCGACCTCTGGGTGCTGCCGCCGCTGCTCCACCAACTGCTCGACCACCCGGCGATCGGCCGCACCGACCTCTCCAGCCTGCGCTCGGTCCTCTACGGCGGCAGCGCCGCCTCGGCGAACCGGATCCGCGAGGCGCTCAAGGTGTTCGGGCCGGTCCTGGTCGGCCTCTACGGGATGTCGGAGGCGCAGCTGATCTCCGCGCTCACGCCGCAGGAGCACGGACGGATCGGCCCGGGCGGGCAGGTCCCCGTCGGACGGCCCGTGCCGGGCGTCGAGGTGGCCATCCGCGCGCCCGACGGCACCGACCTGCCCACCGGGGAGCCGGGTGAGATCCACCTGCGCTCCGACACCGTCATGGCCGGGTACTGGAAGCGGCCCGACCTCACGGCCGCGGTGCTGCACGACAGCTGGCTGAACACCGGCGACGTCGGCTACTTCGACGCGGACGGCTACCTCTACCTCACCGACCGGGCCAAGGACCTGATCATCGTGGTCGGCGGCCACGTCCACCCGTCCGAGGTGGAGGACCTCCTCGTCACCCACCCCGCGGTCGCCCGCTGCGCGGTCTTCGGGGTCCGCGACGACCAGGAGGCGGAGCACGTCCACGTCGCCGTCGTCCCCGCCCCGGGACAGCGGCCACGGCTGGAGGACCTCCGTGCCTTCGTCACCGAGCGCAAGGGCCGGATCTTCGCCCCCGAGGTGCTCCACCTCGTCGACGAGATCCCGCTGACGCCGGTCGGCAAGCCGGACAAGAAGCGCCTGCGCGCGGCCGCCACGACCTGAGCGCACGCGCCGGGGACGGGGGCCCGGCGGGCCGGGTCAGATCCAGAGGTGGTCGCCGAGGGCGGTGCCCTCCGGGGCGCCGGGGAGGACGTAGGCGACGGCGGAGCCGTTGTGCTCGACGAAGGGGTTGAGGGCGTCGCTCTCGGCGAGGCGCTGCTGGACGCGGGTGAACTGGCCGGCGTCGCGCATGAACGCGCAGAACAGCAGGCCGCGGTCGCCGGGGCCGTCGTCGTAGCTGTAGCCGCGGCGCAGCATCCGGGCGCCGCCGTCGAGGCGGGGGCCGGTGAGGCGGACGTGGGCGGTGGCGGGGATGACGTAGGCGCCGTCGGGGTGCTTGGCGTAGAGCTCGGGCTCGTCGTGCTCGGCGGCGCCGGTCAGCGGGGCGCCGTCGCCGATGCGGCGGCCCATGGCGAGGTTCTGCCGCTCCTCGGGGAGGGTGGCGAAGGCGGCGGTGTCCATCCGGATCCGCCGGTAGACCATGACGGTGGCGTTCTCGTGCGGTCCGGACGGGCCCCAGACCCACTGGCGGGCGAGGTCCTCGCCGGGGTTGGCGGTGCCGTCCTTGAAGCCGAACAGGTTGCGCGGGGTGGCGCCGGGTACGGTCGGGGGCAGGAAGCCGGACTGCGCCCAGCGGGGGGTGGCGCCGGCGCCGTGGGCGGCCGTGGTGGCGAGTTCGGCGAGGACGGCGAGCGTCCAGTGGTCGCCGGCGCACAGCTGGAGCAGCAGGTCGCCGCCGCCGCGGGCCGGGTCGAGGCGGTCGCCGGGGAACGGCGGCAGCTCGGCGAAGCCGGCCGGGACGGCGAGGGCGAGCCGGGCGGCGAGGGCCGGGCCGAGGCCGACCAGCGAGGTGGTCCGGGGCGCGCCGGCCCCGCTCCGCAGGCGCGGGTCGGGTGACGGTCCGGCGGCCGCGGCCAGGGTGCGGGTCCAGGCGGCGAGCAGGGTGCGCAGCGCCTCGCGGTCCGCGGCGGCGGAGGTCGCCGGGAGGTCGAAGGCGAGCAGTTTGGTGGCGGGCAGCTGGGGGGCCGTCAGACCGGCCTGCCGGGCACCGTGGAAGGGGATCGGCGCCTCGGGCGGCGGTGCCCCCGTGGTGGTGGCGCGGCCCGCCGTGCGGCCGCCGTCCGCGAGTTCGCCCACCGCCGCGCCGACACCGGCGGCGAACACCGCCCCGGCGGCCAGCAGCGCCCGTCGCCGACCGACCCCGGAGGGGGCGGAGGAGTTCGACGACGACGCGTTTTCCGGTTCGGTGGGCATGCGCCCCATTGGAGACGATAGAACACGTGCCATGCAAATCACGTTTCCTGATCGTCACTCACCCCGTGGGACCGCCGTCACCGCCGCGGCCGTGGCCGCCGCGGTAGCGCTGGCGGCCGCCGGGTGCTCCTCCTCCGGTTCGGCCTCGGAGGACGCCAAGCACCCGGAGGGGAGCGTGGTCCGGGTGCCCGAGGACTTCCCCACCGTCCAGAAGGCGGTGGACGTCGCGCGCGAGGGCGACACGGTGCTGATCGGCCCCGGCACCTACCGCGAGAGCGTGCGCGTCACCAGGCCGAACGTCGTGGTGCGCGGCACCGACCGCTCGGCGGTGGTCCTCGACGGCGGGCTGAAACTGGCCAACGGCATCACCGCCACCGGTCCCGGCACGGTCGTGGAGAACCTCACCGTCCACGGCTACCTGGCCAACGGCGTGCTGTTCACCGGGGTGACCGACGAGAAGCTCCAGCAGCGCGGCGCGGGCGGCTCGGCGTACGACCCGCTCGACACCGAGCGCTTCCCGCCCGTGGTGGGCTTCCGGGCGACCCGGGTGACGGCGTACAACAACGGCCTGTACGGCATCTACGCCTTCGACGCGCGGGACGGGGTGATCGAGGAGTCGTACGCCTCCGGGCACGCCGACTCCGGCATCTACGTCGGCCAGTGCAAGCCGTGCAACACCCTGGTGCGCGGCAACACGGTGGAGCGCAACGCGGTCGGCATCGAGCTGACCAACGCCTCGGACAACCTGTCGATCCTGGGCAACCGCGCGGCGGGCAACCGGGTGGGCGTCACGGTGAACTCCAACGACCTGGAGGCGCTGGCCCCGCAGCGCGCCGCGGTGATCGCGGGCAACGTGGTGGTCGACAACAACGCCGCCGACTCGCCCCAGCAGGCGGACGGGGGCTTCGGCATCGGGATCGGGATCGGCGGCGGCACGGCGAACCGGGTGGAGCGCAACCTGGTGCGCGGCAACCGCGCGGCCGGGGTGATCATCACCGACCCGGCGGGCCACCCGGCGAGCGGCAACCGGGTCGAGGGCAACCAGGTGAACGGCAACGGCGCCGACCTGGTGCTCGGCTCCGTGGACCCCGGCAACTGCTTCAGCGGCAACCGGCCCGAGAAGCAGCACCCGGAGGGCCTGGAGGCCGCGGCGGCCTGCGGCGGGCCGGCCCGCGGGCCGCTGGCGGCCGGGCGGGCGGCGCCGGTGCAGGCACCGCCCGGCATGGCGTTCAGCCAGGTGCCGCCGCCGCCCGCGCAGCCGTCGCTGGCCGACCCGTCGGCGCCCGCCCGCCCCGCGACCGGCCTGCCGGGCGCGGTGGACCCGGCGGCGTACCCGCTGCCGACGGACCCCGGCGCGCTGCCGCCGCAGCCGGCGGGACAACCGGGTTAGCCCGGTGAGGGTCAGCCGGTGAGCCAGGGCGCCTCGGGGAGTTCGGCGGTGTCGTCCCGCCCGCCGAACTCGACCGCGGTCGGGGTGCCCAGGCCCGGCATCCGCATCGTCAGCTTCCGCAGGCCGCCGTCGCCGTCCACCCAGTAGGTCAGCGGCGACCGCTCGCCGTCGGGCGCGGAGCCCTGGGCGCGCGGGCCGGAGAACCGGTCGACGTCGCGGCCGTCGAGGCGTTCGCGGCCGAGCCAGCGCGCGCCGGACTGGGCGAGCAGCAGCGGGTTGTCGGGCCGGTCGGCGCCGAGCTGAGCGATCAGCTGGAGCCCGGCGTCCAGCGGGTCCGCCGTGTAGGTGCGCGGGGACCAGCCCTGCCGGGGGATGTGCTCGGCCTGCTTCCAGGCCGGGCCGTCCGCGCCCGCCGGTTCGGGCGCGAGTCCGAGGCCGCCGGCGTCCCAGACGACCAGGCCGTGGTCGAGCGGGCCGTTCGCCCCGGTGATCCGGTAGCTGCCGGTGCCGCGGCGGGTGCGGTAGTCGACGACGCCCTCGACCCGGACCTCGACGCCCCCGCCCTCGGCGGCGGTGAGCTTCACCGCGACCGGGCTGGCCTGGAACAGGTTCAGCCGCGACAGGGCCAGCCGGGAGGCCTCGTCGACGGTCACCGGCCGTTCCCCGGGCTCGTCGGAGGCCATGCGGTAGCCGACCAGCCCGCCCGCGGCGGTGGCGCACACCGCGAGGGCGACCAGGCTCCTGAGCCAGAAGGTCCGGCGACGCGACCCGGGCTCCGGCGCGGGGTCCGGCCTGGGGGTGTCGGCCTTCGTCTTCCGGGCCATGCGGATGCCTTCTCTCGTCGTTCGGTCACAACACGCGGACGGGCGGGTCCGGGGACCAGAGGTCTCCGGACCCGCCCTGGGGCCTCGGCGGCGGAACCCGCCCGGGCCTCAGCGGCCCGGGCGGGGTGCTACCGGAGGCAGGCTACCCCTGCTGGGCCCTGCGGCGGCGCGCCAGCACGACGAACGCGGCACCGAGGACGGTGAGCGTTCCCGCACCGGCCGCCATCACCGGGATGCCCGCGTTGGCACCGGTGTTGGCCAGGTGCCCTCCGGGGGCGGGCGCCGGCGCGGGCGGCGTCGCGGCCGGGGACGGCAGCGTCGGAGCCGGGGTCGGCGTCGGGGTGGGGGTCGGCGTCGGCGTCGCGGTGGGCGTCGGCGTCGGGGTCGCGGTGGGCGTCGGGGTCGGCTTCAGCCGGTTGACGGCCGTCACCTCGACTCCGGCGGCCAGGTTGTCGGCGTTCAGCACCAGCGGGCCGAACACCGTGGTCTCCGGCGCGGAGTAGCCCTCGGGCGGGCTCACCTCCTGCCAGTAGTACGACCCCGGCACACCGCTGCCCTTACAGATGCCGTCGGCCCCGGTGGTGCAGGGCTCGCCGACCGTCGCGTCGGGCTTGTCACCGGTGCTCTGCAGCCCGGCGGTTCCGTTGGTCTCCTTCCAGAGCTGGAACTTCGCGCCCGCCAGCGGCTTGCCGTCCTGGTCGTGCTTGACCAGGCGCAGCGCGCCCTCCTGCTGGCGGAAGCCGAAGTCGAAGGTGTGGTCGTTCTCGCCCGGACCGCCGGTGGTCAGCGCGCGCTCGGCGTACTGCCCGCCCGCCGGGACGACACCCTTCGAGTCGATGAAGGTGTTGTCGCCGACGTCCGCGTCGGTCGGCACCCACTGGTGGAGGGGGCCGCCCTTGGCGTAGTCGGCGGGGTTGTCGAGCCGGACGGTGTACTTCGTGCGCGGCTTGAGGCCGCCCGTGACGTTGGTGTCGTCGAAGTAGTACTCACCGCGATCGGTCGTCTTCGTGGTGCCGACGAGCTTCCCCGTCTCGTCGTAGAGGTTGACCGTCGCCCCGGGCACCGGCTTCTGGCCCGGGCGCTGGATACCGCTGCGCTCGGGGTCGTACCAGACCCGGTTGCCGATCTGGAGCGGGGCCTGGTCGCAGAGCACCTCCAGGTCGCCCATCGAGGCGCCCTTGCCGAACGGGTCGGGACCGCCGGGCGGGGTGAGCCGGAACCCGAACTTCGGGTCCTGCTGGCCGTTCCGCTGGAGGAACGACGTACCGTACCCGAGGGCCTGGTGGTTCGGGTCGAACGCGGAGGTCGCGATGGTGTTCTCGACCTTCGAGTTCGCGATGCCCGCGAACGCCGTGTTGCGGTGACCGCCCCAGCTGGTGTCGAAGAAGCGGGTGCCCCGGGGGGACAGTCCGCATCCGTTGTTGGTGTCCATCACGTAGCCGCCGTTGGCGGGGCAGGCCTTGTTCAGGTCACCTCCCGACATGACGGCGGAGTACGGGACACCGTCCGGCGCGCGGTCGGCGAAGCGGTCGCGGAAGGCCAGCAGCATCGAGCCGTCGGTCTCGAACGCGATCTCGCCCAGCTCGGGTTCGGGCTGGGCGAGCAGGCTGGTGCCGCAGGCGTTGCCGTTCTGCGAGGTCGGCCAGGTGCCGGTCCACGGGAACCAGGCCGCCCCGTCGCAGGGGCCCCCGCCGACGGTCGACTGGCGCGGGTAGTCCAGCGGCTGGTTGAGGATCGCCGCCGAGAAGGCGCCGGTGGCCAGGTCGAACGGCAGCACCACCGCCTTCAGGTCGGACGCCTTGCCCGTCGACTCGCCCGAGCAGACGCCGCCGAGGAAGCCGGTGCCGTCCTGGAGGCCGAGGCCGAACGGACGCCAGTCCCCGGCCGCGGGGCAGCCCGGGTCGGGGATCGGGTAGACGGCCTTCGGCGCGGACGCCGTCGGCACGGTGGCGTTGTAGCGGTAGAGCTTGCGGTCGTTGAGGTTGACGACGAAGAGGTCCTGGCCGTCGTCGGTGACCTTGATGCCGCCGAGGCTCTCCTTGCCCGGCACCGCGATGAACCCGTCGTCGGTGCCGCCGCCGTGGGCGGTGGAACCGGCGTTCGGGACCGTGGTGAACAGCGAGGTCTGCTTCGACGCGACGTCCGTCACGTAGATCCCGCCCGCGCCGCCGGGACCGTAGTCCGTCGTGCGCTTGGCGACCGCCGAGGAGAACACCCGCCGGTCGGCCTTGTTCCACGCGATGCCGTACAGCGTGCCGGTCTCCGCGTTGGTGGCGATGTTGGTCGCCTTGGCGTCCGTGCCGTCCTGGCCGCGCGCGTTGTGCGGGAAGGAGACCAGCGTGCGCTGGGTCCCGTCCTCGCGCGAGGCCGCCTGGCAGGTCGTCACCAGCGTGGCGTTCTTCTGGCAGTAGTCGCCGGGGTACCAGAGCCCGGTGAGCACCGCCGCGTTCTTGCCGCCGGAGACGTCGACGAACTCCTCGTTGCTGCTGAGGTGGTTGGGCGTGCCGGCCAGGCCCTCGCGGGAGGCGAAGGCCGGGTACAGCGTGCCCGGCTTCGGGTTCACCACCTGGACGCGGTACTTGCCGCCGGTGAGCTTGCTGCCCGGCGTCAGCGTGACCGTGCCGTCCGCCGCCGTGGTGCCCTCGATCCCGGCGCCCGTGTCGTCGGTGAGGGTCACCTTGACGCCGGCCATCCCGGGCTCCAGCCCGGGCGTCCAGAGGCCGTCGGTGTCGACGGCCCGCACGACGCGGACCGTCACCGTGCCGTCGGCCGCGGCCGGGAAGGCGGCCGGGGCGGCCACCAGCGAGCACGCCCCGATTCCGAGGAGCAGCGCCGCGGCGCCCCCCACGGTGCGCCGGCCGGGCAGGACCGGTCGGCGCAACTCCGGGCCGCGGGCGGCACCGGGGTTCTGATCACGTGTCGTTGTCATCCCTGCTCTCATAGTGACGTTGGGCCCCCAGCCCGGACCCCGCGAAGACTTCGCGGGTGGCTGAAAGCCTCCATGGTTAACGGGATCTTAAAGGGACTTCACACAAGTTCGCAGGAAAACCAGGAACTTTGACGACAGATCAGACGTTCTGGTGTGCTGTGTGCCGACAGTTCGCCTGCTTCTGCTTCAGTGGCGGGAAAGGACCGCGACGTCCTCGCCGAACCCCACCAGAAGACGGCCGCCGGGCGTGAGCGCCAGCGCGGTGACGGGTTCGGGGAAGGCGAGTTCACCGCTCACGACCGGTTCGCCGGAGAGGTCCCACACCCGGACGCGGCGCCGGACGGCGGACACGGCGACGGGGCGCCCGTCGAGCGTCCCGGCGGCCGCCGCGGCCACCCCCTCGGGCTCCGGCGCCGCCACCGCGGGGGCCCCACCCGCGGCCCGCTCCGCGATCCGCCGGGCGACCTCCGGGGCGGCCTCAGCGCCGGCCGCGAGGTCCCAGACGCGCTCGGCCGTGTTCTCGTACGCGTCTTCGTGCGTCGCGACGGCGTACGCGCGGCCGTCCACGACCGCGGTCCACACGCCGCTCACGCCCTCCCACTCGTCCTCGTACGGTGCGGTGGTCAGCGGCGGGCCGAGCGGCTCGCCGGTGGCGAGGTCCCACAGCCGCAGCACCTCGTCGTCACCGCCGCTCACCACAACCTCCCGCCCGTCGAGCACCGTGCTCGCGACCGCCCTGACGCCCGCCCGGTGGCCCGGCGTCCGGCACCCGGCCGGCGCGGCGTCCGACAGCTCCCAGGCCAGGCCGCCCCCGGTGAGCACCCAGCACCGTCCGTGGGCGGCGGCCGTCGTCAACTCGCCCCAGCCGACCGGCAGTCGGTCCAGTCGCTGCAGCGGGTCGAGGCTCCACAGCTCGGCGGCCTCCAGCGGCTCGCCGACGTAGGGGTTGCTCCCGACGGTGAGCACATGGGGGCGTCCGCCGACCGGGGCGAGCACCGCCGTCCAGAGGTCCGCGTCCTCGGAGCGCCCCTCGGCGACGCGCTCGCCGCAGTGGAGGTCCCAGAGCCCGACCGCGCCGCGGAAGCCGCCCACGACGGCGTGCGGGCGCCCGTCGAGCTCCGTCACCGCCCAGGCCTGGAGGTCGTCCTCCTCGAACACCACGATGCGGCCCGCGAGTTCGAGGGTCGTCAGATCCCAGAGGGCGAACCCGGCCCCGTCGTCGCCCAGCACGTGCGGCCGGCCGTCGCGGGTGAGCGCTGCGACGGCGGACGGCGCCGGCCCGGGTTCGGCATCCTCCCCCTCCTCACCGTCCGCGCCGTCCTCGCCTTCCAGGGCGCCCAGCGGTTCGCCCGTCGCGGCGTCGAACAGCCGCGGCGGAACGCCCCTCTCGCACCGCACGGTCAGCGCCAGGCCGTCGAGCACCACGGCGCACTCCTCCCCGGGCGCGGAGCCGGCGGCGGGCGGCCGGAGCAGCGGCTCGCCGGTGGCCGGGTCGCACAGCAGCAGCGCGCCGCCCTCGCCCCGGGTGATGACGGCCGGTCGGCCGTCGAGCTCCACCAGCGGCGGAGGCCAGGACCCGTCGGCGGTGCCGCGGAAGGCGGGGTGGACGCCCGAGCCGGTGGCCCAGTCGACCCGCCACCGCTCGTCCGGCACCTGCGCGAGGCTCACTGCGGCCAGCCGCCCGGCGAGCGCCCGGTCCCCGAAACGGGCCGCGTCCAGCGCCAGGAGCTGCCGGCGGGTGGCGGCGCCGGCCTCCCCGTGCAGCCGGGCCGACGCCCGGTACACGGCCGCCGCCAGCCGGGCGGCCGGTCCCGAGGCCGTGGCGAGTCGCAGCACCGCCTCGTGCGGATCGGCGGTCACCAGGAACCGGGGGTCGGCCAACTGCTCTTCCGTCGTGGGCTGTTCGGCCTTCAACTCGCCGCCTCCCCGAAGATCTCCGGTCATGGCCCGGACTGTAGCGGAGCGGTCCGACACCCGAGGCACACCCGACCTCTCCCGCCGGGCTGTCGCGGGGTTGTGACGTCCACGGGGTGGTGCGGGTGGGACCGGAGCCGGGAGACTGCCGCCGGGGGGGTGACGCCGGTGAGCGGTCGGGTCGTGTCGGGACGAGGGCGGTCCGAGGTGGAGCTGGAGTTCCCGGATCCGGCCCGGGTGGTGCTGCTGACGGCGGAGACCGCGCCGGGGAAGTGGATCAACCTCCGCGAGCGCGACGGAGCGACGGAGCCGGGGCACCCCACCTTCTACGGCCACGGCCGCACCACCGTCCTGCTGTCGCCGGAGCGGCAGCGGGCGATGCGGCGGATCACCGTCGACGCCTCGCAGCACTGGACGCTGACGGTGCACGGTCCCGGCGACACGGTCGAGTTGCGCACGGGGGCGACGGGCAGCGGGCCGCGGCTGCTGGAGTACCGGGGCGGGGCCGCCCGGGCGGTGGTGACCCAGACCCGTGACGAGGCCGGCGCCTTGCGGGTGGTCCACTACCCCGACGGTCCGGACGCGCCACCGGTGGTGGTGGCCGACACTTTCGACTTCGTCCTGAGCACCACGAACCGGAACGGATTCGCCCTGGACGGACCTCAGTTCGTGGTCGTCGAACACGGCCGGGACTGGTCCTTCACGGTCGAGCCCGCCGACCTCCCGTCCTCGACGGCGCTGGTCCGCAACGGATTCGGGAACTCCGCCGAACTGTTCGACCGCCCGGATCCGGGGCGGCCCGCCGTGCTGGAGATGACCCTCGCGGCCGGCACCTGCCGCGTCGAGGTGCTGAGCGAGGACGGCCGCTTCCTCGCCTCGCACCGGGTCTACACCGACGAGCGCCCCGTCTCCGTCCCGCTCTGGGGCGGCCGGAAGGACGCCGCCCTCGGCCGCCTCGGCCTGCACGTCAAGGACTGCGACAGTGCCTGGCGGATGACCCTGCGGCCGGACCGGCCGGAACGCCTGCTGATCGACCGGGCCGAGGGCTCGGGCCGCGCACTGCTCTGCTACGAGGGCCCACCCGCCGTCCTGCAGGTCCGGCACCCGGCCGAGGAGCGCCGATGGCTCGCCGTCGAGGCCCCGGGCGGACGCGTCGCGGGCCACCACGCGGAGGAGGAGTGGTGCGGCTCGCTCCTGATCGGCGCCGCCCCGTACCCCGAGGTGATCTCGGTGAACGCGATGGGCGGCTGGACCCTGGAGGTGACCCCGTTCGACGGGGTGCGCACCGTGTCCGACCGCCTGACCGGCCACGGCAGCGAGGTGGTCCGCTGGACCGGCGACCGCGCGCGGCTCGCCGTCCGCGGCCGGCGACGCTTCCGCCACCTGGGCCGGCGCGGCAGGCGGCTCACCGCCTCCCTGTGGAGCGCCGACGGCCCGCGTGACGCCGCGACCGCCTACCCCGGCGACCCGGCGCGCGACCTGGAGCCCGTACCGGGCTGCCTGCTGCTGGTCCACGACCCCTACCACGCGGGCTGGCGGCTCACCGCCCGTTGAGCGACGGACCGCTACGTGAGGGCGGACACCAGGCTGGCCACCGTCACCGTGTTGAAGCCGAAGGCGATGACGGAGTTGACCGCCACCGTCCGCCGCATCTCCCGCGACCGCACCTCGACGTCGGTGGTGCCGAAGGTCGTCATGACCGCCACGGCGAAGTACAGGTAGTCGCCCCAGAGCGCGGGGCCGGGCCCGGAGAACGCCAGGGCCTGCTCGTCCTCCACCAGGTTGTCGGCGTGGAAGGCGACCGCGAAGGAGACCAGCACGCAGATCCAGGCATCGGCGACCAGGGCGAGCGCGATCATCACCCGGACGGCCTCGGGCAGGGCGGAGCCGAAGTGGCCCGGGCGCCAGACCAGCGACACCACCATGGCGGCGGCCGCGACGAAGAGCGACACCCCCGGCCCGGGGGCGCTGCCGAGGACGTAGCGCTGGAGCACGGTGCCGCGCTCGGCGCGCCGGGCCCAGTCGCGGATCCGCTCGGGCGGGGCGGTCGAGAAGGCCACCAGGGTGACGGCGAGGTAGGCCGCGAGGTAGACGAACAGCAGCAGGACGGCCACGTCCGCCCCGGAGACCGGCGACGGGCCCTCGACGAGCGCGAGGAGGAGGGCGAGCAGCGCCGCCGTGCCGACCGCGACCGCCGTGCTCAGGGCCGCCCGGCGGCGTTCGGAGAGCCAGGAGTGCACCGACGGGCTCCTCTGCGGGGGACGGGCGGCGGCCGCTGTTCCGGACGGTCCGGCGGGGCGCCAGTGTAGATCGCCGGGCCCCGGCGGCCCGGGAGGCGGCCCGCCGGGCGGCCCGGGCGGCGGGCGACCGGCTGGCGTTCGGGCCGGAAATCGGGAAGGCTCGGCCCATGGTCTCGGTAGTGCAGAACGTGGCGATCGACTGTGCGGACGCCTATCAGCTGGCCCGGTTCTGGAGCCAGGTGACCGGCCGTCCGCTGCATCCGGAGGACCGGCCGGGCGACCCCGAGGTGCAGGTGCTGCTCGCGGAGGGCCCGGTCCTGTACTTCAACCAGGTGCCCGAGCCCAAGACGGTCAAGAACCGGCTCCACCTCTGCCTGCGCCCGGACGGCACGCGCGATCCGGAGGTGGAGCGGCTGCTGGGCCTCGGCGCCACCCTCGTCGCCGACCGCCGCAACCCCGACGGCACCGGCTGGGCAGTCCTCGCCGATCCCGAGGGCAACGAGTTCTGCGTGCTGCGCAGCGAGTCCGAGCGGGCCGCCCCGGCGTCCTGACCTTCCGCCGCCCGCCGCCGCTGCCTCAGGAGGCCTGCCCCACACCTGAGGTGAACACTTCACCACGGCCCGTGATCGTGCTAGCGTCCTCCCCGATGTCGAGGATTCTGGTCACCGATCTGGACGGCACCCTGCTCGGCGGAAGCCCCGACCAGCGGCGGCGACTACGGGACGCGCTGGTCCGCCGCCCCGAGGTGGTCCCGGTCTTCGCCACCGGCCGGGGCCTGGCCTCGGTCCGCGAGGTCCTGGCCGACCCGCTCGTCCCGCGGCCGCGGTGGATCATCGCCGACGTCGGCGCCACCGTCGTCGACGGCGCGGACTTCACCCCCGTGGACTCCCTCCAGGAGCAGCTGCGCACCGGCTGGCCGGGCACGGAGCGCGTGCGCGCCGCGCTGCGCCGCTTCCCCGCCCTCGTCTACCAGCGGGACGTCGTCCAGGACGGCCGCTGCTCCTACCACCTGGCGCCGCACCACCTCACCGAGGAGCTCACCGCCGCCGTCGAGGCGCTCGGCTGCGCCTGGGTGTACTCCGGCGAGCGCTACTTCGACGTCCTGCCGCCGGACGCCTCCAAGGGCAACGCCGTGCGCGCCCTGGCCGGGAAGCTCGGCTGGCGGCCCGACGAGATCCTCGTCGCCGGCGACTCCCTCAACGACCTCTCGCTCTACGGGCTCGGCGCCCACGCGGTGGTGGTCGGCGGCGCCGAACCCGCCCTGCTCACCGCCCTCGCCGCGGACCCCGGCGTGCACCGGCCCGACGAGCCCGGAGCGGCCGGCATCCAGGCGGCGCTGGAGGCCCTCGGCTGGCTCGCCCCCTCGTCCGCCCCGCCCCTCGCCGCTACCGCAGAATGCCCGCCCGCCGGGCGGCCGTGACCCAGCGCGGGAACTGCGACAGCAGCCGGTCGTACAGCTCCTGGTCGGGGAGCGTGCCGATGTCGTCGACCGCGAAGAACCCCACGTTGTCCACGCGCCGCCCCGGCAGCTCGTCGAACCGCTGCAGCACCCCGTAGTCCGAGCGCCCCAGCCCCACGAACTGCCAGAAGAGCGGCTCCTCGACGGCCTCCCGCAGCTCGCGCTCGATGTCCGCGTTGCGGTGGACACCACCGTCGGAGAAGAACAGCACCAGCGTCGGCGCCGCGGCCGGACGGCTCCGCACGTACGCCCGGACCTCGGCGATGACCTTCTGCTCCTCGTTGCCGATCCCGACCGTCTTCATGTCCACCTCCCCCTCGGGCAGCGCCGCCCGCCGCGTCCGGCGGCCGAAGAGCCCGCCCAGCTGCCCGACCTTGACGTGCCGCAACCACGCGGGCAGCTCCCCCACCCGCAGATCGGGCAGCCGCGCCGGGTTCGACGCGAACGTCCACGCCTGCATGGCCCCGTCGTCGTCCAGCTGCGCCGCGACCGCCACCATCCGCTCCACCACGTCGGCCACCACGCCGCGGGCGTACAGCGCCGCCATCGACCCCGACGCGTCCAGCACCAGGACCACCCGCGCGACGAGGCCCGCCGCCCCGTGCTTCTCCAGACTCACCGCCACCTGCCGCTTGCGCAACGACAACCGCTCCCGCATCTCGGGCGGCAGCTTCGTCTCCTCCCCGGGCCGCTCCCCGCCCTCCTCGTCCACCGTCACCCCGAAGTCGGCCGCCAGCCCGGCCAGTCCCGACGCGTACCCCTGCCCCACCGCCCGGAACCTCCACTGCCCGCCCCGCCGGTACAGCTCCCCGCCGATGAGCACGGTCTCCTCCCCGGCCGCCATCGCGAACCGCGCCACCTCACCCCCCGTCGCGCCGTCGACCAGCCTCAACGCCAGCCCCCGCACGTGCCCGAACACCCCGCCGTCCGCCGACGCCACCAGCACGACCTTCTCCACCCCCGGCTCCACCCGCGCCAGGTCCACCTCGATCCGGTCCACCACCGTCCCCGCCCCGTCCGCCTTCCCCCGGTGCACCACGGCCCCCGACGCGTGCCGCGGCTGGTTGTAGAACACGAAGTCCCCGTCCCCCCGAACCCGCCCGCCCGCCGCCACCAGCACCGCCGACGCATCCACCTCCGGCCCGCCGCCCCCACCCGCCCAGCTGACCTCCACCCGGACGGCGCCCGCGTCGACCGGAACATTCGCACCCGCGCTCAAGGATCGCTCAGTCATGGTCACAGTCTGGCCGAGACCTCCGCATCCGACCGGGGCCGCCACAGGTCAACTGCCGGAGACGCCCGGGTGGGGAAGGTGTCCCTCGATGCTGGTCCGGGCGATCGGCGGGCGGTCCCAGAGCGCGAGGAGGTCGTTGGCCACGTCCACGACGGTCAGCGGGTGTTCGTCCCCACGCACCTCGACACTGACGGCGGACAGTCCCTTCGGGACCGCCCCGGCGTCGAGGAGGACGCGCCACTCGTCGGGCCCGATCCCCAGGTACTCGAGGCCGGTCAGGCCGGCGATCTCCAACGGGTCGGCCAGCGTGCCGGGGTGCGCGGTGAGGGTGCGGAGCCGCGGCAGTCCGACGACGGGGGCGAGGCTGAGGGGTGCGCCGCTCCGGCGGAGGATCTCCACCACCTCCAGGTCGGGGTGGGCGGAGGAGACGAGGTCGGCCGGGTCCGGCCGCTCGCCGATCCGGACCGTGGCCCGGGCCTGCCGCACGGCGTGGCCTTCCGGCGCACCGCTCTCGAAGCGGTTCAGGACCAGCTCGGTCAGCGAGTCCCCGTACAGTTCGGCACCGATGTTCTCCTCGTGGCCGATGAGAATGACCTGGCCGAGGTGGCCGCCCGGGCCGGGCGTCAGGTCGACGGCGAAGTGGTCACCGCCGTTGCTGCCGAAGGCGATCCAGCCCGGCGAGCCGGCCAGGCCCTGGACGGCGGCGTCGGGCGGGGTGACGGCCGCCTCGACGGCCGCGTACCGCCACGGGCACGGCCGCAGGGTCGCGTCGGCTATGAACAGGCTGTCCAGGGAGCCGAGTTCGCATCCGACGGCGGACTCGGCGGCCTGCTGCTCCGCGAAGTCGGCCTCCCAGTCCCCCGATCCGTCCGGCCCGACCGGGCTGACCCTGGTCGCACGGTAGAGCGCTCTGAGCTCCTCGGGCAGCGCGACGCCGAGCCGTTCCTCCGCGGCGGCGATCTCCTCCTCGGTCGCGCCGACGGCGTCGGGGAGCCTCTCGCGGAGCGTCCGCTCCAGCAGGGCCGGGTCCGCGGACGGCGCCGGCACCGCCCCGGGGACCGGTTCGGGCCGGCGGCGCCAGGGTTCGGCGACGGCGTCCTCGACCAGGACGAGCGTGCCGGGGCTCGGGATCCGGAGGCCGGACCTGGACTCCATCGCCGGGCTGGTGCCGAACACGTGCAGGACCGTCCGCCCGTCCCGCGAGACGTCCGCCGCGAACATCGCCTCGCGGACGCCCGCCTCCACGAGGGCGCGCTGCACCGGCGCCGCGGCCCGGGCAAGGAACTGCTCGTCGCGCGGCAGGACCTTCAGCCTCCACCCGGTCGACGAGATGCTTCCCGTCATGTGGCCGGTACCGGCAGCCGCACGGCCGCCGTACTCGGCCCGGAGGAGCGTCAGCAGCGGCTCCCAGGTGGTGAAGTCGTGGAGCGCGGGCACAGGTCTCCTCCGGGCGGTGCGGCGGTCATGACGATCACGACGGTCCGCGGGACTCTACCGGCCGTCACCGACAGCGGTGACGGCCGGTGGCGGGCGGGCGACGGGATGGTCACCACCTGCGGCGGAAGGGGCCGAACCCGGCCTCTGCGGCGACCGCGTCGAGGTCGAAGGGCGGCCGGAACCGGGTCGGCCCGGCCGGGGCCGTCCGCTCGACCACCTCGCGCGTGAGGCGGCTCTCCCAGCGCAACCGGCCGCAGGAGCAGCCGACCGCCCCGGACCGGTCGATGAGGATCACCAGCCATCGGCTCCTGCCGCAATCGCAGACGAGGCGCTCCACCGTCGGCACCCGCGACACGTCCTGAAGATTCCAGCGCCCCACGGTGTACTGCTCCCCCGGGAGGCGCAGCTCCTCCGTGGCCACCACGTCGACCGCCTCGGCCCGACGCAGGGCCAGGTCGAAGGCCGCGGTGGCGCGCGCCTCCAGGGCACCGATCAGCGGCCGGGACTCCGCCTCCGCGTCGAACTCCGGGTCCTCGTCCCCCGATTCCAGCGTCTGGGCGAGCAGCAGCAGACGCTCCTCCAGGAGCAGCCGGCTGTCGAAGAGCGGTTCTTCGCGGTGGAGGAGTTCGTCCCGGACCCCGGCGGGCGCGTCCTCGGTGGCGCGGGCTGCGGCCCGGGCACGGCGGAGGATCTCCTGGTACTCCTCGGGGAGGCTTCGGGGCAGGTAGTAGAGACCCCAGTAGCGGCGGGCAAGCCGCCACAGACCCGGCTCGTACCGCTTCGTAACGAGCTTGAGCGGGGACGGCGACGGCAGGTCCGGCCGGCTCTCCAGGACGAGCCGGTGCTTCCACAAGACGTACCGGGGGCCGACCAGCGGCTTGTCCCAGAGGGTCAGCGAGTCCCTGACAGGGACCTCGCGCCCGGGAGCGTCCGCGGGGCCGGGAGACCCCCCGTCCTGGAACTCCCGGTCCTCGCAGGTGTTCGCGTCCTCCGCCGTCATGCGCCCCTCCCCGGCCTCGACCTCGGACTCTATCGCCGACTCCCGCGCGGGCGCCGGTGCTGCCACGGCCGTTCGGCGTGCTCGGAATCGGCGCCCGGGCGTGGGCACCGTCCGCGGACCGACCCAGCGGGGGGACGCGGCTTCGGCCCGCTCCTGAGTGCGCCGCAGGGTCGGCGCAGCCCGACAGCCGGTGCCGCGTACGTGGCGCTACTGGCCGAGCCGCGCCCGCCACCACTCGACGGTCGCCCCCAGCGCCTCGTCGATCGGGGTCGACACCTCGCCGAAGGCCGCGGTGTACGCCTGGGAGTCGATCACGAACGGCCGGTCGAACTGGTACTGCACCTCCCGCAGTTCCCCGAGCATGGGGTTGACCAGGCCGGCCAGGTGGAGCGGCCACCAGGGGATCCGGCCGACCGTGGCCGGCGGCAGGCCCGCCAGCCGGCACAGGTGCCGGACCGCCTCCCGGGTCGACAGCGGCGGGGCGGTGGGAACGTGCCAGGCGCGTCCCCACGCCCGCTCGTCGGTACCGAGCCGTACGAGCGTACGGGCGATGTCGGGGACGTAGGTGAAGCTGTGCGGTGCGTCCGGGTTGCCGATCACCCTGACTGCACGGCCGGCCAGGAGCGCGGGCATCATCCGCTGGGCGAGGTGGCCGGCCTCGGTGACGCCGGGCCCGAAGAAGTCCGAGGCCCGCGCCTCCGCGACGCGGATCCGGCCGGCCCGGTGCCGGGCCAACGCGTCGCGCCACATGCCGATGCGGACCCGGGCCTTGGTGCCGGTGCCCGCGAGCGGCAGGTCCTCCGTGAGGGGGGCGTCGACGGGGCCGTAGCCGTACAGGTTGCCCATCGTCACCAGCACCGAGCCGGCGGACTCCGCCGCGTCGAGGAGGGCGTTCGCGATCGGCGGCCAGTCGGTGGGCCACCGGTGGTACAGCGGGCTCGCGCAGTTGTAGATCACCTCGGCGCCCTTGGTGGCTTGCCGGAGTGACGCCGTGTCCGTGACGTCGAGCGCCGTACTCCCGTCGCCGCCGGAGCGGCTCAGGACGACGACCTCGTGCCCCTGTTCATCGAGCAGTCGCGCCGTGGTGGCCCCGACGGGGCCCTTGCCGATGACGATGTGCCGTGCCATGAAGGTCCTCCTGGAGAATTGAGAGAGCAGTGCTCTCTTCGTGGAGGAGTGTTCTCGCCGCGACGGGGAGAAGTCAAGAGCAGCGCTCTCTCTTGTGTGCACTGCTCTCGCATGACAGGATGGACGGCATGACGGCATCGCAGACCGCGCGGCAGCTGGCCCGCGCCGAGCTCACTCGCGCGATCAAGGAAGCCGCCACTCGCCAGCTCGCCGAGACCGGGGCGGCCGCGCTGTCGCTCCGCGCGGTGGCGCGGGACCTGGGCCTGGCCTCCTCGGCGCTGTACCGCTACTTCCCCAGCCGGGACGCACTGCTCACCGCGCTGATCATCGACGCGTTCAACGCGGTCGGAGCGGCCGCGGAGTCAGGGGCGGCGTCCGCCGCTCCCGCCGATCCGGGCACCCGGTGGCTTGCCGCATGCCGGGCGGTCCGCCAGTGGGCCCTGGCCCACCCGCACGAGTTCGCCCTGGTCTACGGCTCACCCGTCCCCGGCTACCAGGCCCCCACCGACACGGTCGACCCCGCCACCCGGGTCACCCGCCTGATGGCCGGTCTCGTCGTCGAGGCACACGCCTCCGGCCTCCTGCGCCCCCCCGCGCAGCCGCTCCCCGGGCCGAGACTCGTCGCCCAGCAGGTGCTCGACAGCGCGGGCGGGGCGCCGGCCGAACCCTACGCGGACCTGGTGGAACGGTCGCTCACCCTGTGGATCTCCCTGGTCGGCACGATCAGCTTCGAGCTGTTCGGCCACCTGAACAAGGTGGTCACGGACTACCCCGCCTACTTCGACGCCGCCATGACCATCGCAGCCGAGGCGATCGGGCTCCATGTCCTGTCGCCTCCTCCTGCGTGACACCCCACCACCAGCGGCCCGGTCCGGCACCCGCGGTGGACACCCGCACGGCCCATCACCCGGCAGCGCGCCGTCCACCGTCACCCGCGCCTGGCGGCCGGAGTCCGACGGACGCGTCGACCAAGGAGCAGCGGGAGTCGCCGGCAGCGCCCGGCAGCGCCAAGGACCGTGTGCGCGCGGTCGGGCCACTTCGCAGGGCGGTCAGGAGCGCTCGACAGCGCTCGAACACGTTGCTCCGAACGACCTGCCGGGCGGCGGCGAATGCCGGTGCTACCGGGCAGCCTGCGGCGGAGAAGGCGCGACGAGGGCGGCGGCGAGCTCGCGCCACTCCCGCTCCGGCAGCGCGGTCGGATCGGCGCTCAGGACCTGCAGGCAGACGTGGTCGGCTCCTGCGTCGAGGTGCTCCTGGACGCGGCGGCGGATCGCCTCCGTGTCGCCGTACGCGACGATCGCGTCCACCAGCCGGCGGCTCGGGCCGCCCATGATGTCCTCGTCGCCGAAGCCGAGCCTTCGGAGGTTCGCCCGCTGGTGCGGCGCCATCGCGACGTATCCGGCCACGTGTGCCGCGGCCACCTCCCGGGCCCGGCCGAGGTCGGTGTCCAGGACGACGGCCTGCTCGACCCCGAGGAAGGCGTCCGGCCCCATGATCGTCCGGGCCCGCGAGGTGTGCTCGACGGGCACGAAGTAGGGGTGCGCGCCCCAGGTGCGTTCGGCGGCCAGTTCGAGCATCTTCGGACCGAGGGCGGCCAGGACGCGACGGGGCGCCGGGTCCGGCACGGGGCCGTGGGCGGGGGTGGCGTCCATGGCGTCGAGGTAGGCCCGCATCGTGGCGAGCGCCCTGCCCCGGGCCGGGACGGGGTAGCCGTCCACCTGATGCACCGTGTCGTCGACCCGGTGCCCGCCCAGGCCGAGCAGGTAGCGCCCGGGGAAGGCCTCACCGAGCGTGCGGGTCGCGTTGGCCATGGCGATCGGGTCCCGGAAGGCGATGTTGGCGATGCCGGACGCCACGGTGATCCGTCGGGTCGCCGACAGCAGCAACCAGGCCTGGCCCACCGTGTCGCGGCCGAACGCCTCGCCGTGCCAGATGGCCCCGTAACCCAACTCCTCCAGTTCCGCGGCCGATTCACGTACGCGTGCGGCGGGTTGGCCTTCGTAGGCGAAGGTCCAGATCCCGACCCTGCCGAGCCCGGTCCGTGTGTCGTCAGTCATCCGTACTCCTCGGGCGGCTATCCGGAGAGGTTCTCCGGTTTCCTGTCGGCTAGAATACGGAGAACCTCTCCGGTTCGCCATCCCGGGAGCCGACCGAAGGGCGCGACGATGACGAGCAGTCAGGCACTCACCCCGGCCGAGCCCCCGCAGCGCACGGACGCCCGCCTCAATCGGGAACGCCTGGTGGCGGCGGCCCGCGAAGTGTTCGCCGAATCCGGGCCGGGCGCGTCCCTCAACGAGATCGCCCGCCGGGCGGGGGTGGGCCCCGGCACCCTGTACCGCCACTTCCCCAACCGCTCGGCCCTGCTGACGGCGGTCCTCGGAGACCGGATCGAGACCCTGCGCGCGCACGCGGAACGGCTGCTCGCCTCGGAGAACGCCGACGACGCCCTGGAGCAATGGCTGCGGGCCTTCCTCGCCCATGCCTGCGTGCACCAGGGCATGGGCAGCGCCCTGCTGGTGGAGTCGGCCGACGCGTTGGGCTTCGACTGCCGCCGGCGCATCCTGGACATGGTGACCGGCCTGCTCGCCCGCGCCCAACGGCACGGAACGGCTCGCACCGACCTGACCGCCGACGACCTCTTCCACCTCGTCATCGGGATCGCGCTGGCCACCGCCCATGACGACCAGGCGGGACAGCAGCCCGAACGGCTACTGGACCTGCTGCTGGACTCCGTGCACGGGGCACCGCGCCGGAGGACCTGACTCCCGCCCGGACCGGCGGGCGATCCCCTCTCCAGCCCGAGGCCGAGCCCGGGGCCGTCAGGGGATCCGCGCCTCGATGTGGGATTCCTCGCCCTGCCCGGCGTCGAGCCCCAGGCCGCAGCGGCCCAGGCGGAGATCCTCGGCTTCCTCCGCGCGGCCTTGGCGAAGTAACGCGGGAGCAAGGCACTCTGTCCACCGCCCGGGGCGGGCCGGTCAGAAGGACCGGTAGATGCCCTCGGGGTCGTCGTGCGCGGCCGCGGCGAATTCCTCGAAGCCCAGGTTGGCGATGCTCAGGTTCGCGTGTATTTCGTGAACTCCCACCGGGAGGGTTCGGAACTCGCGCCCGTTCGCGGTCGTCAGGTCGTAGTCCTCGTCCTCCTCGCAATCTGATCGCTGGATCGTGGTGACCGCGAGGAGGGCGTGGTCGGCGGACTGCATCGTTGTGCGGTCGGCGAGGAAGACCACGCTCCGATGCTCTCCGGTGCAGGCTGCCGCGACCACCTCATCGGCGGTCGCGTCCGCCCAGGCGGGGTCGTCGACGAGGTGAACGTACGGCTCGTAGGGCCGGTCTCCCCAGGGCTTGGCCAGTTCCGCCGCCACCGCCTGCCAGCTCGCGTCGTCCCGGTAGTCGGTCCGGACGACCAGGGCCTCGAACTCCTCGTGCTCGGTGACAACGGGCAACGTTCTCATGGGTCTTTTCCCCCTCGGTGTCGATCGACGGTCCGTGCCGCGAAACGGATCACGTGCTCACACTGAGCCCGGCCCGGATTGGAGTTCCGGTGTCAGACCAGGCAGAACTCGTTTCCTTCCGGATCAGCCATCACCACGTGATCGGGCTTCCCGTTCAGGTCCTCCTCGCGAACCACCGTCGCACCCGCAGCGGTCAGCCACTCCACCGCCGCGACCACGCGCGGCCACCGCACCTCCCACGGTGTTTCACGGCCGCCGCCGACCTGTACGTCCATGTGCACCCGGTTCTTGACCACCTTCGGCTCCGGCACCTTCAGGAAGGACAGGCCGGGGCCCGCCCCTTCGGGGTCACCGAGGTACGCGCCCTCGTCCCACTCCTCCTCCGGGACCCCGTGGTGGGAGAGCCACTCCTCCCAACTCCCGAATCCCGCGGGTGCGGGCTTCTCCGTGTAGCCCGTCGCCAGGGCCCAGAACGCGGCCAGCTCCGCCGGGTGCGCGCAATCGATCGTCAAGGCCCACCTGGTCGCCATGCAGCTCTCCTCGGTCGGATGCGGCGACGGTACCGCGCGCCTCCGACATCACCATCGACGAGCCGAACGCACCATCTGAGCCGGGGCCCTGAGGCGTCGTCTCGGGCCGCCCGGCCTGTGGCGAACACCACAACTGACGTAACGTCGGCTCCGCTCGGCTCACCACCGCACACCCTGGAGGACGGCACAGTGCAGCGCATCGGCATCATCGGAGTGGGCGAGATCGGCCGGGCAATCGTCGAAGGCCTCTGCAGCGACGACGGCAGCGGCGCCTCGCCCGACGTCCACCTCTCCCCCCGGGGCGCCCGCACCGCCGCCGAACTGGCCGAACGCTTCGGGGGCGTCCGGGTGTGCGCCGACAACCAGGAGGTGGTGGACCGCTCCGAGGTGGTGGTCGTCGCCCTGCGCCGCCAGGACCACCGCGAGGCACTCGCCGGGCTGACGGTGCCCGACGACCGGACCGTGGTCAACCTGATGGCCGGCGTCCCCACCGAGGACCTGCGCCGGACCCTCGCCACCGGCGCGGCGATCGTCGGCGCCATCCCGCTGCCGGCCGTGCGCGAGCGCCGCTCCGTCACCGTGACCTTCCCCTCGCACCCGGTGGTGGACGCGCTCTTCGAGCGGCTGGGCGGCGTGCTCCCCGTCGCGGACCAGGACGCCTTCAACGTCTTCTCCGCGCTGACCTCGACCCTCACCGCCCACTACGCCTACCTCACCACGCTCACCTCCTGGGCCGCCGAGCACGGCATCTCCCCCGACGCCGCCGACCGCTACGTGCGCGGCCTCTTCCAGAACGTCGGCCGCTCCCTGGGCGACGGGACCCGCCCCCTGCACCGGCTCGCCGCCGACCACGAGACACCCAACGGCAGCAACGAACGCATCCGCACCACCTGGTTCGACCCGGCCAACGCCGCAGCCCTCAAGAAGGCCCTGGACGGCCTCCTCGACGATCTGGGGTAGCAGCCCGCCGATGTCCGGGCCCGGACCCGGGGCCTACCCGGAGGCCCGCCCCGGGTCGGGCCCGTCGAGGGGCCAGGTGTCGCGGTCACGGAGGTGGTCGTAGGTCGGCAACTCCCCCGCCAGGACGTCGAAGTGGGGCAGCGGCGCCCACAGCGAGCGGTCGCCGATGACGTACAGGCGCCGCTTCGCCCGGCTGGCGGCCACGTTGAGCAGGTGCGGGCTGCCGGCCGCCCAGGCTCGGGCGCCCGGGCGGTTGCTGCCGAGGAGGAGGATGACGACGTCCGCCTCCTTGCCCTGGGCCCGGTGGACGGTGGCGCAGCGCTCGTCCAACTGCTCGGTGGTCCAGCCGGCTTCGGCGCAGGTCTCGCGGGCCTCGCGGACGAGGGCGCGGAAGGGGGCGATGATGCGCAGCCGGTCGGGGCCGGCGCCGTGGCGGTGGAGCCGGCCGAGGACGAACTCCAGGGCGCGGCGGTCGCGTTCGCCCCAGGGGGCGTCGCCGTCGCGGGCGGGGTCGGGGGTGTCGAGCCAGCGGCTGGGGAGGAGGCCGTCGTGGTCCTCGTCGGGGAAGGGCCGGGGGTGGGTGCCGTACACCATCAGACCGCCGTAGGCGACGTCGTTGCTGACGGTGAACATCGGGTCCTCGCAGCGGCGGTGGACACGCAGGGGCGAGCCGACCCAGACCGTGGACCCGTCGGCGCCGGTGGGGTCGGGCAGGTAGGTGCCGTAGCGGTTGACGCGGTCGGCGACGGCCTGGGCGGAGGTCGCGGACGGCAGCCACTCCTCGTCCACGCCGTGGGCGAGCAGCAGCCGGCGCTGGAGGGCGGCGGGCATGGTGACGACGGGTTCGAGCTGCAGGGGGTCGCCGACGAGGACGGCCCGGCGGGCGCGCCACAGGGCGCCGACGGCGGCCTGCGGGGTGGCCTGCCCGGCCTCGTCGACGAGCACCCAGCCGATGGCGCCCCTGCCGAGACGGGCGAACATGCTGCCGATGGAGGAGAAGGTGGTGGAGACGACGGGAACGAGGAGGAAGAGGGTCTGCCAGGCGCGCAGCACCTCCTCGTCGGGGACGGGGCCGTTGGTGCCGGCCATGAGCTCCGTCAGGACGAGCAGGTTGCCGCGGACCCGCTTGGCGTTGGCGGCGACGAAGGCGCGGTGCAGGTCCAGGGCGCGAATGAACAGGTCGCTGCGGGCGGTGCACCAGGCCTCGTCGGACCAGGGCGAGCCGAGTTCCTGTTCCCGGTCGTCGAGGTGGAGCCAGTCCAGGGGCAGGGAGGGCAGGTCGGCGGCGGCCCGGCGCAGGGCGCGGTGGGCGGCGTCGAGGCCGGCGGTCGCGGCGTCCAGCTCGCCGCGGGCGGCCGCGGCGTCGTGCCGGGCCCGCCGGACGGCCTCCAGCGCGGCGGCCTCCGCCGTACGGGCCTCGGCCTCCCGGGCACGGGCCCGGTCGGCGACCGCGGCGGCCCCGTCGACGGCGGCGGTGGAGCGGGTGTGCAGATCGGAGGCGGCGAGGTCCTCGGCGCGCACGCAGCGGGCGAGGTGTTCCTGGGCGTCCTCCAGGGCGGAGCGCTGCTGCACCAGCAGGTCGAGGATCTCGGCCTGGGTGCGTTCGTGCTGCGCCTCGGCGGCCTGGCGTTCGGCGGCGGTGCGGAGCAGGCGGCGCAGCCCGGAGCGCAGGCCCGGTCCGGTTTCGGACGGCGCTTCGTGCCGGGCGGTCAGGGCCTCGACGTACTCCCGGTGGTGGGAGGCCCGTTCGCGGGCGGCGGCCAGGTCGGCGCGGGCCTCGGCGAGGGCGGCGCGGGCCCGGGGGATGTCCCGGGTCGCGGCGTCGTGCGCGGCTTCGGCGGTGAGGGAGGCGGTCCGGGCGCCGGCGGCGGCCGCGGCGGCGTCGGCGTGCCGGGCCTCGGCCTCCGCCGCGCGCCGGTCAGCGGCGGTGAGGGCGGCGCGCAGGGCGTCGACGCGCCGCGGGCCCCGGGCCTGCGCGGTGTCCGCGAGGGTGGCGGCCAGGCGGGCCCGTTCGGCGCGCAGGCGTTCGACCTCGGCCCGGGCGGCCTCGAAGGCGGCGACGGCCTGCGGCCAGGACGGCACCGGCTGCGCCGGTCCGGGCTGGGCGGGTCCGGGCTGGGCGGGTCCGGGCTGCGCGGGTGCCGGCTGGGCGGACAACGGCTGAGCGGACGACGAGGCGGGCGACGGCTGGGCGGGTGCCGCGGCCGGGGTGCGCCCGGTGCGGGGCCTCGGGACGCCCGGGGTCACCCAGTCCCCCAGGACGGCGTTCATGCCGCGCAGCGGGGGCAACCCCCGGGCGGTGCGCGCGTCGGCCTCCGCCTCGGACAGCCGGCCCCACCAGAAGCGCTGGGCGAACCTCGTCCGGTTGGACTTGTTGCCGAGCACGGCGGCCACCAGGCCCCAGGCGGGCGCGCCGTCGAGCAGGGCGGAGGCCAGGTCGGAGAAGTGGTCGGGGCCGCCGTGCCAGTACTCGTCGAGGGCGGCGGCGCCCGGCAGTTCGGCCGTCACGTTCTCCACGGCGCCGTTGTTGGAGGAGGTCACCACGATCTCGTGGCCGGTGAGCCTGGGGTCGAGCGCCGCGACGAAGCGCGCGTGGCGCCCCAGCCGGTCCTTGCCGCGCCAGGCCCGGCCGACGAACGCGTCCTCGGGCCGCTCGAAGGAGGCCATCACGGTGGCCCGTTCGACGACGAGGGCGGCGACCAGGTCGCGCAGCATGGTGGTCTTGCCCGTCCCGGGCGGGCCGTTGACGGAGAAGAGGCCACCGTCGGTCCCCTCCCGGTCGGCCAGCATCCGGTTGACCGCGAACTGCTGGCTGAGCGCGAGCGGGTACGCCGCCTTCGCCGGCCAGCGCCCCGCGGGCACGAGGGCCGGGTCGACGCCGTCCAGGACGGCCCGGCGGTCCTCCCGCAGGTCGGTACGGGCGTGGACGGCGATGTCGGCGCGGGACGCCAGGTACGCCTCCAGAGCGGGACCGAGGCCGCCCCCGCCCTCCTTGCCCTTCTCCCCGCCCTTGCCCTTGTCGCCGTCCTTGAGCGCGGCCCGGACCCGGGCGAGGTCGGGCGGCAGGAGGCTGTTGAGGAACGGCTGCGCGGCGGTGGGCCTGGCCTCGGGGTCGCGCGGGAGGCGGACGAGCCGGCTGCAGACGCGGATCGCGCGCGGGTCCAGGCGCTCCTGGACGCCGCAGAGGTGGGCGATCTGGGCGGTCAGGGCGACGAGGTCCGCGAACGCGACGGTCCGGAGCTCGGGGCGGGTCCCGTCGGCGGGCTCCGTGGCGGCCGGCTCCGCCGCCTCCGTCCGTCCTGCCGGTGGTGCCGCCTCCCCGGCGGTCCCGGTGACACCGTCCTGCACCGGACGGCGCGCCGCCACCCACTCCGCCACCCGGCGCACCAAGGGGTCCGCCGCCCCCTGGATCGCGACCCCGGCCGCCTCGCCGAGCAGCACCCCGACCGCCGCCACCGCCGCGCCGCCCAGGACCTCGGCGAGCACCTGCCGCCAGCCCCGGGCCGCGGCACCCTCCACCACGCCGTCCGCGACCGGTTCCGACCGGGGGCCGGACGACCCCTCCCCCGCGGCGCGGCTCCCGCCGGCGGCGTACGAGATCGGCGCGGCGGCCAACTGCCCCACCGCCGCCTCGAACGCCTCGCCCAGCTCCTCGAAGCCGTCCAGCCACCCCGGCGCCGACGGCCCCGGGTCGAACAGCCGGCCCGTCGCCCAGGCGCACGCCGACACCACCGACGTCCCGTCGACCGGCCGCCCGTGCTCGTCCAGGACCAGCGCGAACATCGCGCTCCGCCCCGACAGCACCAGTTCCTCCTGCGGCACCCCCGGATCCGGCTCTGTCCCCGCCGGCAGCACCGCGATCATCGCCTGCCGCAGCAGTTCCAGCTCGAACAGCCCGCCGTACACCTCGTGCCGCCAGACCATCCCGCGCGGCGCCCGCCACGGCGCCGTGTCCGGATGCTCCGCCGACCACGGCAGCACCGGCGCCGCCTGCCCCGCCCCCGGCGTGAGGTCCACGACGAACGTGTCGGAGGCCCGGGGCCTGCCCGCACGCCGCTTGCGCGGCAGGTCCGGAATGCTCGGCGGGCTGAACAGCTCGATCGCCCGCCAACACTCCAGCAGGTCGGCCACCCGCCGCCCCTGCTCCCGCTCCCGCCCCGACCGCATGCCGTGCCCCCGTATCGAACCCGCAGCTCACAGCCGCTTCGTACGCCGATCAACAGTCCGCAGAATCTATCGGACGGCGGACCACCGGGCCGAGCCGCCCCGGGGACCGGGATGCCCGGTCCGGCTGCGCGTCAGGACAGCAGACCGCGCCAGCGTTCGGCCGAGTCCAGCATGTCCTGGATGACCCGCTCCAGGAACGCCCCCGCCTTGCCCAGCCGCTGCGCCACCGGGCTGTCCGCTCCCAGCGTCTCCAGGAGGTCCGCCGCGACCCTCGCCGTCTCCAGCGTCTGCCGGGAGCTGATCACGATCGACCGGTACCAGGCGTCGTCGTCGAGCACGTAGACGTCGCGGCGCCGCTGCGGATCGCGCTCGCGGCGGACGTACCCGTTCTCGACGAGGTGGTTGACCGCCACGGAGACGGAGGCCGGACTGACCCGCAGTCGGCGGGTCAACTCGGCGGCGGTGCGCCGGCCTTCCTCGGAGAGCAGCAGGTCGACGTGCACGCGCGCCGTCATCCTCGGCATCCCCGACCTGACGGCCGCCTCCACGATCCCCTCCGCCACCGCGTCGACCGCCGGCCCGGACGCGGGCGGCGCCGACGGCGTGCCGCGCCGCGCGCGCCGGGCCGTCGCCTGCTGCGCCAGCTGGGGCCGGTAGCCGGAGGCGCCGCCGTTGCGCGCGACCTCCCGGCTGATCGTCGAGGTCGGCCGGTCGAGCCTTCGGGCGATCTCCGCGTAGGAGAGCCCGTCGGAGAGTCCGGCCGAGATCCGTTGGCGGTCCTGCGCGGTCAAGCGTCCTCCTGGCATGCCGCCAGTATTGCCTTCGCCGCCATCCATTGCAACGGCCCATTGCATTCGAGCGCAGCCTCATTGCATCAATTTATGGCCTCTCAGCTGCACATATGCAAATTCCATAATTGACGACACCATGAACGCAACGTAGCTTTCGAGATATACCGAACGTATGCCGGAAGCACCTCCCCACGAGCCGAGGACCCGCCATGGGCGAATCTCCGCACACCGCCACCACACCGCCGACGACCCGCCGGTCCGGCTGCCCCTTCGACCCTCCGGCCGAGCTGCTCGAAGCCCGCCGGCAGGGCCCCATCAGTCCCTTCACCCACGTCGGTGGCAACCCCGGCTGGCTGATCACCGGCTACGACCTCGTCCGGTCGGTCCTGGCCGACCCGCGCTTCAGCTCCCGCAAGGACCTGATGAACGTCGTCGACTTCGCCCTCCCGCCCGCGCCGCCCGGCGAGTTCCTGCTCACGGACGACCCGGAGCACGCCCGCTACCGCAAGCCCCTGGTGGGCCGGTTCACCGCCCGGCGGATGCGGCAGCTCACCGAACGCGTCGAGCGGATCGCCGCCGACTGCCTGGACGCCATGGAACAGGCCGGCCCCTCGGCCGACCTGGTGACCGCCTTCGCCAAGCCCGTCCCCGCCATCGTCATCTGCGAGCTGCTGGGCGTCCCGTACGAGGACCGGGACTCCTTCCAGAGCCAGATCGAGACCTTCCTCAACGGGGAGGCCGACCCGGACGAACTGCTCGCCGCCTACACCGCCACCCAGCGCTACCTCGCCCAGCTGGTCGCCGCCAAACGCGCCCACCCCACCGACGACGTGCTCAGCGACCTCACCGACAGCGACCTCAGCGACGAGGAGCTCCAGGGCGTCGCGCTCATCCTGCTCTCCGCGGGATTCGACACCACCGCCAACACCCTGGCCCTCGGCACCTTCGCCCTCCTCCAGAACCCCGACCAACTCGCTGCCCTGCGCGCCGATCCCTCCCTCACCGACCAGGCCGTGGAGGAGCTGCTGCGGTACCTGAGCGTCGCCAAGAGCTTCATGCGGACGGCCCTGGAGGACGTCGAACTCGCCGGCGTGACCATCGAGGCCGGCACGACCGTCGTCCTCTCCTACCACACCGCCAACCGCGACCCCGACCGCTTCACCGACCCCCACACCCTCGACCTCCACCGCCAGGACGGCACCCACCTCGCCTTCGGCCACGGCGTCCACCAGTGCCTCGGCCAGCAGCTCGCCCGTATCGAACTGCGCGTCGCCCTCCGCGCCCTCCTCGACCGCTTCCCCACCCTCCGCCTCGCCGCCCCGCCCGAGGACATCCCCCTCCGCCCCGAAGCCGCCGACATCCACGGCGTCAAGAGCCTCCCCGTCACCTGGACCCCCTGACCGGGCGACGAGCCGCCCGGTCCCGTATGGACCTACAACCCGCGGAAGCCCACGCCCACCGACAGCCTGACGCACCCGGGGCTCTCGTCCAGCGCCCCGGCCGCCCCGTGGAGCTCATCCCCGCCGATCGCGATCCCGGCGCACACGGCCCCGCAGGCGCGCAGGCGCCGAAGACGTGCTCGCACAGCCCGCGCCCCAGCCCGTCACGGCGAGGATTCCGGCGCGCCCGCGGAAGGTTCTCGCCGTGACCAGGAAGATGTGAGCCCGTACTCGCACGAGAGCGTGCCTCAGGTTTCCGGACCAAGGCTTGACCTTGTTATGTTTCCGGACGAGATCGATGGCTGCCTCCGGTGACGAGACAGGGCGCTCGTCACCTCGGAGGCTGGAGGAGCTGTGGCGTATCTGATCCGGCTGTTCGGACACTCCTCGAATCCGGTTGCCCATCATGCGTGCGAGGAGTTGCTCGCAGCGGTCATGGAGGCTGACCCGCTCATCCACGAGGTTGGTGACCGCCGCGGGGGCGTTGGTTGGATCAGCTTCGAGTTGGCCGCATCGCGGCCGAGCCGCTCGACCGCATCGACCCGCGTTGAGGTCAACACAAGGCCTGACGTGCTGGCACTCTGCTTGCAGAGTGACGAGGCCGAAGTCGTGAGCGGCGATCTGGCCGGTAGCAATGTGATGGTCGGGCTGACTCTCAGTGGTGAGACGGACTGGCAGTCCGTCTCGGCCATTTGGCGTGCAACGCGCGATCTGTGGGCGACAGTGGCCTGGGACGAGGGTTCCGGCTTTGGCGCCTCTATGGACGATCTGTAGGCAGCGCCGATCACCGCGAGGCCCGGAGTGAGTGCGCGGGGACAGGTCACCATGAAGGCCCCCGGCGAGGTCGCGGCGCAGCCCGCAGAGGCGGAAGGGGTTGTTGTCGCGAGCGCGAAGCAGCACCCGCCCTGAGACAGAGGTCCTCGGCCCCGCGATGCGCACGGTCAGCGTCGCGACACAGCTCCTCCAAAGCCGACTTACCCAGGGCCCGCAGCACACGGAAGACCGCCCGCACACCCATGCAGGAAGGTACGAGGACCAGCCGAAACCCCGGTGTCACCCCGCGCAGAGCCCACGGTGCGGCCCGGACAGAAAATCCCCCGGCTCCGAAAAGCATTTTTCGACTTACCGTTACATTTCGCACTAACTTGCTGCACCGATTCACCGGGAGTTAGCCCCTCCAGGGCCTTCCAGCCCACACCCGCGACAGCGGGCGGCACAGAACAGGGAGAAGGGCGGAGCGGAACCCAAGACCGAGTCGCACCGCGAGGCACCGCCGGCCCCTCGCGGGCCGGGTGCAGGGCTTACTGGCCGTTTCAGGATGCTGTTCGCAGTCGTCGGAGGCAGATGATGCTGCAGGCAAGATCGAGCAGGCTTTGATGGAGATCGGCGCGTCGCCCATTGCGGATGCGGAGTCGTTTGAACTGGTGCAGCCAGTCAAAGGCGCGCTCTACGACCCAACGGACTCTCCCCAGCCCTGAGCCGTGGGCAATGCCCCGTCGGGCGATCATCGGCTTGATGTCGCACGCCCGGGCAGGCCTCGAATTGGCGGGACTGCGGAAGCCCGAAGCCGCCCAGGGTGTCGGCGACGGTGCTTGGGAGCGGACGGCAGCAGCGGGGCCAACCGCTCTCACAAGTCGTCTGGAACAAGATCGGTGCGCACCGGGGTGCCCTGGCGAACAAGATCACCGGGCGCAAGAGCCGGTCTCGATCCGTTGCGAGGCGATCGGTTATGCCTTGGTGACCGCGGGCGGGTTCCAGGTCCCGTCGAGGGCTTCGGGCTTCGGTGCGTAGAGGCGCATCGTGATGCCGAGTGGGCCGGAGGGGGCGGGCAGCCAGTTGTTCAGCCGGTCCGGCCCCGGGTTGTGCTGGGAGATGTAGATGGTGAGCGATCCGTCCTGCGTGTCGTAGTCCAGGGTGTCGCGGTCGCCGAGGGCGAAGCGGTCGAGTTCGTTCGCGACCTGGTAGCCCTCGCCGTCGTACATGGTGACCGACCAGAAGGCGCCGGCGGGCGGCATCGCGTCGGCCTCGAACCGCAGGAGGTAGTCGTTGTCGCCGTTGACGGGCTCACTGTCGGCGTCGGTGGCCAGTACAGGGTAGACGGCATCCTCGGGAGGGTTGGCGCCGAGGCCGCCGGCGGCGACCACTGCGCGCTTGAAATAGCTGTTGCCGTAGGCGCCCATGGTGTCGAGAGAAGTCCGCCAGCCGTTGGCCGCGGTTCCGAAGCCGGCCATCGACCCGAGGATCTGGGCGAGGGCTTCCTGCGCGCCGGCGTCGATCTCGGCGAGGTCGGCCTCGGTGAAGCGGCCGGGGTCGAACTCCTGGCCCGCCACGATGCCCAGGTTCGCGATCCGGGCCAGGACGGAGAAGTCCGCAGCGTGGGGCGGGTTGGCCGCCAGCGTCTGGGCGGCCCACGTGAAGAAATCGACCGCGCTGAGGTTGTTGACCAGGGCGAGCGCGTCGGCCTCCACGTCGATCTGATCGTCGAGCTCGTACTCGCGCGGCGGAACCGCGTTCAGCGTGTAGCCGTCCTGGACCTTGTGGACGGCGGTGTAGTCGGCCGGGCCGTTGGTCTGCGTCCGGCCGATGATCCACACGTAGGGGGTCGGTGCCCGCAGCACCGTCACCCCGGCCCGCGGAGTGCCGTCATAGTCGGGGCCGACGATGAGGTAGTCCTGGTCGCCGGTCCCGGTGGTGCGCTTGCCGATGGTGGCGAACACGTCGGTCCACATGTCCATCAGCGGGAGCATGAAGTACCGGTCCGCGGTGTCACTCACGCGCAGTTCCACCGTGCCGGCGGTCAGGTCCAGCCAGGCGTTGGAGTACAGCGTGTCGAAGTTCGGCCGCACCACGGCCCGGAACTCCGCCGAAGGGAACTCGCGCAGGTGGTGGAACTCGTTCGGCGCGCCGTAGCCCGGCTTCTCCGTTGCCATGGGAGAGGTGGCCTGTCGGCGGCTGACGTCCATCATCACCAGCGGGTAGAGGTAGGTGTACGCCTCGCGAGCCAGGGTCCGCGGATCAGCCGACAGCATGCTCATGCCTCAACGCCTCCAGAGCGTGACGGCCCCCTAGCCGAGAGCCATGAACAGTCTGTCGTCGGACGACCCGCGGCGCCAGAGCGCCTCGCAAGCCGGCTGCTGCTGAACCGTCGGTGTGCCTGCGGAAGTCATTCTGAAACGGTCAGTCGGGGTGGCCCGCGGCAAGCGCGCCGAGCCGGTCATTCCGGGACCGTACCCGCCTCACCCGCGCCGGGCGGATCGACGAGACAGAACAGTGCTTCCCGTCGACGCCTGGGGGTTGAGTACGGGTACTCATGCGGCGGGACGGCCCGGCGGGGAGCATCGACGCCATGACCAGTCGACAGCTCGACGTCGCGAGCAGCCAGAAGTGGAGGGCGGCGCGCTTCGGCGCGGCCGGTGTGCTGGTGGTCGGAGGGATGTTCCTCGCCGGCCTGAAGGCCATCGACCTGTGGCGGGGCGAGACGTTCCCGGTCGCGGATCCCGTGGCCGTGGCGCAGCGACTGGACGCGCAGACGCAGACGATCTACGACGCGCTGCAGCTGCCGCAGGCGCGGCTCGACCCCGATTGGCCCGGGGGCGGGATCGAGGCCACCATCGACAACTGCCACCCCCGCGGACTGGGGAACCTGTCCTCCGTCCTGAGCGACTCCCCGCCGAACGAGCCCGGTACGGCCGCCGTGAACGAGAGCTGGGCTCTGGAGGGCGTGCCTGCGACCGTGGCCGCGGAGGCGATGGCCAGGGCCGAGCGGACCCTGACGGCTGCCGGGTGGAAGGCCGTGTCCTACGCCGGAGCCGAGGCGGGGGACGCCTCCTTGAAGCTGACGCCCCCGGCCGCCGACGACGGCGTGGTGGTCAGGGCAGGGGTGGTCGCCTTCCCCAGCGGCGCTCTGGAGGTCTACGCGACCACCGAGTGCCTTCGCTACCCCGACGGCACCGAGGCCGACCGTGAGGGCAGGCCGTACGTGCCCGGCCGGCCGGACGCACCGTCCCAGCTCCGCTCCCGACCGGATTCGCCGTAGGCGCGGCCCGCAGAAGCGATCGGATGAGAGGGCCGCCCCTTGGGAGAACGCCGAACCATATCGGCCCGCTTTCGGCGGCCTGGGCCCGCGGCCGCTGCCGCGATACCGCACCCGCCCAGTCACATTGCGCGAGCACGTGCTGACCGCCGCTCCGGACGGAGCGCGACTTGACGCAAGGGCTTCAGCGCGGCGATGAGCTCATCGCGCAATGGCCGAAGAACGAGGCGGAGCCGGTCAAGTACTGGATCTCCAACCTGCCCACCGACATCCCGCCCACGGATCTGGTCCGATCGGCAGAGTCACGCTGGAGGATCGAACACAACTACCACGAGCTGAAGACCCGCCTGGGGCCTGGACCACTTCGAGGTCCACTCCTTCACCGGCTGACACCTCCACGTCACCACCACCTGACAGCGCACTCCTAGGAGAGCCCGAGGAGGCGTTCCCACCAGGGGACGGGGGTGGGGACGGGGGGCCCGGTGACGATCGGGACGAACCGGCTCTCGATCGGGGTGTCCCACTCGACGAGGGCGGCCGGGAACCAGGTGACCGGCTCGGTGTCGTCGAGGGCGTTGGCCCAGTCGGCGAGGCGGTCGGCGGGCTCGCGGGAAGGGAGGAGTCCGCGCTCGTCGGCGGTCACCCCGAGGTCGCGCACGGCGTCCTGGTAGAGGTCGTTGCAGAGCCAGCTGTGGAGTATGCCGCCGTCGTAGCCGAGCACCTCCCAGCCGATCTCGCGCCCGCCCCCGGCCGGCTCGGGAGCGGGGCCGGCACCGGCCGGGCGGTCCAGGTGGGCGAGCAGCACCGGCTCGTACACCGCGGACGCGCGAATGGCGGAGACGAGGCCGGCGGTGTGCTCGGCGGGTACCAGCAGCGCGAACAGCCGGGCTCCGGCGGGCAGCTGGATCGTCGCGCAGGCGTCCAGGGCCTCCTGCGGGGTGTCGAACCAGCAGCCGTCCACCGGCAGCCGGTCGAGCAGGCAGTCGCAGGCCGTGGTCAGCCGCTCGTGCGGGACGTCCACGCCGGTCAGCGGTTCGGGGGCCGCCACGAAATAGCCCGCGAGCAGCGGATCGCCGGTGGCCGGTGGGGCGGGCGGCACGGGAGTGCGGCGGCGGGGCGATCCCAGATCTGGCCGGGCTTCGCCCGCGCGGGGCGGGCGGCGCTCGGCGAGCCAGAAGAGGTAGCCGCGCAGGTACTCGTCCAGGCCGCGGTCGAGATAGGCGATGTAGTCGCGCAGACCCTGCGCGGCGTCCCGGTGGTGCTCCCGGTACTCGCCGCGGATCCGCGCCTGGATGTCGGCGGCCGCGACGGCCCACTCCCGGACCCGGCCGCGCTCCTGCCACCAGTCGCGCACGGCCGGGACGGTCCAGTGGTCGTCACCGTCCATCGCGAAGCCGCCGTGGCCGAAGAAGCAGCCGTGCACGAGGTCGTAGACCTGTGCCGGGTCGGTCGGCTGGCGGTAGACGAACTCCTGGCCGCCGTCGTCGTAGACGATGTGGAAGGGCGCGTCGTGCCGTCCCATCTCCATGGTGTCCGTGTCGGCGCCGTAGAACGGGCCGGGGACGTTGCGCCAGTTGCGCTCCCGCCAGAGCCCGCCGAACTGGTCCAGGTGCCGGTCCTCGGCGAGCAGACGTCGGGCGGTCGGCAGCGGATCCCAGTAGCCGCCTGCCGTGGCGTGGTTCCCGTCGTCCATGGGGAGAGGTCCGTTCTGTGGCCGGTCGCGGACTGCCAGTGTTATCAGATGCGGGAGGCGGCGGTGCGACCCCGTCCGGGGTCGGGGGCGGTCTCCGGACGGCGGCGCAGCAGGGCCGCGACGAGCGCGGCGCCTGCCAGGGCGGTGAGGCCGGCGGCCGGCAGGGTGTGGTCGAGGGCGCGGGCGAAGACCGTCCCCCAGCAGATCGCCAGGAAGGCCGGCCGGAGAGCGGCCGGCGCTCAAGGCGGAGGCGGTGACGTCCGGATCGGCGACCCCTTGGAGGCGGGTCCGTGCTCGGCGCGGCTACGGCCGCTGGGCGGCCATCCGGTCGAGGACGAGGCGGCCGCGTGCCACGAGGTCGTCACGGGCCTTGGCCAGGCCGCTGCGCAGGTAGGACGTGCCGAGGCGGACGGTCAGCAACTGCAGCAGCCGCTGTTCCTGTCGGAGTCCCGGCGCAACCACGGACAGCCGCTGACGCTGTGGACCTGGTCGAAGGTGGTCCGCCGGATCGCCCTGGAGGCCAGGGTCCCCCGGTCTCGACCCACACCACCCGGCACCTGGGTCCGACCGGTCTGGCCCGCCCTTCGCTTCCCCGTGTCCTGACCGGGTCTGACGCTGGTCGGCCCGCTGGTCCCGGAAGCGCCACCGCCGGAACCGGCCAGGGTCAGGCCGGGACGCCGAGCTCGGTCCGGCTTCGGTGGAGGAAGTCGCGGACCGCCGTCCCGCGCCGCCAGGGGGTGAGGGCGGCGTTGAACTCGCGGACGTAGTCCTTGGCCCGGCTGGACTGGACGCGAACAAGGATGTCGACGGCCTGGTTGCCGAGCTCCAGACCCTGGTCGAGGTCCTTGCTCTGGAGGTAGGCGGTTCCGACGATCGCCAGGCGCATGCCGACGGAGCGGGTGAACACCCCGGTCGGCATGGCGGCGGCCTGAGCGTTCCAAGCCAGGGCTTCCTTCGGCCTCTTCAGGTCGCGGAAGACCTCGGCCGCGTCCGCCGAGAGCCGGGCGTGGTGATAGAAGTCGATCCACGCCGGCTCCTCGGCGCGGTCGCGGGCCCGGTCGAGCAGAGTTTCGGAGGCGGCCAGCGCGGCGGCCGCCGCCCTCGCGTTGCCGTCGCGGGCATGGGCGCGGGCCTCGATGAGTTTCGTGAAGGCCAGCACCCTCGGGGCTGCCTGTCCCTCGGCGCGGGCGAAGGCCCCCTGGGTCATGTCGATGGCCTCGCCGGGGAAGCCCCGCAGCAGGGCCTGCATCGCCATGGTGGTGAGCACATAGCAGCCGAGCTGCACGTCGCCGCCGGCCCTGGCAAGGCGGAGGGCCTGGATGAAGTGGCGCTGGGCGGCGTCGTGCTGTCCGACGTCGAAGGCGGTCCAGCCCGCCAAGCGCGACAGCTGGGCGGTCGCCGAGAACAGCTCGCGGCCCACGGCGTCGGAGAATGTGCCGGTCAGCAGGGGGGCGGCCCGGTGCTGGAGACAGTCGGTGACGGAGTTCGCCTTCCAGTTGCCGCCGCCGTATTTGGAGTCCCAGCGGCGGGCCTCGTCAGCGGCGTCGCGGAGCTCGTCCAGGTCGGCCCGGCCGACGCGGGCGCCGCCGCGGTGGTCGGCCCGCTCGTCGGCCGGGTTCACCAGCCACCGGGTCACCGGGGTCGTGAACGAGGCGACGGCGAAGCTGGATCCGGTGAGGAAGTCGCGGCGGTTCACGGAACTCCAGAACGAAGTGGCGACGCGCACGGCGTCGGCGGGGTCTCGCGGGAAATCCAACCCCACCTCGGCGTCCGGTGTCTCCGCGTCGGCCATACCGATCTCCGCCAACTGCACTGGCCGGCCGAGCCGTTCGCCGATTGCCCGGGCCAGCAGCCTTGGCACCGGCCAGTCGGGGACCATGCCCCGGCGGCACCAGTTCGCGATCGAGGTGTGCGTATATGTCGTGGTCAGCCCGGCCTCAGAGGTGAGCTGGTTCACGCGGTGGGCCAGCGATTTGTGGCTGGCACCCTCACACTTTTCGATCATCCGGGCCAGCGCGTGGTTCGGCGGCTTGGCCCGGCGGGTGGTCGACGCCACGGCGTCCCCCTCATCCGTTCCCCGGCTGGGCACGGGGAGTCGTACTCGATTGGGCACGAGAAGTCGTATCCCCCGGCACGGAGGCCGGGTCACCGAGGGTATTGCCTCCACCGCTCGTGGTGGACCGGATTCGCGAGTTGTGAGCCCCCCTGCGAGCCCTGCCCACACCGGCCGTCAGACGGTTGCCTGGTGTTCCGGGCCTCTGCCGGGACCTGGGGAATCACCTCCCGGCGGGGGCCACCACCGATTCACGCTCAGGGGTGACAACCAGATGTACGGAATCGCAGGACCGGCCGGCGCGGACGCCGCCCGCCACGGGACGACGGTCACGGCGGTGGGGACCACTCGGCGCCACAGCGGCCCGGACGGCACCCTGCGCCTGCTCTCGGCCGACGGCCGGGCGGTGCTGTCCATGAACACCCTGCTGATCGTCGACACCGCCGCCGATCCCGGCCCCTGCCAGGACCCCGCGGGCAGCATCGTCCGCGCCTTCAACGGCGAGACCTGCACCTACCGACGGGCGGCTGCGGCCCCGGCAAGAGCCTGGCCGCGGCGATCGTTCGCGCCTTCGACGAGGAAACCGGCCTGACCGTCGGCGACGGCCTTGCCGAGTTCTTCAGGATCCGGGACGTCCACGGCCCGGGGCAGAGCATCACCTTCTTCGCCGGCTCCTGGGCGGCGACGAGAGTGCGCTGCCACTGGCCGAGGACGTCAGTCTCCGGTTCTTCGCCCCCGAGCACCTACCCGATCCGGCCCTCCCGCCGTTCATCCGCGACGACATACACCGTTTCCCGGCCGCCCGACCCGGCACCTGACACCCCCGTCCATCGAGGGGGCCGGGCGCCCGACCGGACGCCCGGCCCTGCCCCCTTTGGAAGGACACCTTCGTGAAGCTCACCGTGATCGGCTGCGGCTACCTCGGCGCGACCCACGCCTCCGCGATGGCCGAGCTCGGCCATCAGGTCCTCGGCATGGACACCGACACCGCCAAGGTCGACGCCCTGAACAAGGGCCGGGCCCCGTTCGTCGAGCGCGGCCTGGACGACCTGCTCGCCCAGCACACCGCCACCGGACAGCTCGGTTTCACCGACTCCTACGCGGAGGCCGCAGCCTTCGCCGACGTCCACTTCCTGGGCGTGGGCACCCCCCAGCAGGACGGCAGCGGCGCGTACGACCTCACCCATCTGCACACCGCCGTCCGCCGCCTGGCCCCCCGGCTCGGCGACGGCGCGCTGATCATCGGCAAGTCCACCGTCCCGGTCGGCACGGTCGCCCGTCTGCGGCAGACCCTGGACCAGCACGTCCGCGCCGGGGCAAGCGTCGGCCTGGCCTGGTCGCCGGAGTTCCTGCGCGAGTCCTTCGCCGTCCTGGACACCCTGGAGCCGGACCGGATCGTGCTCGGCATCGAGGACGGCGACACCCGCAGCGAGGCCGTCTTCCGGAGGGTCTACGCCGACGTCCTGGCCAAGGGCTCACCGCTGATCGTCACCGACATGCCCACCGCCGAGCTGATCAAGGGCGCCGCGAACGCCTTCCTCGCCACCAAGATCTCCTTCATCAACACGATGGCCGAACTCTGCGAGAAGACCGGCGCCGACGTCCAGCAGATCGCCCTCGCCCTCGGCCACGACCACCGGATCGGCGCCAAGGGCATGCGGCCCGGCCTCGGATTCGGCGGCGGCTGCCTGCCCAAGGACCTCGCCGGGTTCACCCACCGCGCCGAGGAGCTCGGCGCGGACACCGGCCTGCTCCGCCAGGTCGCGGCGGTCAACCGGCGCCGGCGCGAGCACACCGTCGAACTCGCCCGCGAGGTGCTCGGCGGCGCCCTGGCCGGCAAGAGGATCGCCGTCTGGGGCGCCGCGTTCAAGGCCCACACCGACGACATCCGCGACTCCCCGGCCCTCGCGGTCGCCGACGCCCTCCAGCGTGCCGGCGCCGAGGTCACCGTCCACGACCCCGCCGCAATGGAGAACGCCCGCCGCACCCACCCCCGGCTCGACTACGCCGACGACCCGGCATCGGCGGTCACCGGCACCGGGCTGCTGCTGCACCTGACCGACTGGCCCCAGTACTCCGACGCCGACCCGGCCGACCTCGCTCGTCACACCGCCGTCCCCAAGGTCATCGACGCCCGCGGCACCCTCGACGCGAACCGCTGGCGCGCGGCCGGCTGGACCTTCCGAGCCCTCGGCCGCCCCTGACGGGAAGGGGGAGCAGACGAACGGCGTGTCACCCGGCGGCGACCGGGACATCATCGACTTCGAGCATGAGGACCCGCAGATGGCGGGAACAGTAGAAGTGGCCCTGAGGTGGCGCGACACCGACGAAGAGCGCGTCCAGAGCTTCGCCAACAGCCGGCCCACCGGCGGCGGCACGCACGAGCGCGGCTTCCGCGACGGGGTGGCGGCGGCAGTCAACGCGTATGCGCGGAAGCGCCGGCTGCTGGCGGTAATGGACCCCGATCTCGCTGCCGACC
Organism: Kitasatospora sp. NPDC056184; assembly: GCF_042268405.1. Classification (NCBI taxonomy): domain Bacteria; kingdom Bacillati; phylum Actinomycetota; class Actinomycetes; order Kitasatosporales; family Streptomycetaceae; genus Kitasatospora; species Kitasatospora sp. NPDC056184. The sequence goes on along the minus strand of NZ_JBHJUI010000001.1, from coordinate 951,736 downwards.
GGATCGGCGCCGGTCTGACGGCCGTGGTGTCAGTGAAACTGGACGACCCCGAGTTCCATGGCGCGATCCGGGACGTGCTGGGCAATGCCGTCGTGCGCGCCTGCGTAGAACGGGCCGTACGGGAACACCTCGGCAGGTGGCTGGAGGGTCATCCGGATCGGGCTGCGGCCGTCATTGACCGGATTGTCCACCGCGCCCACTGGCACTGACCGGCAGGCGAGAAACACACGCGCACACCGGCTGATACTCCGGCAGGACTTCTCCACTACCGCTGGTCAACGGCCCGGGAAGGGGAATCGCGGTCGGGCGGGTGCGGGACGTTCGGTCGAGTCCCGCCGCAGGCCGGAGGAGCTACGAAGGGGCCGCGGGCCGGGCAACTCCCCGTGATCTCGGTGGTTCTGATGCCCTGCTATGGTCCGGACCCGTGACGGACAGGGTGCAGAAGCAGTACAAGGCGATGCGTGGGCACTTCCACCAGGCCGCGGAGCAGCACGGATTCACGCTCGACCCCGCCCAGGAGTTCCCGGTCGAACGACTCAGCCGGCTGGCCGGCGAGCTGGCCCACCCGGCCTGGCGGCTGCGCCGCAGTCCGCGGCATCTCTACCTCTGGGGCCCCGTCGGCCGCGGCAAGAGCTGGCTGGTGAACACCTTCCTCGACGGGCTCCCGACCACACGCAAGCGGCGGCTGCACTTCCACGACTTCTTCCGCCGACTGCACGAGGGTGTCGCCCACCACACCGAGAGTCGGACCGCGGACGGCACGGCGGTGGACCGAGCCGTGGACGAGCTGCTCGGCAACTGCCGGATTCTCGTCTTCGATGAGTTCCACGCCCACGACGCGGGTGACGCGATGCTGGTCGCCCATCTCCTCCGCACCCTGCTGGACCGGCGAATCACTCTTGTCACCACATCCAACTACCCGCCCGCCGGGCTGATGCCCGACCCGCTGTACCACCACCTCTTCGAGCCGACGATCAGGCTGATCGAGGAGCGGATGGACGTGCTCGATGTCTCCGGACCGGTCGACTTCCGGCAGCAGCCCCGGTCGGACCGCGCTCACGGGTTCGGCCTCGGCGCCCGTCTCCGCCCCGGCGACGAGCCCTCGGTCGGTCTCACTCCGCCCGGGCCCGGGGAAGCGGGTTCGGTGGCCGCCCACCACCGTGAGCTGTCGGCCCGGGCAGTCCGCGAGGACCACGTGTGGTTCGGCTTCCAGGAGCTGTGCGAGGGCCTCACCGCCGTCGCGGACTACCTCGCACTCGCGGACCGCTTCCCCACCATCGTCCTCGACGGCGTCCCAGCGCTCACCGAGGCATCCCCCGACGGCCGTCGGCGCTTCGCCAACCTGGTCGACGTCTGCTGCGACCGCGACGTCCGCCTGGTCCTGGTCGGCGCTGATCCGCTCGCCGGCCTCTCCACCGACTCCACCCTCATGCGCGACCTCGACCGCACCGCCAGCCGCCTCGCCCTCCTCCGCCGGCCGGCTCAGGAGGCCGCCGGCTGAGCGCCCACCGAGCAACCATCGGGAACGGAGAAGTCCTGCTGGAGCCACGCGGTGCCTGAGCGGGAGGCGGTGCGGTTGCAGCGACCCGGCCAGGGCGAGCAGCGCGGCAGGCCGGGACCGGAGGCGGACGTGGGGTCGGGTGGGCGGAGTCATCACGGTCATCCGATGTCCTGATGAAACAGGGCGGCGGCCCGGCTGCGGCAGCAGGGCTTGTGTGCCAGGCTGAAAAGGTCCGGCCATCACCACGACGGTTGCACTGTCTCCACCCCCGTCGATGGGAGGAATGGGCATGCCCGGTTGGTACGTTCACATGCAGGCTGCTCAGGACACCGCCGAACGGCTGCGCGCCGGCTCAGTGCCCCCGGGGGTGATGATCGGTGTGGCCGATGCCCAGGAGATCGGCGAGGTCTGCCACACCTGGCGCAACTATCTCGCCCTCGGTTCGCTCGGGCCCGACCTCTTCTACCTGCTGCCCGACTTCGCGGACACCACCGGCTGTGTGATCCGCCAGGTCGTGGGGTGGGCGCTGGACGTGTGGGAGGAGATCGACCACGAGTTCGTCAGCAAGTGGGAGAAGTGGATTGGTCCGATCAGTACCAACGCCTCGCAGCTCGCTTCCCAGCTCACAGGCGGGCTGTCCAATCAGTTGGCCCAGGTTCTGGACGAGCTCACGGCTGCCGTGATGAAGGCGTTCGAAGGGCTCCTGGCTCAGATGGGCGACTGGTTCGGCGCCCTCACCTCCGGTGTGCCGCAGGGCTACGGCGACAGCGCCTTCTACTGGTCCGACGTCTTCCACTACCGGCGCACCTACCAGTTCCCGTTCGTCCTCTTCCGCCAGGCCCGGGCCGCCCGCGCAGCCGCCACCACCGACGAGGAACGCGCGGACGCGGATGCCCGGACGGCCTTCGCGGTCGGCTGGATGACGCACTGCGCGACCGACGTCGCAGGCCACCCGTTCACCAACGCCAAGGCCGGCGGACCGTACCGCGACCACTGGCAGCGCCACCACCTGGTGGAGAACCACATCGACAGCCAGAACTACTCGGCCGTCAACTCCGGCCCGTGCTACGGCGAGTACGGCACCAGCGCGCTGCACTTCCGGCTCGCCTTCCGCCGCCGCAGCGAGGCCCCGTACACCGGACGGGACGACGGACCTGCCTACGACTACTTCACCGGATTCCCCGCGTACGACACCTCGGACGGCCCGACGCCGGCCGCGGAACGCGCCGCGTTGTTCGACCTCGACTCCGGCGGCCTGCCCGGCCACCTCACCGACGCCGTCCTCGCCGCGATGGCGGCTGTCCACCCGGACGGACCGAAGATCCTCACCCAGGACCCGCCGTTCTCCGCGACCGACGGTGCGGGAGATCCCGACGGACGCCCCAACGCCGAGGCCATGGCCCAGATGTGGGACATCGCCTACAGCTACCTCAAGCTGGTCTGCCATGACGGCCTCAGTCCCGCGAAACCCCGACCGCCCGAACTCTTCACCGACCATTCCTTCCCCACGCCCCCGGGAGGCGGGGGTGTCGACGACGACCCGGCACGCGGCGCGGACGTCGACGACGATGACGACTTCTCGCTGCTGGACCTGATCCTGGCGATCTTCGCGTGGGCGGTCTACCTCGCCGAGGTGGCCCTCTGGCTGGCCACGGTCCTGCCGGGCCTGATCCTGGACGCCTCCACGTTCCCAGCCCGTGAGGTCATTTACTACACCGTCATCGTGCCGGCGTGGAACCTGTTCATGCTGGCCCGCCGGGCGCTGGTCATGTCGGGCTTCCTGATGCCCAAGCCCGAGGAGATCGCTCCCGGGCTCACCGTGCTCGGCACCGCCGGCGGCATCTTCTCCGTCATCTCGGCGCTGGACGACCCGTTGGGGACGGGCACTCCGCAGCAGATCGTCACCGAACCCTCGGGCCGGCTGACCCGCCACACGGCATCCGGCCTGGACCCCGCGTATCCGCGCAACATCGTGCGCGACCACCCCGACGACGTCTCGGACATCGACCTGGTCCACGCGCTGGGCCTGACCGGAGACCTGAAGTATGCCGGAGACGGGGGCGCCGAGTTCAGACCCAGCGAATGGGTGGCACCCTGGCGCTACCCGCTGAGGAACCAGGCCGGGCGGTGGGTACCGCAGGAGGGCGCACCCTCCCACGTCGGCCCCTACCTCGCCGGGCAGCCGAGCACCGTCCTGCTCAGCGCGCTGGCCGGCCACGACGGCGCGCGCGCACGACTGGAGGAATGCGCAAGCCCGCAGGAGACCTTCGAGGCGCTCGACGCGCTCCTGCCGGACGACGCGCACCTCGGCGGCCCGGTCGACTACGGCACCTACCTGGTCGCCCGGATGCTGGCCGACCGGCACAACGACGAGTTCGGCGTACCGGACTTCAACCTGGACAGCGACCGCGGCTACGCCTGGCACTGCTGGGACTGGGACCGCCACCACCTCGGCCGTCCCCGACCGGGCGAGCGCGGCGTGTGGGAGTGCGTCCCGGACCATTCCCCGACCGCGCAGAGCGACTTCAGCTATCCGCAACCCTGCACGCCGCCGCAGTTCTTCCACGCCGGCCACGACAACCCGCGCCAGGCGGACGGCGCCGGGCACCCGTTGGACAGCCAGTGGTACGACCCGCACCTCGATCTCAAGGCGCACTACCTGGCCCGCAAGAACGTCCCGCCGCCGGAGGACGGCGACGACCCGTGCCGCCCCGCCGGCAAACCGCACGATCTGAACCTCGGCCGGCAGTGGCCCCAGGGAACGTTCGGAGGAGACCGATGAACGGCTCTCGGCCCGAACACCCCGCGCTCGACCTCGACGAACTGCGCCGCCAGCGCGGCGAGGACCCGCCCGAGGTGGTCGGCCGTCCACCCGAGCACCCCGACGGCCCGGACCCGAAAAAGGACTTCGTCCCCGATCCCGGCCGCGCCGAAGAGTGGCGCAAGCTCGCCTCCACCATCGCCAAGGAACACCGGCCCCACCGGGAGGACGTCTATCCGTACCTGCTGGTGCGCGCGTTCTCGCCGGGCGACCGCGGCCAGCGCCCGATCTGGCCCCCGACGCCCTGCTGGGAGTCCCCCGACCTGCTGCTGATCGACGCCTCGTACACCGGGCCGTTCGACCCGGGGCGGCTGGTCGTCTCGCCGGCTGCGGGACGCGCCTACCGGGTGTTCGTCAGGGTGTGGAACCTGGGCCTGTTCCCCGGCGTCGGCGTGCATGTGCAGGCGTGGGCGGTCGCGACGGGGTTCTTCGGCGCAGCCAACACCGATGACCCGTACTACCAGCAGCATCATCTGGGCGGCGCGTGGGTCGATCTGAAGGACCGCCGCGATCCCGGCTGCGTCGCGATCGTCGAGCTCGACCGCCGTTGGAGGGTCGATCCGGAGCTGATCGGTCATTCCTGCATGCTGGCCTCGGTCAGCTGCCCGGCCGACCACTTCACCGGAGCCCTGCTCGTGAACAAGTACCGCCACGTCGGGCAGCGGAACCTGACCGTGCTCGGCCCCGAGGAGGACGCCCAGCCGCTGATCGCCCTGCTCGCGGGACGCGTACTGCCACGGGGCTTCACGCTCGAACTCACCCACGGCGGACCAGCGGCCCGGCCGCTGCTCATGGCAGTCGGCGGACGGGAGGCCACCGTGCCGGAACTGGGCGAGATTCAAGGCGGGGTGGACATCGGGGCATCGGCGCACCTCTTGACGGCCTTCGAGTTCGACGGGAACACGGTCGTGGTCCCGAGCCAACGGCTGGCGCGGCTGGTCGGGCTCGAACCGGCGAAGGTGCACCCGTTCGCACAACCCGGCGGCACCCGAATGCTGCTGGAGCACCTCGGACCCAACGTCTGGAGGGACATCGGCCAGGTCATCGACGCACCGCTCACCCACGCGCTGGTCCCCGGCCTCATGAACGCGCTCGGCATCGACGACCTGCGCACCGCCACCCTGGCCAAACGCTTCGGCGGGCCGGAGGACGCCCAGCACCTCCTCCGCTTCACACTCACCTCACCCCAGGGCGAACTGGTCGGCGGCTACTCCATCGTGGTCGGCCGACTACCGGTGTGAACCGGTCCGCCGCGTCGAGCCGCCGACGGCTGTCGCGGTTCCGCGAAGTCGCGCGCAGGACCCCGCGGCCGACGGCGACGACGACCGAGCCCGGACCAGCATCGCTTCCTTCCCGCGGCGAGGTGTGTCGGACTACGCGCCCGCCGGCCTTCAGGACAGGCCGGTCGGCACCGGGGCAGGAGCGCTGAACACCTCCCGGGCAGCCTGGGTCCGGATCTGGCGCTGGGGAGGATCGACGGTGGGAGGGCCGTCTGCGGGACCGGTCACATTGGGGGCCGTTGCGATCGGTTCCGTGGCGGAGCCGGCCCTCGGCGGCGCAATCGCCGCCCCTTCTCTCCCGGAGAGGAGCCGGGGTGGCGTCCGCGCCACACGGCGGGGCCGTGTTCAGCACTGGCCGGCGTGGTTCCCCGGGTCGATCTGCGCCACGTCCACCGCCGGCCCGTCGCCGCGCCGGACCGCGGCCCGGTACTCGCCCCCGAGCGCGTCCGGCACGGTCGCGGTGTAGACGGTCCGCTCCACCCCGCCGGCCTCGGCCGTGAAGGCCTTCCGCACGGCGAAGTCCCGCTGTCCGCAGGAGACCCGGTCCACCGTCTCGCCGCTGGACAGCAGCAGGACGTTCCACACCGGCCGGCCCTCGACCTCGGCCCATCGGGCACTCAGGAACAGCGCGACCCCCGGCACGGCCCTGGTCGCGAGCTCCGCGGCGTTGGAGCACTGGGTGACGGCGGACCCCCCGTCGCTCGTCCGGGCGACGCAGATGTCACCCGTGTCCTCGGTCTGCCAGACGAGGTAGGGCCGGTGCCCGGAGTCGAAATCGGCCAGGACGGTCCGGTCGCCCGCGGGCGACCGCCCGTCCCGCGCCGCCTGCTCCAGTACCGTGCGCCTCAGCGCGTCCGGGAACCCGGCCGACGAGCCGCCGACCGCGACAGCCCCGGCGGAGGCGTCCCCGGAGGGGGCGTCCCCGGACGGCGGGGCCGGCGCGGCGGCCGTAGCGGAGGGATCCGCGACCGTTCCGCTCCCGGCCGGACCGCAGGCGGCCACCCCCGCCAGCAGAGCGGCGAGAAGTGCCGTCGCCCTGGCGGCTGCACTGAGGTTCATCCGGGTCCCTCCTCGTCGAGTGGGGAGGGGCACCAGCCGACGACGCCACCGGCCCACCGGCCCGTCCCCGCCTTCGGCACCCCGCCGCCGATGATCATCTCGGGCCGCTGCCGTACACGGTGGAACCCGGTTGTGAAGGTCATACGTTCCCCATTCCCCGCCCATCACACCGACGCCCCCGTGAATGCAGGTGGTCCGGTACGTGGTGACGGTCCCGAACGGGGACAGCCGGAAGGTCTCGCCCGCTCGCGTCCAGGACGCCGACCTTCCCCGCGCGCGGCCCCGCCAGACCGGTCAAGGGGTGTCGCCGGCCCAGTCCCAGCGGCGTGGGTCTGCGGCCCGCAGCACGTAGCGGGCCCGGCCGCCGGCACCGTAGCGGCCGATCTCCGTCAGCAGCGCGGCACCGTCGGCAAGCTGCCCGGCGCTCCAGCCGGTCACTTCCAGCAGCAGGCCGTCCAGGGGGCCTCCGCACAGCTCCCGGTACTCGCGCCCGGGCCGCGGGCCGCAGTCCTCGTCGTAGTCCGCCCCGTACACCCGGCCCCGCATCAGCACCTCGTCGTCGTCCATGCCCGCCAGCATCCCAACCACCACCGACACCCGGGCCGTCACTCGGCCGCGGCCACCACCTGCCCGCACGGCCCGCCGGCCGTAGAGTCCGAGGCAATGACCGCCCAGAGCGACTTCGACCGGATCGCCGACGAGCTCTACACCCTCGCTCCCGGCAACTTCACCGCCGCCCGCAACCGGCACGCCGACCGGCTGAAGAAGACCGACCGGCCCCTCGCCGCACGGATCCGGGCGCTGCGCCGCCCCACCCAGGCCGCGTGGGCCGCCAACCTCCTCGCCCACCACCACGAAGACCTCGTCGCCGAACTCCTGGACCTCGGGGAGGAGCTGCGGGCCGCGCAGGAGCAGCTCGCCGGCGACCGGCTCCGCGTGCTCGGCGAGCGGCGCCGGCAGCTGGTGCGGGAGCTGCTCAGCCGGGCAAGGGGAGCGGCCGAGGATGCCGGGCATCCGCTGGGCACGGAGGCCGCTGACGAGGTGGAGCGGACGTTGAGCGCGGCGCTCGCGGATCCGGACGCCGCCGAGGCCTTCGCCGCGGGCCGCCTCGCTGCCGCCTTGGAGCCGGTGGCCTGGCCCGGCACCGCAGCCAACGGGCCGGGTATCAGCGCGGCAGAGGCAGCGCCCGGGCCGGCTGCCCCGGGACGGAGGAGACCGGCGCGGGTGCACGGCACCCGGCCATCGTCGGATGCCGGTTCGGCGCCGTCGCACCGGGCGGCCGATGGAGCGGACGGCGCGGGGAAGCGGGCCGAGGCCGAACAGCGCCGACGCGACCGGGAACGCGAGCGTGTCCTGGAGCAGGCGCGCAAGGATGCAGAGGCGGCGGAGCGGGCCGGGCGGGAAGCGGCCGACCTGCGCGATGCCGCCGAGCGAGTGCTCGCCGACGCCGAGTCCGCTCGGCAGAAGGCGCGGGACGAGGCCGAGCAGGCCCGGGAGGCGCTCGCCGCCGCCGAGCGGCGCGACGAGCGCGCCCGGGAGGATCTCGGCCCGGCCGAGGAGCGAGTGCTGGCCGCGCAGAAGGAGGCCGGGCAGGCCCAGGATCTGGCGGGGCGGGCGAGCGAGGCCGCCCTGGCCGCGGCCGAGAAGTTGCGTGAGCTGGAGTCCGGCGACCGGAGGGAGCGGTGAGGAGTCGGGCGAGGGCCGGGCCCCGGAACGCTGCGGGGGTTCGACGGGCGGCTGGTGGTGCAGGCGCCCGGTAGGGCGTCGTCGCTGCCTCCGAGCGAAGCCCAGCGGGGCGGCGGCACCCGTCGGCCCAATCCCGCGTGCGCGCCACCGGGCCGGCGGCGACCCTGACGGTGATCCGCCTGCCGCCGTCGGCAACCGGCCCGGCGCGGTGCAGGTCGGCGGCCGCGGCTGGGAACTCGCACAGCGCGAGCCGGACGGCTGGCACGACGGCCTGGTCGCTATCGACGCCGAGGCACTGCACGAGCGGCTCGCCGCCGGCGAAACCTTCACCGACCCGCTGGTCGCCAACGACTCCTGGAGGATCACCGGCCCGACCAACGGCCGGCACCTCCAGGTCGTCACCGGCCCGCACCACGAATGGCGGCAAGCCCGGGTGGTCGACATCCACGACGCGCACCGCGTGAGCGGCCCGGGCCTCGCGATGATGCTCGTCACCCGCTGCGGCCGCTACCCGGTGGTGGAGCACGACGGAGAACTCGCGGAGATCGACGGGGCCACCGCCGCCCGGCTCGTCTACCGCCTGCCCGAGACGTGGGAGGACCGGCTTCCGCCGGTGCTGCTCGCCGCCCGGCACGCCCGCCGTCTCGTCGAAGCCCTCGCGCTCCCGGCCGGCGCCGACGCCGAACAGGCCCGGGCCGCTGTACGCGCGGCCGCCACGGTCACCGAACTGCTGCGGCACACTGTCGCCGCCGACATCCGAGCGCAGCGCGGGATCGCCGCGCAGCGCCTCGTCGAGCACCACGGTTCCCAGGCTGCGGCCCGCGCGGAGCTGGGCATCGCCGCGTCCACGCTCTCCGAGTTGCTCTCGGGGCGTTGATCAGCGGCCCGGGCGCCTGCGGGTATCCGCGAGCGTTGGTGGTGGTTGGGCCGCGGTGGCGATCGTACGCATCTCGGCGGGGGCAAGGTCGAGGCGGGCGGAGCGGATGGTTGTGGCGAGGCTGGTTGCCGCTGCGGCGTGGTGGTCGGCATCCTCGCGCCCTTGCGCTGGGGGACACCGGACCCCTCCGAGGGGCCCACTCGAACGTGAGGCCCTCGGAGGGGTCGTGGGCGTCGGGCCCGCAGGCTGGCCGGTGTCAGATCCAGGTGTAGTTCTCGTCGGTGATCGGTTCCAGCTCGAAGCTACGGACCGGTGCGGTGGGGTTGTCGAGCTCGGCGATCTGCTTGCCGATCGGCGGGAAGAGCGGCAGGTCGTCGACCTTGCGGTAGTCGTGCCACTCGATGGTGCCGATCTCGTGGCTGCCGTCGGGGAGTTCATCGAACTCTTGGGTGGCGAGGCGGGCGCGGACCTCGGGGGTGACGTGGAGGCGGTAGATCAGGTGGAACTTGCGGGGCGGCGGGGTCGAGCCGGGCCGGCTGATCATGGCGTCCGCCATCCAGATCAGCTCCGGCTCGGTGGACGCCAGGTCGCGTCCGAGGCCGAGTTCCTCTTCGAGCTCGCGGTACAAGGCCTCGCGGTAGTCCTCGCCGTCGTGCACGTTGCCGCCGATGGTGGTGTAGTGCACGGAGTCGGCCCGGTCCCGTCGCAGCAGCGCGACGTCGTTGCCGCAGAAGACCAGGCCGGTGACGCGGACCTTGATCCTGCTGAACGGTTCGGGCGTCGTCGCTTCGGTGGTGCTCATGGGGTTGGTTCTCCTCGGTGGGGATGGCGTGTGCCGGGGGATTCCAGCGGTCTCCCGAATCAACGACTGGGAGGAGTCGGTAGGTTGGGGTGTTCTAGCTTGCCCCGGGGAATCCTTGGGCGGCGCGTGCGTCGGTCTGGGCGATGTGTTCGATCTCGACGCCGGTGAGGGTGAACTGGCGGAGCCGGCGGCCGGTGGAGCGCATGACGGGGGCGAGGTGGCAGGGGTCCATCTCCTCGATGAGGACGGTGGGCTGCTCGGTCGGCGGGTTCTTGCGGCCGGTGACGGCGAGCGGCAGGCGGCTGTCGGTCCAGGGCAGCGGGGTGATCCGCCAGATCGGGCCGCGGACGGTGGAGAGGCTGGCCTGCCCGAAGCCGCGTTCCTCCCGCAGGGTCATGGGCTCGCCGTCGGTGGCGGCCAGGCCCCGGAAGAGGTGGAGGGAGCGTCCCTGGTTGACGATCTGGCCGGTGTCGATGGTGAAGTCGCGGGAGAAGAACGCGGCGGCCGGGTAGCCGGCCGCCAGGAGCGCGCGGGTGTGGACACCGACCATCGGGATCACGCGTTCGCGCAGGTGGGGCGGCGGCGGTCCGGTCGACGGGGTCGAGGGTCTGGGCCTTGAAGCGCAGGGCGGACAGTACGGCGCCGATGAGCGCGTCGTCCGCCTCGGTGGTGGCCTTCACCGCGTGGGGCAGGACGATACCGGGCAGGTAGTCGGGGTTCTGCGCGCGGGTGTTGATCGTGTCCGCGATCTCGGGCCGGCGCGCGTGGAGGACGACGTCGCACCCGGCGTCGGCGAGGACCTGCGCGAACGCGGTTCCCCACGAGCCGGCCCACAGCACTGCGACGCGGGTCATCCCTACCTCCAGGGGGTCGTGGATCCGGTGCCCGCGCCGGCGGGCCCGTTCACGGCAGCGTACTGAGCGGCGGAGACGGGGGCGTGCCGGTCAGGGGCGGCGGCGAGGGTGGGGAGTGTGCGTTCGGCCTCTGTGAGCATGACCTCGGTCTGGGTGGACTACGCGGGGCGGCCGGTCGCACGTTCGGCCGCCCCGCGTTGCGCTACGGCTATGTGGTGGGAAGAGAGGCGGTCGAGGTGGTGGTGAGCGTGGCGGCGAGGTATTCGCGGGCTTCGAGCGCTGCGTCGAGGTATTGGTCGCCGGTGAGGACCGTGCCGTGGACGGTGAGGGTTCCGCGGACGACGACGAGCTGGCAGGCGTCGTGGCTGAGCTCGGCGGTGTGCACGGTTCCGGGGTAGACGAAGTGCACCGACTCCGGTCCGAACTCGCGCATGTACTGGGGCTGGCCGGCCTCTGCCCGCGTCTCGTTGGCGTAGCCCTCCAGGAGGGCGGTGCCGGTCAGGGTGAGGACGGCGGCCTTGTCGGTTGCGGCGGTGGGGGCCGTGTGGTTGTCGGCCGCGAGGCGCAGGTACCAGGAGTCCTGGTCGTGTGTGCCGAGGTAGAGGTCGGTGCGGCCGTGGCCGGTGTAGGAGCGGTGGGCGTTGTTCGGGTCGGCGTCGGCCAGCAGGGCGCGGACGACGGTGATGATGGAGGGGAGCCACCCAGGGGCGAGGGGGGCGCCGGCGGCGGGGACGTCGCGGGCGTGGCCGGAGAGGTCGAGCAGGTCGAGGACGGGCTTGGGAACGGCGGTGTAGGCGGGGGCGGGGGTCACAGGAGCTCCGTCCGGGCGGTGATGATGCCGCGTTCGGCGAGGTCGCGGGCGACGGTGGTGTGGCCTTCGGGGGTGAGGGGGAAGGAGCGTCCGGAGGCGTCGTCCTGCTTCATCTGCTGGACGCCGCCGTTGAGGTCGTCCTCGGCGGCCCACCAGGTGGGCTGTCCGTCGGGGCCGGACAGGAACAGCGTCGCGGTGCCGGCCTCCATGATGGTCTGGTGGATCAGGGGGTCGCCGAGGCCGTAGCCGGTGCCGGCGTTCTCCACCGCGATGATCCCGGGGGTGAGCTCGGCGCTGGTGAAGGGGCCGGCTTCTCGGCCGTCGGTGCGGCGGTGCCAGGCGTGCAGGTAGTTCCCGGTGAGGGTGCGGGCGACGAAGGGGCGCTTGTGGGTGTGCGGCGTGAGGTCGCGCAGTGCGCCGTGGAAGTAGTGCAGGCGCAGGCACCAGCGGGCTTCGGGGTGCTCGGTGAGCAGGAGCCGGGTCATCACCGGGTGCTGTTCGGAGCGCGCCATCAGGCGCGGGGTGTCCGGCACCCCGTGGACGAGGGAGCTGAGCAGTTCCCGGTTGTCGGCGAGGTCGCGCAGGATGGCGGCGGCGTCGATGACGTGTTCCCGCGGGTCGCCCCAGTCCACGGCGTCCAGGCGGACGTCCAGGTCGGTCACGGTCTTCAAGTTCACTCCTAAGCGCCTTGACGTGTAAGGGAGTTGACGGTTTCCCTGCTACCCTTATCGTCCAGTTGATCCGGGTTTGTCCGAGGAGGGGTCATGGGCCTGCTGCCCACGTGGATGCGTGACGCGGTGATGCCGCTGTACGAGAGCCGGGTGATCAAGGGGCTCGCCGGGATGGAGCCGCCGCGGCACGTCGGGATCATGTTGGACGGCAACCGGCGGTGGGCGCGGGCGGCCGGCCACCGGGACGTCGCCGAGGGGTACCGCGTCGGTGGCGCGAAGGTCGGTGAGTTCCTGGGCTGGTGCCAGGACGCCGGTGTCGAGCACGTCAGCCTGTTCATGCTGTCCGACGACAACATGGCGGGACGGCCGGAGAAGGAGCTGGTTCCGCTGCTCGGCATCATCCAGGACACCGTGGCCGGCCTGGCCGCATCCGGGATGCCCTGGCGGGTGCGGGTCATCGGCAGTCTCGACCTGCTGCCCGCCGAGCATGCCGCCGCGCTCAAGGAGGCCGCCGCGGCCACCGAGGCACGCGGCGGCATGCTGGTGGACGTCGCCGTCGGCTACGGCGGCCGCCGTGAGATCGTGGACGCCGTGCGCACCGCCTTCCGCCGCCACATCGAGGCCGGCGGCGATCCGGCCGAACTCGCCGACACCATCGACATCGACCACATCAGCGCGAACCTCTACAACAGCCACGGCGCCGACCGGACGGACCTGATCATCCGCACCTCGGGCGAGCAGCGGCTGTCCGGCTTCCTGCTGTGGCAGAGCGCGTACAGCGAGATGTACTTCGAGGACGTGTGCTGGCCGGACTTCCGCCGCGTCGACTTCCTGCGGGCGCTGCGCTCGTACGGGCTGCGGGAACGCCGCTTCGGCAAGTAGCCGCGGCGGGCCGGCGGCGGTCACGGCCGCATCCGCCCGTCGGCCAGGATCTGGTCGACCGCCGCCGGCCACGAGACGTCGCCGTTCATGTCCACCACCACGCACCGCCAGTCGGCGCACACCCGCTCGTCCAGCTCCCGCTGCACCCGGTGCTGGAGGTCGAGGAAGGCCTCGCGGGTCGCGTAGCCGCCGACCGCCCCGTAGTGCTCCAGCGGGCCCAGCCGCCCGAACTGCGCGGTGCGCCGCTCGTACGCCACCTCCGGGCGCACCCGCAGCACCACCGGCACGACCAGTCCCGACGTCGGGCGCAGCAGGGTGGCGGCGGTGTCCATGGTCTGTTCGGCCTGCCGGTGCAGCAGTGAGCCGGGCCCGCAGTGGTGCTGGACGATGGCGCAGGTCTTGATGACGGAGCGGATGAGGTGGCAGGAGTCGACGAGGACGTTGCCGGTCTCGGCGGCGCGCGGGTGGAGCACCGTCTGCCAGTAGGCCATGGCTCCGGCGATCTCGGTGACCGCGCTGGTGAGCATGGTGCGCGGGTCGTTGCGGGTGATCTCGGAACCGGCCAGTCGCTGTTCCAGGGTGCGGTCGCGCAGGTCGCCGGTGGAGGGCATCTCGGCGGCCAGTTCGGTGCCGTTGTGGGTGAGGGCGCCGGAGTAGAAGGCCCTCAGTGCGCCGTCGTAGAGGGTGCGGTTGAGGTCGGCGGCGTGGCCGGCAGGCTGGTCGAGCAGGTAGGTGCGGCGGGCCATGTTCTCCGCCTTGCCGCCCAGCTGTTCGATCCTGGTGCACAGGGCGGTGGCCACGGTGTCCTTGCCTGCGGCGTCGGTCCCGAGAAGGGTGACGATCCGGCCACCGCCGACATTGTGGTCGTGGGGGTGGGTGGCGGTGGTGTTCATCGTTGCTGGGCCTTTCGGTAGTGGATCAGGGCGCGTCGTAGGTGGCGGCGGTCGAAGTCGGGCCACAGGGTGGGGGTGAACCACCAGCGGGCGTCGGCTGCGCTCCACAGCAGGAAGCCGGAGGAACGCAGTTCGCCGCTGGTGCGGATGATCAGATCCGGCTCGGGCCGGCCGTTGCCGATCTGGCGGGTGATCTGTTCGGGGGTGAGGTGTTCGGCGGCCTCGGCCGCGGTGGCGCCGTGCTGGATGGTGTGTGCGAGGGCGGCGCGCACGGCGGTCACGATCTCGCGGCGCCCGCCGTAGCCGATGGCGAGGTTGACGGTCATCCGGGCGGGCCGATCGGTGTGTTCTTCGGCGAGCGCGAGGATGCGCTTGAGGCGTTCGCTCAGGCCGTCGGTCGTGCCGAGGTGTCGTACGCGCCACCGTTCCTGAAGGGCGAGACGGCGCACGGTCTCGCAGAGCACGTCCATGACCACCTCGACCTCGGCCGGGTCGCGGCGCAAGTTCTCCGTGGAGAGCACCCACAGGGTGACGTGGGGGATCCCGGCCCGGTCCACCCAGTCCAGGACCTGGGGGGTGCGGGCGAAGCCGATGCGGTGGCCGTCGGTGGGGGTGGCCATTCCGTGGCGGCGGGCCCAGCGCCGGTTCCCGTCAAGGACGATCCCCAAGTGCTGTGCAGTCCCTGCGCCTGGCCCGGGCAGCGGGGGACGTCGAGGCGGGCGCGTACACCCTGGCGACGATGAGCCTTCAGGCGATGCTTCGCGGCTACCCGCAGGAGGCGATCGACATGGCCCAGGGCGCCTTCGACCGTGCCCGCCGCCACGCCGCGCCCCGCACGCTCGCGTTCATCAAACTGGCCGAGGCCCGCGCGCACGGCCGGGCCGGCGACTCCCCGGCGGCCGGCCGGGCGCTCGCCGAGTGCGAGCACCTGCTGGATGCCGTACGACCCGACCGGGATCCGGTGCACCTCGCCTACATGACCCACCAGCGGCTCAGCACGGACGCCGCCGAGATCCACACCGACCTGCGCCAGCCCTCGGCCGCGCTGCGCTGGAGTGTCCAGGCCGGGCCCATGTCGGCGAGTGACTTCGCCCGCGCCACCGGCATCCGCCACACCGTCGAAGCCGTCGCCCACCTGCAGATCGGCGACCTCTCCTCCGCGCTGACCGCCGGCACCCGGGCAGTGGCAATCCTCTCGCCGGTGCGCTCCGCTCGCGCCCGCGGCTACCTGCGCGAGGCCACCACCGCGTTCGGGCCCTGGCGCGGGCAATCGGACGTCGAGGACTTCGTCCACCACGCCGGTCGGGTCCTCGCAGGCCGCTGAGATCCTCGCCCGGTCGAAGAAGAACACCGCCACGGACTACCCCTCCTGCCCGTCGGCCGCCCAGCGGCGCCACGGCCGGCACTCCTGCGGGATCGGCGGCCGGCCGCCGAAGGCAGGATCGTCCGGAACCCGCCCGGGCACAGCGGGCCCGGTGGTCGTGCGGTGCTCGGCGAGCGTCTTCACTGCCGGGCCCATGTCCATCCACATCAGCCGCGCGTCCCCGATGAGCTCGCCCAGGACCTCCGCCTGCTGCCTGCCCTCCTTGACCGCGACCAGCAGATCACGGGCCCGCTCGTCGGCCTTGGCCGCGATGCGGCCGGCCTCCCGGGCCTGCCGGATCGCGTCCTGCACCAGCGGAAACGCACCGGCCAGACGGTCCAGGGCTTCGGCGACGGAATGGGCCTGCCCCAGGGCCTGCTGCGCCTGGGCCTCGGCGGCCGCGACCATGTCGGTCGCGTGCTGCAGGTCGCGGGTGGCGGTGTCAAGGCGGGAGGTGACCGCGTGCAGGCGACGCACCGCGGTGGCGTACGCCGCCTGCGTGTCGGCCTTCCGCAGCAGCTGCTCGAAGCCGCGCCGGACGGCGTCCCGGACGGCCTCCGGTCCCGTCTGGCGGTTCGCCTCGATGCAGCCGGCGCGCGCGCAGGGGTGGGTGGCCGGGAGCCTGCCGAGGGCGTGCAGCACGACGACCGCGGCCGCCGGGTCGGACACCCCGAGCGCGCCGTAGACGGCATTGCGCAGCGCGCCGACCTCGCGTTCGCTCAGATCGGTCACCTGGGCGGTCTCGGCCATGGTGTGGCCGGCGGCGGCGAGGGCGATGACCGTGATGTGGGTGTCGCCGAGGGAGGCGAGGTCGGGGGTGGGCAGGGCGAGCGGGATCAGTCCCAGGCGGCAGCCGGTGTCGACGGCCTGCACGATGGTCGCGGCGTCGAGGGCCGTGCGCAGGGCGACGAACTGGCTGTGGATGTCGCGTTCGCGCCGGCGGTGTGGGCGGCGATGGCGGCGGCGGTCCAGCCCGCCGCGATGTAGAGCAGGACGGAGTGCTGGTCGGCGGTGAGCGCGACGGCGCGCCCGCAGGTCGGGCACGGCCGCCCGGTCACCTTGTCGTCGTGGCCGCGGACGGTCGCCTCGGCCTGGCTCCTCCTGGGTGGGCGCGTGGTCACCATGGGGAACGTCCTCCTCGGCGCAGCGTTCCGGTGGCGGCCTTCTCCAGGAGGCGGAGGCTGTCCTGGGGGTCGTGGGAGGTCTCGACGGCCTGGTGGAGCGTGGTGTCCTGGCCGTCGAGGTAGTCGACGAGGGTGTCGTCGGGGCTGGCGGTGACGGTGCGTCCGTTCAGGACGAGTTCGGTGGTGTCGAACCGCAGGTCGGTGCCGGTGGTCTGGGGCAGGATGCGCACCTGAAGGCGGGTGGTGCGGGCGAGGTGTGCCAGGTGGGACATCTGGTCGGCGTGCACGCCGACGGGCAGTCCGCTGTGTTCGGGGTGCAGCAGGTCTTCGGCCAGGAGCAGGACGGTGTCGGCGCCGGACCGCAGGATCCGATGGTCGAAGGCCGTCTTGCGGGCCCGCGCGAGGGCCTGGCGCCACACCAGGACTGGCCCGCCGTCGACGAGCAGGTCCGCCCGGTAGATCCGGCATACCGGGCAGCCGCCCGGCGCCAGCGTCCGCGGCTTCAGCGCCGCGGCCGTCGCCGGCCCGTCGGGTTCCTCCAGGACCAGCGCCCGGCTCGCCAGGTGGGTGCGCAGAAGCGGTGCGGGGACGGCGGTGACGGCGGCCAGCAGCAGGCTTTCGGCGGCGCGTTCGAGGAGCTGGTAGCGGTGCGGGGCGCCGGGCCCGTCGTCCCACCAGCTACGGCCCAGGTCGGTTCGGGCGGCCTGGGTCGCGGCGTGGTGGATGTCGGCGAGCGCGACCAGGCCGGTGTCGTAGGCGCCCAGGAAGGCGCCCAGGCGGCCGGCGGCCGCCGCTTCGCGCAGCGCCCTGCCGCGGCCGGCCTCCACCTCCTGGACGTCCCGGGGGGTGATGGGCGGGGCTCCGGGGGCGAGGCGGTTGGCGGTGTGGGCGATGTCGCCGGGAGTGCGGTTCTGGCATGTGCGCAGGTGGCGCAGCTGGCGGCCGAGAACGTCGTCGCCCAGGGGCGGCAGGCCGGGGGTATCGGTCACGGTGAGAGGGCCGTCCGGTCGCGGGTCGGTAGGGGAAGGGGAAGGGGCTCTGCATCGGCTCGGTGGCCGCGGCGGCCCGGCCGTCCCGGTCCGATGTCCTCCCCAGAACACCGGGCTGGCCGGGCCGTCGCGGTGCCGGTCGGCGTGGGCGGGTCGCGCCCTGGCCGTCGGCCGTCGCCCCGTGTGCCCGCTCGGCACACGGGGTGGTCATCACGCCGGGGCAGCCCGGCATTCGGGGGCCCGGCCCGAGGGTGGGCGCGGGCCGGGGTGGGGTGAAGGAGGTGGTGGGGGCCGGCCCACCCTCATGACGCCGGCCCCCACCCGGGGTGCCGCCGCCCGCACCGTTCCCGCCGGCGGCGGCAGCTCGCGGAGGCACCCCGCGCGAAGGCGCGCCGGGTGTCCGCCGGGAGCGGTGAACCTGGCGCGCCGTCGGCGCGCTGCTCTCCCGCCCCGCCCTTCCACCCGCCCCGAACGCGGTGGAAGGTGAACCCCCGAGGTGCCGGCGGCCCCCGCCGACAGCGCCCCGGGGAGTCTCAGGCTCTTCGCGCGGCCGCGTGGAACCGCGCGAAGGCATCCGCGTCCGGGCCCGCGACCGGCGTCGGCGCGTTGTCGTGCCGCTCGTCGTCGGGCAGGCCGTGCAGGAAGTCGTACTCGTCGCACACGGCGGCCAGAAGCGCCGGCGGGTCCCACAGACCGCCGCTGCCGTCCGGCTCCACCATCCAGTACGGCCGCCTGTCCGCGGCCCGGGCGACTGCTTCCTCCCCGCCGGGACTCCTGTGGGCGACGGGCGGCGCCGGCCTGCGCCTGGGCAGCGCGCGGCCCGGCGCCGGACACGGCAGCACCCCCTCGGTGAGCAGCTCGCCCACTTCCGGTGGCACTGCCACCCACCGGTCCGGAACGGTCAGGAAGGACACCGTCCCGGTGGAGAAGGTGTGCAGGACGGGCCCGTGCTCGGCCAGCACGTGCAGCAGCCGGTAGCCGACCGTCGCGGTCACCCGCAGCGCCCACACCCGCTCGTACGGGATCCCGGCCAGGCGCCCGTCCGCCCAGGCGTCCAGGCACGACGGCGGGTCCGGGTGCAGGCCGGCGAGCCGGCGCAAGCCATCCGGGTTGGCCGGCGGCAGGGCCGACACCAGCGGCGGGAACGGGGCGGAGGCGAACTCCTGGAGCGGGGCGGACACGGTCGGATCCCTCACATCGATGAGTCGGAAGCACGAGTTGGTTCAGGAGAAGGCGCGGGCCCACCGGTGCCGCAGGCGCCGGAAGCGGTGGCGGGCACGGCGCCGAGGCGCGCCCGCGGGCAGCAGGGTGGTGGCCCACACCCGCGTGCCGCGCAGACGCTGCTCGATCCCGGTGTCGGTGGTGTGGATGGCCAGGATCTCCGGGAGCCGGCCGGCGCTCGGTGTGCGCCGCGTCGGGAAGGCACCCGTGCCGGTCAGCACCTCGACGGTCAGCGCCCGGCCGACAAGGACCAGCCGGACGGTGGCCAACTGCCCCTGCCACCTCGGAGGCCGCAGAGCCGCGCCGAAGACGTTGCTGACGACGACGCCGACGGCGAAGGCAGTGTCGTCGTCAAGTGGCACGTCCCAGGACCGCAGCGTCCCGATCACCCTGCGGCGCAGACGCGGGGCGTTCGCCCTGGTCGCGGTCTCCATCAGGTCCATCGCGTGCATCCCGCTCCCCTCCTCCTCTACGGCGAGTGCTCGTCGATGAAGCGGGCCAGCTCCGTCGCGGTCGCGGCGGGCACCAGCCCGATCCGGACCATCGCCTCCCCGGCCGGCCCCACCGGCTCCGGGTAGGCGTCGACCGTCGGGAACGCGCAGCCGATCCGGGCCAACGCCGCGGACAGCGCGGCCGCCGCCTGCTCCGCCCGCTCCACCGCGCCTGCGGCCGTCACGTCGACACCGCCGACGACGCCCGCTCCCGACCCACCAGGTGCAACGGCCCGTACGGGCCGCCGTCCACGAACAGCAGGAAGACGTTGTTGTCAGCCGCCCACTCCACGAGCCGGGCGTAGGCCTCGGCGTCCGGGACGACGTCAGCGAGCCGGTGCACGACGATCCCCCGGACCGTGCCGATCTCGGCCTGCTGCAGCGCCCGCGCCCACTGCGTACGGGCATCGAGCCGCTGCCGGCCCACCGGCGCGCAGTCCCAGAACTCCTCACGCGACGAGACCGCCCAACGGCGCTGCTGCGCCGCGGCCGCGCACTCCCCCAGCGCGGTCAGCGGGCGCGAGATCCCCTCCGACGTGGCGTAGAGGGCGACTCTGCTGATGGGGCTGTTGTGTGATGCAGATTTGAGCATGGCGATACTCCGGAGGGGACGGGAGCCTGGCCGACTGCAATGGTGAAGCGTGCAGACGGCGCAGATACGGGGGAAGAGCTGGAGGGGCGCCCCTTTTCGGGGGGGCCAACTCGGCGCCTCAGACGCCTTGATGACGACCGTGTGGCCGTTGAGCGGCACACGTGATACTCAACACCGGGTTCCTTCCTCTGGGTACAGTCGTCACCACGGAAAGTGGTTTTCCGGGTTTTCAGCCGAGCACGGAGTGGGACTCATGACGGCATCCGAGCAGCCCAGGACCGCACTGCACCGGTTCATCGCCGACCATGGCCTGAGGCTCGACGCCGTGGCCCGTGCCCACTGCCAGCAGGCCGCCATCAACGGCGAACCGGACGTCCGGACGACCAAGTCGACCGTCGCGAACTGGTGCAGTGGCCGGCGCCCGAAGGGGCGGTCCGCGCGCTACCTGGTGCAGGCCCTTGCTCAGCTCACCGGGCAGGTGGTCACACTGGAGGAGATCGGCTACGGCGACCAGCCGCAGGACGCTCCCGTGCTGGCCGGGGATCCGATCGCCGCGACCACCGACCTGGGGAGGACCCTGATGGACACCAGCCGCCGAACATTCCTGCAGCGCGCCGTCTACGTCTCCGCCGCCCTCGCCCTGCCCCTCGGCTACGACCACGAGGCCGTCGCCCGCACCTTGCGCAGCAACGAGCGTGGCACCAGGGTCGGCCGAGCCGACATCGCGGCCGTCCGCCAGACCATTCGCGCGTTCCGGGCCGCCGACGAACAGCTCGGCGGCGGCCACGGCTTGGCGGCCGCCACCTTCTACCTCACCGACGCCGCGGTACCGCTGCTGCGCGGCCAGTTCGGCGACGACACCGTGCGCCGGGACGCCTTCGACGCCACCGCCGAACTCGCCTACCTCCTGGCCTGGAAGCACCACGATCTTGGCCAGGAAGGCGCCGCCCAGCGCTACTACCTGCTCGGCTACCAGCTGGCGTGCGAGTCCGACTACCGAGGCCACAGCGCGTGGATGCTCCGCGCCCTCGCCCACCAGGCGTTGAACCTCAAGCAGCCCGCCCACTGCGTCGACCTTGCGGAGGAGTCGCTTCGCCGCTCGGCCGGCCACATCGACAGCCAGACCCGGGCACTGCTGCTCATCACCACCGCCCGCGCCTACGGGGCGACACGGCAGGGCACCAAGGCCGCGGCCGCGCTGATCGCGGCCGAGGACGCCCTCGGCCGCACCGGCGACCCGGTGGCGCAGTACGCCCTGGCCGTGGGACCCGTCGCCGCCACCATCAGCTCGCACACCGGCAAGACGCTGTCCGAACTCGGCGACCACAGCGGCGCCGAACGGCACCGCCGCGCCGCCCTGGTCGGCCGCAACCCGGAGGAGTTCCGCCGGATCCACGCGCTGACCATGCATGAACTGGCCAGCACCCTGGACAAGCAGGGCCGCATGGACGAGGCGGTGGCAGCATGGCACGAGGCACTGGACCTGATGGACGGGATCGCATCCGAGCGGAACACGGCGTCCATCAAGACCGTCAGCAAGACGATGGCCGGCTACCGAACCCGCGGCGTACGCGGGGCGGGCACCCTGGCGGAGAAGGCCAGGGACGCACTGCTCGCGGCCTGACCGTACGGACCTCGGGCCAGGACGCTCTGCCCTGGTCACGACTCGGCCGCGCAGCCGCCGCACGTACGGGGGATACGCGCACTCCATCAGGTCCACCACCACACACCTGCGGCATCACGGCGTAGGCCAGCTTCTCCAAAGTCGCGGCGGGCTCCGCTGCGGCCTGCTGTGCCTGCTCGACCGCGCTCCCGGTGCTCACGCCGACACCAGCGACGACGTCCGCGCCCGGCCCACCAGGTGCAGCTGGCCGTAGGAGCCGCTGTTGTCGGCCGCCCAGTCCGCGAGCCGGGCGTAGGCCTCCGCGTCCGGAACCATGTCCGCCAGCCGGTGCACGACCACCCCTTGCACCATGCCGATCTCGGCCTGCTGCAAGGCCCGCCCCCACTGCATCCTGGCGTCGAGCCGCTGACGACCGACCGGCGCGCAGTCCCAGAATTCCTCGCACGACGAGACCGCCCAGCGCCGGAGCTGCGCCAGTTCCGCGCACTGCCCGAGCGCGGTCAGCGGGCGCGAGATCTCCTCCGATGTGGCGTAGAGGGCGACTCTGGTGGTGCCGTTGCTGTGTGAAGCGGGTTTGAGCATGGTGTTACTCCGAAAGGGGGACGGGGACCTGCCCGATTGCGGCGACGAAGCGGGCGGACGGCACAGATGCGGGGAAGAGCTAGAGAGGAATCTCTTCGAGGTCAGGGCCAACACGATTCCAGGGGGATAGTGATGACGAATCGTCAGCTGGTGCAGGTGGCGATCTGTGCTGAACCAAGCACACACCGCCAGCGTCCCCGGAACAATGGCGGATGCCGATCCATGAGCGATCCCAAATCCTGAGGAGCGTCGCGATGTCCGAGCGACTACGGAACGATCTGCGCCAGGCGCGCCGGGAGTCCGGGATGTCCTGGGAGCAGTTCGCCCAGGCAACGAGCTTCACCCCGGCGTACCTGCGCAACGTGGAGAACGGGAACAGGTCGGTGACCGTCGACGTGGCCGCGGCCTACGACCGGGCGCTGCGAACGGACGGACGGTTCGCAAGCGAGCTGGCCGATGACGGGACCGTGCCGGCCGCCGTTCCGTGGGGTCAGGACGGGGCGACTCTGCCGGTCCTCACTGACCTCGTGAACGGGAGAAGCGGACGAGTGGATCGCCGGGGGTTCGTCAAGGCCGGAGCCGCACTGTCGGTGTCAGCGGGGAACTGGGCCAAGGCCCTTCCCACCCGCCCCAGCGCTGCTGCCGAGGGCACGCGGAGCACCGGGGGCACGGCCTTGCTCGCCAACATGGCGGGTCGACTTGAGCTCCTGCGTCGGATGGACGACGAGCTCGGCAGCAAGGATGTCCGCGAGCAGGCCTCCGGGGAGCTGTCCCTCGCGGTGACCCTCCTCAAAGCCGGCCGCTACCACGGGGCCGCCGCGAACCGCCTGCTCCGTCTCGCCGGCGAAGCGGCGCGGCAGGTCGCCTGGTGCACCTTCGACCAAGGCCACCGCCCTGGCGATGCCCAGCGGTACTTCGACGCGTCCCTGCGCGCCTCCGCCGAAGCAGGCGACACGGCCGGGGGCGCCTACACGCTCTCGTTCGCGGCCGTCCAGCTCTACTCCACCGGCCAGGCCAACAGCGCGGTGGCGCTCCTGGAGACAGCCCGATCGCAGCTCGGGCGGCACAGCACCCCCCTCATGGAGGCCATGCTCGCCGCCCGCACCGCCCGCGCGCTGTCGAAGACCGGGGCCAAGGCGGCGACCGCTCGCCAACTTCACCTGGCACACGCCATGCTCGACAAAGGCCCGCAGGACGACGAGCCCGACTTCCTCTACTGGGTGACCGCTTCGGAGGTGGAGATGATCGCCGGCTCGTCTGCGCTCGACCTCGGCGACCCGGCCGAGGCGCTGCGCCGCTTCGAGGCCGGCATGCGGGCACACCCCAGCGTCAACGAGGAGTTCCCCCGCAGCCACGTCATCTACCTGGCCCGCGCCGCTGAGGCCCGCCTCGCCCTTACCGACCTCGATGCGGCCGTCGCCGCCGCCTGGCAGGCGGCTACCTGCCTCGGCTCCGTCGACTCGGCCCGCTCCTCTTCCCAGCTCAAGGGGCTGCGGGCCAAACTTGCCCCGCACGCCGCCTACCGGCCCGTCGCGGACTTCCTACAGGCCACCGCCGGGTAGGTGCAGCAGCTCGCGCAGGCGCCGGGCCACCACGTCTTCGTCCAGCCCGAGCAACGGCGTGAAGCCGAGCCGCGCCGCAACCTCCAGGTTCGTTTCGCTGTCATCGACGAACACGCACTCATCCGCGCTCACACCAAGCCGGTCCAACACGATCCGGAAGACAGCCGGATCCGGCTTGCGGACGCCGACGTCCGCGGAGAGCACCACCGCATCGAACACACCGGTGAGGTCGAACCCGGAGTACGGGTCGAACGGTTGGCGACCGAGCGAGTTCGACAGCACCGCCGTCTTGATCCCGGCTGCACGCGCCTGACGAGCGACCTGGAGCACCGCGTAGGCGGGGAAGGCGTCGTGGAGGTACCGCGCCATCAAGTCGGCAGGCTCGACACCGATCAGCTCGCCGAAACCCGAGTTCCAGTCCTCCTGCGTGATCTGGCCGAGCTCCAGTCGGCGGAACAGCTCCTGTCCCTCGGGGGAGGCCCACCCGCGAAGGAACGTACCGTGGACGATCTTCTCCCGGCTTTCGAATCCCTGGATCACCTCGACCATGTTAAAAGTCAAGACACCGAAGAAGTCGAATACCACCGCGCCGAACCGAGTCGCCGGAGATGTCGTCATCCCGGAAGCCTAGGCCGCCCAGCACGTTTCGGGAACAAGCTCCCTCCAGATGTGACTACGCCGGCCCCTGTTCCCTGAAGGCCGCGCGGGAGCAGGAGGAGCCTGCGGCCCGTCCTCGGCGGGCGACCCGGCCGAGCCTCCAGTCGTCGGCCGTAGCCAGCCGATCACCACTCTGACCTGCATCATCGACAATCAGCCGACCCACGGCGCCATGGTGTTGGGCCAACTCAGTTGATCAGGCCCATGCGGCGGTGTCCGAACAGGTCTTCGGGCTCGTAGCTGGCCATGAGCGCGCCGTAGGCGCGGTCCGGGCTGGACACCCCGCGGGCCTTCATCCCCCGTCGAAGACCTTGACGCCGTTGAGGGCACCCGATGTCCGGCCGGGTCCGGCCGGTGGCGCTGCCCGGGGCACACGGGAGGAAGTCGTCCGGGAGCCGCGACGCGGCAGCAACGTGCGGCGAGGGCAGATCGGGGCTGACGCCGTTGGCAATGGCCATCTCGGCGTAGGAGGCGTACAGCTCCATGTTGTCGGGCAGCTCGGGCCGGGACAGTACACCGCTCTCCATCAGGTCCAAGTCGCCACCCCAGCATGCGGTACCTGGCTGCGGCCAGCACCACCGCGGAGATGTCCAGCCCCGTGATGTGGCCGGCCGCCAGGTGCGGTCGCAGGCGCTCCAGCAAGAGGAGGAGGCGGCAGCCCGAGCCTCACGGGCCCGCGCCGTGGCGAGGGCGGCCGTGTTCCGGCGTTCGCCCCGATGTTCCGCCGCCCCGGACGGGCCAGGCGGTGGGGTGCTTCCGACCGTGCGGTTGAGCCGGGTCGGAGTTGGCAATGGCGGGCCCGCCGATACACCGGTGAAGCAGGACATGGAGGATGACGCCCTCGGCCTGACCTGGGGCCGCGCGGACTCCGGCCGGTGTGGAACCGCACCGGCCTGATCGACTTGCGGCACTGGGCCGGGGGAATGACCGTGAAGAGAGAAGGTAAACGGCGCGGCCGGCGGTTCGGCTGCACATGAGGCCCGATCGCGAGTACCTCGGGCAGCCGGCGCGGACGACGCGCGGCACACGAGTGGCAGGGCTCCGGGAACCGCGGCAGGCGCCGATCCGGACGTCCGCGCATCCAGGAGGACGCGATGGCCACTCAGACGTTTTCCTACTACTTCGTCCAGACCTTGCCCCCGGGGTCCCGCTCAGAGGTCACGTGGGGCCCTGATCCGTTCTTCGACCAGGGCACCTTCACCCTGTCCGCCCACCCCGTCACCGACTTGCGGCAGACCCTCTACTGGCTGACGTTCGACGACGTCTCGGTGGGCAAGACGGACATCGGCTCCGGGGACATCGGCAATGTCCAGTCCTACCTCTGGGCGAAGCCGAGGAACAGCGGGCTGAGCGGGCAGGGGACCGTCACGTCCTACACCGCCTACCTCACCCGTACCACCACCTGACCGCGCCCGAGATCGCTGGAGGAACTCGACATGCGCGTTTCTGTCGTACACGACGAGCAGGGATTCATCTCCGCCCTCGTGGCGTCCCCTCCCGGCGCACCGGTGGCCCGCCTTCGGCCGCAGGCGGGTGAGCGCGTTACGGAGTTGGACGTTCCGGAGGTCAGCACCGACGGCGACCCTCAGGAGGTGGTCGGACGCCTGACGGACGTGGTCGAGAACTACCGCGTCGACCTGGCCACCCGGACACTCGCCTCCAAACGGACCTGAGAAGGGCGTTCCCACCGACGAGGCCACCGGCGGCACGGTGGCACGGCGCGGCGAGGATGCAGTCGAGGCGGACACCGTCGTCACGCAAGCCGGACCGGCGGATGCAACACGAACGCCTCCCGGGTGGGGCCGACAGATCCCGTTGAGGACCCGGGGTCAGCCGGAAGACGGGGCAGACCCCACCGGGAGACGCCCATGAGCATCCTCGCTGTCAGAAGGGCAGGACGTGGCGGCTGAAGGCGTCGGTCCAGCCGTTGGTGTCGGCGGGGACGAGGGTGCCGTCCTCGGAGGAGAAGAGGACGGTGGTGCCGAGGCCGCCGACCACGGCGGTGTAGGAGGCGCCGGTGGACTGGGTGCCGTCGGAGGAGAGGCTGACCCGTTCGGTGCGGCCGGTCCACAGGTCGTGGCGGAAGACGTCGTCGGCGCCGTTGGTGTCGTCCGCGACGAAGTTGTCGGCGGAGGAGGTGAAGTACACCCAGCGGTTGCCGGGGGCGATCACCGGGTCGTAGGAGTGGCCGGTGGTGCGGGTGCCGGGCAGGGCGGTCGGCAGGCGGCGCACGGTGTCGGTGCGCAGGTCGCGGACGAGGATCTCCAGGTGGGTCCGCCAGCCGCTGCCGTCCGGCTCGTCGGGGACGAGCAGGGAGTAGGCGGCGAGGCGGCCGTCGGGGCTGAGGGTGCCGCTGTTCACGCCGCGCAGCGCGCCGGTCCCGTCGGTGCTGGCGCCGCTGGTCCGGCCGGTGGCGAGGTCGTGGACGTAGAACGGGTAGAGGCGGGGCTTGGCGAGGCCGTGCCCGGGGGCGTCGGCGGGCTCAGGCTCGGGCTCGGCCGCGGGCTCGCCGCCCTCGCCGGGCGGCAGGAGGTTGGTGGCCCGGGAGATGAAGCCGACGCTTCCGCCGTCGGCGCTGATCACCGGCCAGAAGGACGGCCGGTTGGCCGGGGTGCCGTCCGCGCCCACGGTGATCAGGCGGGTGGTGCCGGTCCAGCGGTCGGTCACGTAGACGTTGTCCCGCGGCGGGGTGTCGCCGGGGACCAGGTCGGTGCGGGTCGAGGCGAAGGCCACGTAGCGGCCGTCGGCGCTGATGCTCGGGGTGAAGGAGCCGCGGGCGGGTTCCTCGCGGGCCGGGTCGCCGGCGGTGATCCGCTCGGTGCGGCCGGTCCAGCGGTCGCGGAGGTAGATGTCCTCGGCGCCGTTGGTGTCGCCCGGGACCAGCGCCGCGTCGGAGGTGAAGACGACGTGGCGGCCGATGGCGTCGATCGCGCCCTCGGAGGAGTGGGCGTCGGCCTGTCCGCCCGAGGCGGTGAGGCTGACCCGCTCGGTGCGGCCGGAGAGCAGGTCGCGGACGAAGACGTCGGTCACGCCGTTGGTGTCGCCGGGCACCAGGTTGCCGGCGTCGGAGCCGAGCACGGCCCAACGGCCGTCCGCACTCAGGCCGGTGGGCGAGGTCTGCCCGTCGGGCTGGGCGCCGCCGAGGCCGGTGCTGATCCGGGCGGTGCGCGCCCACGGCGGGCCGCTGCCCGCCGGGTCGGCCTGGGCCGTCCCGGTCGCCGCGGCCCCGGCCAGAACGGCGGCGGCCAGCAGTGCCCCCGTTCGTACGGCCCTCGTCGTCCGTGAGCTCCGTGAACTCCGTGAACTCCGTGGTGCGGTGGTCATGGCGGGCTCCCTCCCCTGCTCGCGCCCTCACCGCGCGACCGGCGCAGCGCCGCCGCGCGGCCCGCCCCCCTCGGCGGTCGGCTGGGGACGAGCCAACCGCCGGGGGCGGCCCGGGTCAATGGCGCGCGGGGCAGCTTGGCGGGATCGCGCCGGCTCCCCCGGCGGCCCGGCCGGAACGGCGGTTTCCGGTCAGGCCCCGGGTGGGGCCGCGCGACGGTGGTGGGGCGGGTGGTGCCGGTGCGGCGGCGGACGGGGCGGCCGGGGCGGCCGGTGTCCGGAGGGACGGCCTCCGGGTGCGCCGGGAAGGGCCGGGCCGCGCTTGCTGCAGGCCTGTGCCGCCGCCCTGTGCGCCCCTACGATGTGAGCGCCGTCGGGCCTGACCCCCGACCCCGACACTGCCGGCCGACACCGGGTAGCGCCGGTCCCCCCTGATGGACCGGTCGTCCCGTCGGCCGCCGCGCGCCGGCTCACCCCGGGCACGAGCGGAACGGCAGGGCGGGCACCACCGCGCAGGCCACCCGTCGCTCCTCCCATCCAAGGGGTATGCCCATGCACGCCGGCACCGCCGTACCACCGGTCAGACCCGTCCCCGCCGACCGCGCGTTCCGCGCCGGCCGCGCCCTGCTGTTCGTCCTCGCCGTGCTGGCCGCCCTGGTGGGCGTCGGCCTCCCCGCGGCCGGCCCGGCGCACGCCGCCGTGCCCGACCGCTGGGGCTTCGCCTACCTCGACAACCCGGCCCCGCCGCCGGGGTACGTCCCCGACACCAGCCGCCAGTGGGGCAGTTGGCCGTCGCCGGCCACGAACCCCGTGAGGGTCGACAAGGTCGGCACCGGGTCCTACGTCGTGCACTTCCCGCTGATCGCCGGCCCCGGCGGCATCGCGCACGTCACCGCCGTCGCCCGCACCGGGTCGTGGTGCCAGGTCCGGGGCTGGGCCACCGCCGGCACCGGCCAGGACGTCGCCGTCGGCTGCTACCGCACGGGCGGGGCGCCCGAGGACAACCGCTTCACCGTCCTCTACACCACCAGCAGCGGCGCGCCGTCCCCGGCCGTCGGCGGCTACGGCTACGTCTTCGCCAACCCGACCGGGTCGGTGGTCACCCAGTACAACTCGACCGGCGGAACCAACGCCGTCGGCTCCGGCGGCACCGGCGTCTGGAAGGTCTGGCTGCCCGGCCTGGGCCAGCCCACCCCGGCCGGCAACCTGGAGGTCACCGCCGTTGACGCGGCCAACGGCGCGCGCTGCAAGGTCGCCGACTGGTCGCCGTCATCGACCGGCCAGACCGTCATCGTGAACTGCTACAACGCGGGCAACGTCCTGTACAACACCCGCTGGACGCTGAGCTACTCGGAGAAGCGGGCCGTGCACGGGCCGGCCCTGCCGCCCAACTCCTACGGCTACCTCTGGTTCAACGGCGGCGTGCCGGGCGGGACCAACTTCAACTCCTCCGGCGCGGTCAACACGCTCGCCGGCTCCGTCCCCTACACCGTCAACCTGCCGAACATCGCCGTGCCCTCGGACACCGCGCAGGTCACCGCCTTCGGCCCCGGCCCGGACCACTGCACCCTGGCCACCCCGTGGAACCGCAGCGCCGGCACGGTGAACCTCTACCCGATCTGCTTCAACGCCTCCGGCTCGCCGGTCCCGTCCCGCTTCTTCACCGCGTACACCTCTGCGGTCTGATCCCGCACGCGGATCCGGGGCGGCGCCCGCGCCGTCCCGGGTCCGCACCGTCCCGGTCCGCGGGAACGGGTCCACGAACGCGGTTGCGCGGTAGGCGAGTTCGCGGGAGACGGGTTCGCGGGCGGGCCCGGGTGGAACAACCCGGACAGGGGAGAGTCGGAGGCGGGGGCCGATGGACGTACTGGGCACCGCGGGACTGGTGACCGTCCCGGTCCTGG
The DNA here is from genome assembly GCF_042268405.1 of Kitasatospora sp. NPDC056184. NCBI lineage: Bacteria > Bacillati > Actinomycetota > Actinomycetes > Kitasatosporales > Streptomycetaceae > Kitasatospora > Kitasatospora sp. NPDC056184. The sequence continues at coordinate 922,169 of NZ_JBHJUI010000001.1, read as the reverse complement.
CCGGCTGGTCCGCGCTGCGGATCTGGCTGCGCGACGGCTCCCGGGTGCGCGACTACGCCGCCGCCGTGTTCTGGTCCGGCGTGGCGATCGGACTCGGCCTGACCGACGGACCCGGCTGGCTGCTGCCCGCCGGCTGCACGACCGCCGCGGCCACCGTGGCGGCCCACCTGCTGGTGGTCGCCACCGCCGTGCTGCGCAAGCCGCTGGTCACCGTCGACCCGGCCGAGTTCCGGCGGCGGCTGCTGGAGGCCTGCGCCGCGCCGAGCGCTCCGGAGGCCTTCCTCGCCGGGGTCGGCCCGGACGGGACGATCACCGTCTGGGGCCTGGAGGCCGCCGGGATCCCGCGCCACCGCCACCGCCCCGGTCCCGGCTGCGCCACCTGCTACCTGGAGGGCATCGTCGGCGAACTCGCCGACAACGGGGCCGAGACCGTGGCCGCGTACCGGGCGCTGCTGCGCCGGCGGGCCAACCAGCTGTTCGTGCTGCGCCGCACCACCATCGGCCACCGCTGGACGGCGCAGCTCCGCCAGGTCCAGGGGTTCAAGACGCCGTTCGAGTACTCGCCCTGCCCCGAGCACCGGCTCTGACGCCGCGCCCGGACGGCGGGCGGGCGGGCGAGGAGCGGACGGCGAGCGGACGGCGAGCGGGCAGGAACGGGCGGGAGCGGTCCGGTTGGTCCGGATGCCCTCGTGCGGGTGCGGCGGGCCGGTCCTGCGGCCACGTTGAGGAGATGGACATCGTCGTCGTACTGGAACCCGACACACCGACCAACATCCGGCTCCTCGGGCCCGACCACACGCCCGCGCAGCCGGAGGTCCCGGTGCGCCGCGCGCACACCGCCCCGACGGAGGCCTCCGGCGCCTGCGGTCCCCGCACCCTGTGCGGCCTGGACACCTCCGACATGACCCTCGCGCCGCACGGGGCCGAGTACCCCGACCGGCCCCGGCCCCGGCTGCACTGGCACACCTGCAGCGCGTGCCGCTACGCCGGGGAGGCCGCCGTCCCCGGCACGCCCGGTGACGGTGCCGCCGCCACCGGCCCCTCCCCCGGGCAGGTGGTGGCGGCGCCGTAGGCTGACCGGATGACAACTGACCGTAAGCCCGTGCTCGTTCCGGTGGTCCTGGCCGGACTTCTGCTCGGGACGGCGGCCTGCGCGTCGTCCGGCGGCGCCGAGGCCGCGTTCGACGGTGGGAAGCCCACCTTCGCCAAGCTGAAGTCGACGGTGCAGGGCCTCGGTCCGGACGCGTCGTGCCCGTTCGGCCTGGACCTGGCCGGCGCACTGAGAGCGGTCGGGATCGAGCGCGGTGTCACCCCGGCCGACGGAACGGGCGGCCGGCCGGTGCGGGCCGAGGTCGTGCCGCCCGAGGAGGCCCGGCCGCTTCCGTCCGGCGTCACGCCCACCCCGGCGGCGGCCTCGATCCCCGCGCGGCCCGAGACCCTCCAGGTGTGGTGCTCCTACACCGCCGGGACGACACCGGTGGAGATCGGCGTGCTCGCCGCCCCCGCCGAGCGGATCGCGGTCAACCTGGCCCTGCCCTACATCCAGCGGGCGGGCGGCCTCACGACCGACCAGGTGGTCGCGGCCTCCACCGACCAGCCCGCCCCCGGCACGGCCCGGACCACCCCCGGCCGCGGGTCCGTCGGCATCGCCCGGCTGCCGGTCGCCGGCAAGGGCGACCTGGCCCTGCTGGTCAGCCAGGGCACCGGGACGACCGCCCCGGACCCGGCCCTGACCGGGGAGCCGCTGCGCGCGCTGGCCGAGAAGCTCGCCGCGCAGCTGCACGTGTGACCGGACCCCGGGTGGGCGCGCCCGCCTCCGCCGGATCGGCCGCGCCCACCGGGTCGCAGCCGATCCGGGTGCCGCGCTAGCGGAGGTCCTCCAGGACGGCGCGGGCCGCGTTGTGGCCGGGGATCCCGCTGACGCCGCCGCCGCGGACCGCTCCCGCGCCGCACAGCAGGATGTCGGGGTGCGCCGTCGCCACGCCCCAGCGGGCGGCGGCGCTCTGCGGTTCCTCGGCCGCGAACGGGAACGCCAGGTCGCGGTGGAAGATGTGACCGCCCGGCAGGCCGATCTCCCGCTCCAGGTCGAGCGGGGTCTTCGCCTCCACGCAGGGCCGTCCGTCGGCGTCCTCGGCCAGGCAGCCGGCGATCGGCTCGGCCAGCACCGCGTCGAGCTGGGCCAGGCTCGCCGCGAGGGCGCGCTCCTTGGCGGTCGGGTCGGCGAACAGCCGGGCGGGCAGGTGCAGGCCGAACAGGGTGAGGGTCTGCAGGCCCTGCCGGACGGCGTCCGGGCCCAGGATCGACGGGTCGGTGAGGGAGTGGCAGTAGATCTCCGACGGCGGCGCCGAGGGGATCCGGCCGGCCGCGGCCTCGGCGTAGGCGGTCTCCAACTGCCGGTAGCCCTCGGCGATGTGGAAGGTGCCGGCGAAGGCCTCGCGCGGGTCGGCGGCGGGGTCGCGCAGGCGCGGCAGCCGGCGCAGCACCATGTTGACCTTGAGCTGCGCGCCCTCCGGCGCGGGCCCGGGCTCCTCGCCGAGCAGCCGGGCCAGGGTCGCCGGGGCGGCGTTGACCAGGACCCGGCGGGCCGCGGCCGTCGCCTCGCCGTCCCGGTGGCGGTAGGTCACCTCGGTCTCTCCGGCACCGCCGGTGGCGACGGCGGTGACCTCGCAGCCGGTGCGCAGCTCGGCCCCGGCCGCCCGGGCCGCCTCCGCGAGGGCGCCGGTCACCGCGCCCATGCCGCCGACCGGGACGTCCCAGTCGCCGGTCCCGTTGCCGATCACGTGGTAGAGGAAGCAGCGGTTCTGGCGCAGCGAGGGGTCGTGGGCGCGGGTGAAGGTGCCGATCAGGGCGTCGGTCAGCACCACGCCGCGGACCAGGTCGTCGGCGAAGGACTCCTCGATGGTCTCGCCCAGCGGCCGTTCGAACAGGGCCGTCCAGGCCGCGTCGTCGCCGACCCGGCGGCGCAGTTCCGCCCGGCCGGGCAGGGGTTCGGTGAGGGTCGGGAAGACCGCCTCGGCGATGCCCCCGGTCATCGCGTAGAAGCGCCGCCAGGCCTCCCACTCGCGGTCGGTGCCGGTCAGTGCCCGGAACGACTCCCGGGTGCGGCCGGCGTCGGCCGCGTCCACCAGCAGTCCGGTGGGCTTCCCGTCCCGGACGGCGGGGGTGTACGAGGAGATCCGGCGCCGGCGCAGCTCCAGGCGCAGGCCGAGCTCGCGCACCACCGTGCGGGGCAGCAGGCTCACCAGGTAGGAGTAGCGCGACAGCCGGGCGTCCACGCCGGTGAACGCCGGGGCCGACACCGCCGCGCCGCCGAGCCGCGGGAGCCGTTCGAGCAGCAGCACCCGGTAGCGGGCGCGGGCCAGGTACGCCGCCGCCACCAGGCCGTTGTGGCCGCCGCCGACGATCACGACGTCGTGCCGGGAGGACGAGTTCGCCATGTCCGGCACGGTACGGCACCCGGGCGGTCCGGGGAACAGCGGCGGGCGGCGGCCCGGCGGGTCGGTCCCGCCGGGCCGGTCCCCGGCGGTCAGGGCCCGGCGGGTCGGTCCTCGGCGGCGAGCTTCACGGTGACGCTGTGCTCGGAGCGGACCAGGCGCAGCATGGGGCAGCGGGCGTCCGCGGTGGCCAGCAGGTCCGCCAGCTCCTGCGGCGCGGCCGGGCCGCTCAGCTCGACCTCCGCCGTCAGGTCGTAGGGCACGGCGGGTGCCTCGGTCGGCACGCCGAAGAACCGGGCGTCGTTGTTGCGGGCGTTCACCCGGACCTCGACCCGGTCCAGGGAGACGTCCGCCAGCGCCGCGACGCACAGGATCGTGTGGGTCAGGCAGGTGCTGACCACGGCGCAGAACAGCTCCGGCGAGGACGGGCCGAGGCCGAACCCGCCGATGTCGGGCCCGCCGTCGCCGATGAACGACCAGTCCCCCACCCGGACCTTGCGGACCCCGGTCGCGTCGTCGGCCACGCAGACCGCGCCGACCTCCTCCTCCCAGTCCGAGCTCTCCGGCCGCCGCCGGGCGGCGTCGCGCATGGCCGCGCCCTTGTCACGCAGGTGCTCGGCCAGTCCGGGCCGGGGTATCGCAGGTGTGTACGTCATGGCCCGTAGCGTACGGGCCGGGGCGCGGTCATGATCCGGCGGTGGCGGCTTCCAGCGTGGTCGCCATGACCGGGCTGGTGAAGGTGTTCGTGGCGTCGCCCGTGGAGAGGTGGTAGGAGCCCCACTTGAGGTAGTTGCGGTCGCCGTCCCAGGTGGTGCCCGTGAAGGTGCCCGAGCCCGTGGTGAAGGTCTGCTTCACGCCGTCGAACCAGAGGTCGATGGTGCCGTCGGTGCGGCCCAGGCGGATCTTCAACGCGTAGGAGTGCCACTGGCCGTTGGCGGTCGGCGCGGTCCAGAGGGTGTGGGCGACGTGGTCGGTGTCCCACTCCTGGAGGCGGATGCGCTTGGTCGTCGCGTCGATCTCGATCGGGTGGTTGGCCGTGCCGGTGCTGGGCGAGCACTTGAGCTGGAAGACGTAGCGGCTGTTGGTGTCCTTGATGTCCAGCTTGGAGGACCAGCCGAGGTAGAAGGTGTCGCCCTCCTTGAGGTCGGGCCCGAGCGTCTCGCAGCGCTCCTCGCCGGCGGCCTGGAAGGCGCGCCACACGCTGCCCTTGGCGGGGTCCTGGACGACGCCGAAGCCGCCCGCGGCGCACTGGACGCCGGTGAAGGAGGACGGCCCCTTGACGGTGCTCGGGGTCCACAGGACGGTGCCCGCTCCGGCGGCCGGACCGTCGGCGGCGGAGCTGTCGGTGGTGGCCCAGCCGCAGGAGAGCGCGAGCGCGGTGGCGGCGGCGAGGCCGACGGTGGTCCTGCGGTGGCGGGGCAGAAGGGACATGCTTCTCCCGGTGGATGGGTGGCCGCTCCGGACGTAGGAGAAGATTCGACCACCCCGTGTGCGGCGGGACCAAGCGGTCCGGCCGGAGAAGGCCCTTTCGGGCACCTCTCCGGCCGGCGGGCCACCGGGCGGCGGCACTGGGCGCCTCTGGGCGCCACCAAGGGGTGCGCCGCTACGGAGTGTGCCGCTCCCCCGGGTCCTCGGAGCCGGCGTCGTAGGAGGAGGTGCCCTCGTCCAGCAGCGGCTCCTGCGTCTTGAGGTGCGCGGGGGCCAGTGCCCGCAGCACGTGGTAGCCGGTGATGACCACCAGGGTGCCGAGCGCGATGCCGCTGAGGCTGAAGGTGTCGGTGAACTTCAGGGTGACGTTGCCGATGCCGATGATGATGCCCGCGGCGGCCGGCACCAGGTTCAGCGGGTTGCGCAGGTCCACCCCGGACCTGGTCCAGATCTGCGCGCCGAGCAGGCCGATCATGCCGTACAGGATGACGGTGATGCCGCCGAGCACCCCGCCGGGGACCGCGGCCACGATCGCGCCGAACTTCGGGCAGATGCCGAACAGCAGCGCGAAGCCCGCCGCGGCCCAGTAGGCGGCGGTGGAGTACACCCGGGTGGCGGCCATGACGCCGATGTTCTCGGAGTAGGTGGTGTTCGGCGGGCCGCCGAGCGCGGTGGACAGCATGGAGCCGACGCCGTCCGCCGAGATCGCGGTGCCGAGCTTGTCGTCCAGGTTGTCGCCGGTCATCTCCCCCACGGCCTTGACGTGCCCGGCGTTCTCGGCGACCAGCGCGATCACCACGGGCAGCGCGACCAGGATCGCGGACCACTGGAAGGAGGGGCCGTGGAAGGCGGGCAGGCCGATCCAGTCCGCCTTGCCGACGCCCGACAGGTCCAGGCGCCAGTGGTCGGTGAGCTGTCCGCTCCCGTCCGCCGAGTGGATCATGCCGAAGACCCGGTCGAACAGCCAGGAGATCCCGTAGCCGAAGAGCAGGCCGAGGAAGATCGCCACCCGGGACCAGAAGCCGCGCAGGCAGACCACGGCCAGGCCGGTGAACAGCATCACCAGCAGCGCCGTCCACTGGTCCTGCGGCCAGTAGGTCGAGGCGGTGACGGGCGCGAGGTTGAAGCCGATCAGCATGACGACGGCACCGGTGACGATCGGCGGCATCGCGGCATGGATGATCCGCGCCCCGAACCGCTGGACCGCCACGCCCACCAGGAACAGCGCCACGCCGACCACGAAGACGGCGCCGGTGACCGTCGCGCTGGTGCCGCCCTGCGCCCGGATCACCGCGGCCACGCCGACGAAGGAGAGCGAGCAGCCGAGGTAGCTGGGCACCCGGCCGCGGGTCGCGAGCAGGAAGATGACGGTCGCGACGCCGGACATCATGATCGCCAGGTTGGGGTCGAGCCCCATCAGCACCGGCGCCACGAAGCTCGCGCCGAACATGGCCACCACGTGCTGGGCGCCGAGCCCTGCCGTTCGGGGCCAGGAAAGCCGTTCGTCGGGGCGGACGACCGCTCCCGGTGCGGGCGTACGCCCGTCACCGTGCAGCTTCCAGCGCACGCCGAGATCCATGTGGGGGTTCGCTTTCTCTGTACTTCCGGGGGACTGTCCGCACCATTGTCCTGGTCACCCGGCCTTTCGCGTGCCACCGCCCCCCTGCTGACCTGCGCGGTTCCCGGCCGCCGCGGTCGCGCCCGGCGGTCGGGACGGCCCCGGACGTCCTGACCCGGGATCAGTTCCGCTGCGGGGAGGGGGCGGAGTCCTTGCGGGCGTGGAGCAGGGCGGCGCCGAGCGGGAGGGAGGTGTGGGCGAGGAGGGCGAGGCCGGCGTCGGCGAGCAGGGCGGCGTAGTGGTCGGCGCGGCGTTCACGGCCGCCGACGTTGCAGAGCATGTGGAGGTCCCAGGCGGTGGCGAGGGACGGCGAGCCGTCGGCGGGCAGCAGGCGTTCGAGGACGAGCAGGTCGGCATGGGCCGGCATGGCGCGCGCGCAGTGCCGCAGGATGGCGCGGCAGCGGTCGTCGTCCCAGTCGTGCAGCACCCGGGAGAGGAGGTAGACGTCGCCGCCCCCGGGGACGTCGGCGAAGTCGCCGGAGCGGCAGTCGCAGCGGTCGGCGCAGCCCGCGGCCGCCATGGTGCGGCGGGCGGCCTCGACGGCGTGCGGGCGCTCCAGGAGGACGCCGCGCAGACGGGGGTGGGCGGTGAGGACGCGGGCGAGCAGTTCGCCGTTGCCGCCGGCGACGTCGACGACGGTGGCGCCGGCGGGCGACCGGGCCGCGGCGGTGAGGACCGGGTGGGCGGGGACGGGGTCGAACATCCGGGCGCTCGCCGCCATGGAGCGGTCGAAGAGGTCGGCGAGTTCGGGGTCGCGGGCGAAGTGGTCGAAGTGGTTCTCGCCGAAGAGGTGGTCGAAGGCGGGCTCGCCGGTCCGCACGGCGTGGTCGAGGGCGCCGAAGGAGCGGTAGAAGGGGCCGCCGTACATCAGGGCCAGCGGGCGCATCGAGCCCGGGGCGTCCTCGCGCAGCAGGGTGCCGACGGCGGTGAGGCGGTGGCCGTCGCCCTCGGGCGCGACCACGCCGAGCATAGCGAGGTAGCGCAGCAGGGTGGCCAGGGCGCGGGGGTCGGTGCCGGTGCGGCGGGCGAGCGTCTCCAGGTCGGCGGGATCGGTGGGGTCGGTGGGGTCGGTGGGGTCGACGGGACCTGCGGGGACGTCCGGGTCGAGGGCCTCGGGCAGGCCCAGGCGGGCGGCGGCCGCGAGGGCCTGGGTGGTCCACGCACCGGTCAGCAGCCGCAGCAGGGTCTCGGCGGGCGGGCGGGCGCCGGGGGCGGCCAGGTGGGCGGCGAGGGTGTCGCGGTGGTCGCCCGGCGCGTACAGCTCCAGGCGTCGGTACCCCGCCCGGGAGGCGGCGGGGGCGGTGAAGTAGAGGACCGTGCCGTCCTCGTGGGGGTTGTGGCCGCCGCCGTCGGGGGTCGCGCCGTACTCGGCGAGCAGGCCGCACAGGCCGCGCAGGAGCAGCGGCTCCGGGTCGCGGACCTCGAAGGCGAGGTGGGCCTCGTGCCGGTGGGCCCGTTCGTGGTCGGCGAGCGCGCGCAGCTCCGAGCCGGGCGGGACCGTCAGCGCGAACACCTCGACGGTGCGGGGCGTCGGGCCGGTGCCGGGGACGGCGGGGCGCCGGATGGTGACGTCGAGCGCGGCCGCCTCCCGGCGGTGGCGGGCGGCCAGCCGGTCGCGGACGACGGTGCTGGGGAGCGGCGGGGTGTCGGCGGCCAGGCCGCAGGCGGCCAGGTCGGCGCACAGGGCGTCCGCGGTGGGCGGGAAGACCAGCAGCGCGGCGTGGACGAAGCGCAGGTGGCGGGTGAGGGTGCGCAGGTGCGCGGCATCGAGGTCGGGCAGGAGGAGCGGGAGCAGGGCGGCGGTGTCGTGGCGGCGGACGAAGTCGGCCGTCGCACGGAGGCGGAACGTGTCGTCCTCGGTGGTCATCGTGGTGCGTCCTCGGTACGGGATCGGGGTGGTGCGGGGAGGGTGTGCGGGGAGGGTGTGCGGAGAGCGGCCGGGGGCGCTCGCGGCGGCGGTCAGAGGCCGACGTAGTTCTCCGCGAACCAGTCCTGCTGGGCGCGCGAGGTGCGCAGGGCCGCCAGGCGGGCGCGGCGCAGCCCCTCGTCGAAGGACGACGGGCCGCCGTGCGGGGTGGGCGCGGCGTGCAGCAGCCGGACCATCCAGTGCGAGAACTCCTGGGCCCGCCAGATGTACTCCAGGCAGCGGTCGGAGTAGTCGGCCAGGGCCCGGCCGTCGCCGTGCGCGAGGTCGTCGACGAGGGCGGCGGCCAGCAGCTCCGCCTCCAGGACGGCGAGGTTGGCTCCCTTGGCGGCGGACGGGGTGAGGAGACTCGCGGCGTCGCCCGCGAGCAGCAGCGCGCCGTGCCGCAGCGGTTCGACGACGTCGCACTCCAGGTCGACGACGGTGCGCTGGACGATGCTCCCCCGGTGCAGCGGGCCGTGCTCGGCCGCCCGCATCCGCAGGTCGAGTTCGCGCCAGATGTGCTCCTCGGACCACGCTTCGGGCGGGGTGCCGCGTTCGCACTGGAGGTAGTACCGGGTGATCTCCGGGGTGCGGGCCATGTGGCCGGCGAAGCCGTGCTCGTGCACGGCGTAGCCGACGGCGTCCAGGCTGGGCGGGGCCTCGGCGAGCAGGCCCAGCCAGGACAGGCCGTGGTCGTGGTGGTGGACGACGGCGCCGGGCGGCAGCGAGCGGCGGGCGGCGCCGTGGCGGCCGTCGCAGCCGGCGACGTAGCGGGCCCGCCAGCGGACCGGGCGGCCGTCCGGCCCGCTCGCCTCGACGACGGGGCGGTCGCCGTCGGTGCCGGTCACCCGGTGGGCCTCGGTGGCGAAGTGCAGTCGGCCGCCGGCCTCCAGGTAGCGGGCGAGCAGGTCGGCGACGAGGTGCTGCTGCGGGTAGACGGTGTGCCGCTCGCCGCGGCCGAGGGCGCCGTAGTCGAGGCGGAAGCGGCCGTCGCCGGTGCGGAACTCGCAGGTGGCATGGGGTCGGCCGCGGCGGTGCAGGCCGCCGGCGAGGCCGTGGCGGTCCAGCACGCGGACGGTGTGCTGGGCGAGGAAGCCGGCCCGGGCGCGGGCGTGGAGGCGGGCGCGGTCGGCGCGTTCCAGGACGACGCAGTCGATGCCGGCCCGGTGCAGGAGGTTGCCGAGAACGAGACCGGCCGGGCCCGCGCCGAGGATCACCACCTCGGCCGAGCCGTCGGTCATGTCGGTTGCTGCTTCCGCGTTCTGACGACTAGTCACAGCAAACCGATGATAGTCGACCACCGGATCCGGCCACGGATCGAAGTCACCCCCGAGAGTGAACAGTGCGATGAACTGCCTGCTCCTGGGCGCGGCCGGGCGGCCCCGGCGGCGGCGGACCGGCCTGGGTGCGCGCGCTGTCGGTGCCGGGTGAGAGGGTGGCCGTCGACGGACTGCGGAGCGGGCGAGGGGGGCGGGGTGGCGGACGAGGGCACGGTGCGGGAGTGGCTGCGGGCGCAGGGGTACGAGGTGAACCCGCGGGGACGCGTCCCCGGCCCGCTGGTGGAGCGGTACGAGGCCGCACACCCGGACGAGGCCCACCGCGCACCGGTGGACCCGGCCCCCGCGCCACCGGTCGCGTTCGCGTTCCGGTTCCTCGCCGACGACGTGTGCTTCGCCGAGGGGGAGGGCGCGGCCGCCGATCCGGACGCCGTCCTCGCCGCGCTGCGGTGGGCGGTGGAGCGGCCGGGGGCCGCGGCGCCCGGGCCGTGGCTCCGTGCGCTGTGGCCGGCCGTCGAGGCCTTCCTCGCGCACGCCGCGCCCTACGCGCTCGCCCGGGGGCGGCGCGCGGTGTTGACCGTGGATCCGGACCTGCTGCTGGAGGTGGAGCCGCAGGCTCCCGCCCGGGGGCCCGCGGTCCGCCCCGACCGCCCCGGCTGAGGGTCCGGGCCGGTCAGGCGGTGGCCTCCGCCGCCGCGCGGCCGGCCGCGCGCCCGGAGAACAGGCAGCCGCCGAGGAAGGTGCCCTCCAGGGCGTTGTAACCGTGCACCCCGCCGCCGCCGAATCCGGCGGTCTCGCCGGCGGCGTAGAGGCCGGGCACCGGGGTGCCGTCGGCGCCGAGCGCGCAGGAGTCGAGGTCGGTCTGGATGCCGCCGAGCGTCTTGCGGGTGAGCACGTGCAGCTTGACGCCGATCAGCGGGCCGGCGGCCGGGTCCAGCAGGCGGTGCGGGGCGGCGGTGCGGCCGAGCCGGTCGCCCAGGTAGCGGCGGGCGTTGTGGATGCCCTGCACCTGGGCGTCCTTGCCGAAGGGGTTGGCCAGCTGCCGGTCCCTGGCCTCGATCTGGCGGCGCATCGCCGCCGCGTCCAGCAGCGGGGCCTCGGTCAGCGCGTTCATCCCGGCGACCAGTTCCTCCAGCGTGGCGGCGGTGACGAAGTCCTCGCCGTGGCGCTTGAACGCCTCGACCGGGGCGGGCGCGCCCTTGCCGAGCAGGCGTTCGCGCACGAAGGCCTTGCGGTCCCCGGCGGTGATGTCGGGGTTCTGCTCGGAGCCGGAGAGGGCGAACTCCTTCTCGATGATCCTCTGGGTGAGCACGAACCAGGAGTGGTCGTGACCGGCCAGCCCGGGGGCGGTGCGCAGGTGGCGCAGGGTGCCCAGGGTGTTGTAGCCGGGCAGGCAGGGCGCGGGCAGGCGGCGGCCGAGGGCGTCGAACCACATCGAGGAGGGGCCGGGCAGGATCCGGATCCCGTGGCCGGGCCAGATCGGGTCCCAGTTGTGCAGGCCCTCCGTGTAGTGCCACATCCGGTCGCTGTTGACCAGCCGTGCCCCGGCCCCGGCGCTGATGCCGAGCATCCGGCCGTCGACGTAGGCGGGGACGCCGGTGACCAGGTGCGCGGGCGGGGTGCCCAGCCGGGCGGGCCAGTGGCGCCGGACGAGGTCGTGGTTGGCGCCGATGCCGCCGGCGGCCACCACGACGGCCTGGGCGGAGAGTTCGAAGTCACCGGTCTCCTCGCGGCTGGAGGCCGCGCCGCGGGCCGCGTCGTCGGCGGCCAGGAGGCGGCCGCGCACGCCGGTGACCGCGCCGTCGGTGACCACGAGTGCGTCCACCCGGTGGCGGTGCCGGAAGGTCAGCAGCCCGGCGGCGGCGGCCCGCCGGGCGGAGCGGACGAAGGGCTCGACCACCCCGGTCCCGGTGCCCCAGGCGACGTGGAAGCGGGGCACCGAGTTGCCGTGGCCGTCGGCGCGCAGGTCGCCGCGCTCGGCCCAGCCCACCGTGGGCAGGAAGCGCAGCCCGTGCCCGGCCAGCCAGGAGCGCTTCTCCCCGGCGGCGAACTCGACGTACGCCCGGGCCCAGCGCACCGCCCAGCGGTCCTCGTCCTCCTGGCGGTCGAACTGCGCGCTGCCCTGCCAGTCGCTCCAGGCGAGCTCGAAGGAGTCCTTGACGCGCATCCGGCGCTGTTCGGGCGAGTCGACCAGGAACAGGCCCCCGAAGGACCACCAGGCCTGGCCGCCGAGGTTGGCGGCGTTCTCCTGGTCGACGAGGATCACCCGGCGGCCCCGGGAGGTCAGTTCGTGCGCGGCGGTGAGTCCGGCCAGGCCGGCTCCGACGATGATGACGTCCGTGTCCATGGGTGTCCTCGGGGAAGTGCCGTCACGGGACCGCGCGGAGGGCGGAGCGGCGGCCGCGGAGTGGTGCGGGAGGCCGGGCCGCCGAGGGCCGCCGACTGCGGCGCGCCGCCGGGGAGTTGGCGGCCGACCGGCGCGCGCCTCGCCGCCCCGGCTGCACGTCAGGGCGGGAAGTGACGGAAACAGTACAGTGTCCGGTTTTCGGCGACAAGACTCCGCCCGCCCGGTGCACCGGCGGGACCGGCCGGCCGGGGGCCGCGCCCGAGCCCCGGACGAACGGCAGACCGTACGCACCTTCACGAAATATCCCCGAAGAACCCCCCCGTTCGGCCCTTGACCGAGGGGGTCGTTAGTATGTACCCGCACGTGAGGCCCGGCAGACGGCTTCCCGTCGCACGCACCGGGCCGACGACGCCCCCTGCCGCGTGCCCCGTCCGTCTGCCGACACCCCGCGACGCCGCCCGCGACCCTCGACGCCGGGCGGGCCGCGCGGGTCGCCGAACCAGGGCCGACGAGGAGCGATGTGACGGTACACCGACCGGGGCGGGTGCGGCCGCGGCCCGGTACCTGGGCCCCGCCGACCGGTGGACCACTCCCCGTCAGCCCGTATTCCCCCGGGGTTCCGATCGTTCGCGTACCCCTGGACCCGGGAGAACCGCGCCGCCCCTTTCCCGGCGCGGGCCGTTCCCGTCCGCATCCACCAACGACACGTCTGCTCAGGTACCTCCATGCACCCCCATACCGCCCCCATCGACGGCTTCCATTACGGCTGGATCAACCCGGTCCTCTCCTACGTGGTCGCCTGCATCGGAGCCGCGCTCGGCCTCCGCTGCACCGTCCGCGCCCTGGACCTGCCGCCCCGCCGGCGGCTCGGCTGGCTGCTGCTCGGCGCCGCCGAGATCGGCTGCGGCATCTGGACGATGCACTTCCTCGCGATGCTCGGCTTCACCGTCACCGGCTCGACCATCCTCTACAACGTGCCGCTGACGCTGTGCAGCCTGCTGCTCGCGATCGTGGTCTGCGGCCTCGGCATCCTCTACGTCGGCTACCGGCCGCGCGGCCTGGCCACGCTGCTGATCGGCGGCACCGTCATGGGCCTGGGCGTCGCGGCGATGCACTACCTCGGCATGGCGGCGATGCACGTCGAGGGCCGGGTGTCGTACGACACGCTCATCGTGGCGGCCTCGATCGCGATCGCCGTGGCCGCGTCCACCGCAGCGCTGTGGATGACGCTGAACATCACCGGCCTGCTGGCCTCGCTGGCCTCGGCGCTGATCGCCGGGGTCGCCGTGGTCGCCATGCACTACACCGGCATGGCCTCGGTCTCGGTCACCCTGGACGGCCGCACCCCGGCCGGCGGGCTGCCGGCCTCGCAGTTCATCACCCCGCTCGCGGTGGCGATCCTCGTCCTGCTCGCGCTCGGCGGAATCGCGCTGATGCTGTCGCCGCAGGACTCCTCGCTCTCGGGCCGGGTGGATGCCGCACGGCCGGAGCCGGTGCGGGTGCCGCTGTTCGACCGCCGCCAGGGGTGATCCGGCTCGACCGGCAGGGGTGATCCGACCCCGGACCACCCGGACGGCCCGGCGCGGGAGGCTCCCGCGCCGGGCCGTCGCCCGTACTCGCCGCGGGACCTACGGCCGGGTGGCGGGGCAGTCGGTGTCCTGGGCGGGGAGGACGCCGTCCAGGAGGTAGCGGTCGACGGCGGTGTCCACGCAGGTGTCGCGCGGCGCGAACAGGCCCGCGTAGACGGTGTGCCGGAAGGCGCCGCGCAGGGTCACCAGGCGGGAGCCGGTCAGCGCGCGGTGGGCGGAGAGCTGGCCGGGGTAGGTGGCGGCCGGGTCGCCGTCGGCGCCGACCAGCAGGACCGGCACGGCGTTGCGCACCCGGGTGGGCGGTTCGGCGGGCTCCGCGGGCCAGAAGGTGCACGGCGTGAGGTTGCGGGTGAGCGGGCCGAACAGCGGCTCGTCGGCGCGGTGGGCCTGGATGTCGCGGTAGTAGCCGAGCGGATCGCGCGAGGCGGCGCGGTCCGCGCACATGATCGCGGTCTGCACGGCGGCGTAGCCGCCCGTGTCGGGGGCCGTCAGGCCGCCCAGCACCGCTTCCAGCAGCGCGGTCGGCTCCGCCGGACGCCCCTCGGCCGCGTCGGCCAGGACGCGGACCAGCGCGGAGAACTCCTCGTAGGCGGCGGCGTCGTCCCCGGCCGCCACCGTCCACAGCACCTGCGGCAGGGCCCGGGCGTCGACCCGGTGGGTGCCGACCGCCAGCGGCGCGCGCCCGGCGGCCAGGCGCACCCGCTCGACCGCGGCCAGCACCTCGGCGGTGGTCGCGCCCAGGTGGTGGCGGTCGTCGTGGCGGGCCGCCCAGGCGGCCCACGCGGTGAGCGCGGCCGCCATCGCGGGGCCCTGGGTGGCGGTCAGGTCGGGGCCGAAGCGGTCCGGGTCCATGGCGGCGTCGAACACCGCCCGCCCCACGCGCCCGGGGAACAGCTGGAGGTAGACCTCGCCGAGGTAACTGCCGTAGGAGGAGCCGAGGTAGGCGATCGTCTCCTCGCCGAGGACGGCGCGCACCAGGTCCATGTCCCGGGCGGTGTTGCGGGTGGAGATGTGCGGCAGCAGCTCGCGGTACGGCGCGCAGCGGGCCGCGAGGTCCTTGGCGACCTCGGCCGACCGGTCGAAGGTCAGCCGGTCGGGGCCCGCCGAGCCAGGGCCGGCCGTGGGCCAGCCGCAGTCCAGGGGGGTGCTGGCGCCGACGAAGCGCGGGTCCATGCCGACGATGTCGTAGCGGGCGGCCAGGTCCGGCGCGGCCCGGCGCAGGGCGAGGGCGAGGTCGCGGGCGGGGACGCCGGGGCCGCCGGGGTTGTAGAACAGGGTGCCCAGGCGGCGGGCCGGGTCGGCGGCGGGCAGCCGGGCGAGGGCGACGCCGGTGGTCCGCCCGCCCGGGCGGCGGTAGTCGAGGGGGACGACGACCTCGGTGCAGCGGGCGCCGGCGGCGTCGAGCTCGGCGCCGGCGGTGTCGTCCGGGCCGGTGGCGCAGGCGTGCCAGGACGGCTGCTGTCCGCGCAGCGCGGCGAGCGGGTCGGCGGTGGCCGCCGCGGTAGGCGGCGGCGCGGTGACACCGGCCGCCGGTACGGCGGACGCGGCGAGGATGGTCAGGGCCAGCGCCGCCAGGGCGGCGGCCGGCCTTGCGGCGCGGATCACGGGTCTTTCCCCTCGGGTGGTTCGGCGAGCCGTCGGGGCGACGGTAGGCGTGGCCGCCCGGCGGGCGCGTCCACCACCGGTACCGGCCCTCCCCCGCCGAAGTACCCCTCCCCCTCTGCTACTTCAGGACCACGCGTCACCGGCGGCCGGGCGGGCCGGCGCGACACGCGGCACACCACCGGGTGGAGATGGTTTCTGGACGAAGGGCGTATCCGCGGGCGCGGTCCTTCGTTGACCGGGACGTACTGATGAGGGCGCAGCAGCCCAGGACGGCCCACTTCTCGGAAGGCAGCAGAGCATGACCTCGAAGACCATCGACGAACTCAAGGGCAAGATCAAGGAGCTTTACGACGACAAGACCGGCGAATTCAGGGTCAAGTTCGACGCGGCGATCGAGGGCCTTCAGCCGCCCCCGGTGGACCCGAAGTCCGACATCTACAAGGACTGGCGAGGAGCGACCGGCGAAACGCTGGCGGAGTTCTTCGGCGAGTGGTACCGCTGGGCGTGGGGCCAGCCCATCGCCGACGGGCTGCTGTACATCCGGAAGTTCAGCTGGATCAGTTACAAGAACGACGCGGGGCTCGCGTTCGTGCACAGCGATTCCGGGCGCGACGTGCTGGCCGACTTCACGAACCTTCAGGGCCTCCAGATGGACGACCCGGACTCCGAGAACCTCGTCCGGAAGTGGATCGACGAACTCGGTCCGAAGCGGATGGCCGACTTCAAGGACGGGGACTGGTCGACCCTCAACAAGTTCTTCATCAGGGAGCTGAAGCCCGGTTCCCGGTGGATCGACGACAGCCTCGACCCGAGTGTCGTGGTCGCCCCGACCGACTGCGTCATCAACATGATCGTCGACGACCTGACGGACGAGACACCGCTCCCGATCAAGGGGGGCGTCACCATGAACGTCGGCCGGCTGCTCGCCGGCTCCGAGTACGCCGAGAAGTTCACCGGCGGCACGGCCGTGTCGTGCATCCTCATGCCCGACACCTACCACCGCTACCACGCCCCGGTCGGCGGCGAGGTGGTCGAGGCCCGCGACGACATCGGCGGCGTCTACTACGGGATCCGGGACTTCCCCGACCTGCTCAACAAGGGGAACGTCGGCTACGGGTACGACTACAGCCTGTTCGAGGACTTCCGCCGCGGCTACGTCATCATCAAGACGCCGTACCTGGACCACAAGGGGGATCCGGACGGCGAGGGCCATGTCGCCCTGGTGCCCGTCGGCCTCAACTCGATCGGCTCCGTGCGGTTCCTCGAGAAGTTCCGGAACATCACGGAGAAGTCGGCGCCGGTCGAGGTGAGGAAGGGCGACGAGATCGGCTACTTCCAGTACGGCGGTTCGCTGAACATCCTGCTGTTCGAGGCGAACCGGTTCCCCGCGCTCCAGCTGCTCATGGGCCAGCGCATCGGGGTTCTCCAAGAGGTCGCGCACACCCAGCGCCACATGGAGCGCTACCGCCGGCCGCAGCCCGGGCCTTTCCCGCCGGCGTCCTGATCCCGATCCCGATCCCGAACGGAAGGTGCACCATGCCCCGTCAACCCGTTTACTCGATCCCGGCCAACGCCGCCGGCACGCAGACGATCCACTTCTACCCCGACCCCGACAAGCCGGAGGATGAGGGGGTCCCGAAGACCGTCCGATCCTACGCCGGATACGCGGACGTCGACGGTCCGAAAACGGCGAAGAGCCATCTGTTCTACTGGTTCTTCGAGAGCCAGACCTGCGATCCCCACGTCGACGCCGACAAGCAGAAGGAGCTGATCGAGCAGACGCCCCTGCTGGTCTGGCTCAACGGCGGCCCCGGCGCCTCGTCGCTCCTGGGGCTGTTCCTGGAGAACGGACCGCTGCGCGTCGGCGACGACGCCGCCGGGACCGTCTCGGTCAGCCCCGACACCTGGAACCAGGAGGCCCATGTCCTCTACTGGGACCAGCCCGTCGGCACGGGATACAGCTACTGCGAGCAGTCGGACACGTACGTCCAGGACGAGGACGAACTCAGCGAGATGTTCTACCGGGCGCTGCTGCAGTTCGTCGAAACGTACCCGGAGTACCAGCAGTGCCCCCTCTACATCTGCGGCGAGAGCTACGCGGGCAAGTACGTGCCGGCCATCGCCCTGAAGATCGGGGAGA
Organism: Kitasatospora sp. NPDC056184; assembly: GCF_042268405.1. Taxonomy (NCBI): domain Bacteria; kingdom Bacillati; phylum Actinomycetota; class Actinomycetes; order Kitasatosporales; family Streptomycetaceae; genus Kitasatospora; species Kitasatospora sp. NPDC056184. Next base: position 904,825 of record NZ_JBHJUI010000001.1, on the reverse strand, counting down.
AGAACCGCAAGAAGCCCAGGACACACCTCAACCTCAAGGGGATCTCCGTCGGCAACGGCTGGATCAGGCCGGAACTGTCGATCCGCGTCATGATCGACTACGCCTACGCGTCCGGGCTCCTCGGACTGGGCCAGCGAGCCGTCCTGGACGACGCCTACACGACGTTCACGAGCGTCCTGGAGGACGGGGAGAAGACGAAGGACCCCAAGAAGCTCAAGCAGGCCACCGACCTCGGCAACGGCCTGGTCAACGCCATCCTGGCCTACGGCGGCGACTTCGACCTCTACGACGTGCGGCGCTGGGACGACCTGTCCGCGGGGGCGCTGCCCGTCTACCTGCAGAGGGCCGACGTCAAGAAGGCCCTGCACGTCGACCACGCGTGGCAGTCGGCCGACAACTCCGGCCCGGTGGCCGACGCGCTGAAGGCCGACAACATGGCCGACGCCTCCCCGTGGTACGCCGAACTCATCCAGGCGAAGGAGAACTACAAGGTCCTGCTCTACACCGGGGACTTCGACACCGCCTGCGGCTACCGGAGCACCGAGGAGATCCTCGACGGGATCATGAAGGACGGCTGGCGCAGCGCCGAGCGGCTGATCTGGAAGCAGGCGCAGGGGAACCCGAAGGGCTTCGTCCGCACTCTGAGGAACGTCACCCAGGTCGCCGTTCCCGACTCCGGGCACGAAGTGCCGGCCTACCAGCCGCAGATCTCCCGGGAGATGCTCTACAACTGGCTCTTCGACCGCCCGTTCCACGGCCAGGACCCCGAGAGCGTTGCCCGGGCCATCCTGGCCAAGGCCCAGGAGGACGCCGACAAGGAGACGGCGTGAGCGGGCACTTCAAGAGGACGAAGGAGACCGACGACCTGGCGGCGGCCGCGGCGGTCCTCAGGGAGGGCTACGTCTGCAGCCTCGCCCACGTCGACCCCGTGACGGGCAGGCCGAGGTGCGTGCCCATGGTCTACGCGTACCACGAGGAGGGGGACGAGAAGCTCCTCTACCTGCACGGCTCGATCTACTGGCCGCCGCAGACGAAGCTGAACCCCTCGCTGCGGCAGCTGTGGAACGACGACGGGGTCACCGTCTGTCTGGCCGTCACCCTCCTCGACAGCCTCCTCGTCGGCCGGGCGGCGATCAGTACCTCCCTCAACTACCGCTCCGTGGTGGTGGACGGCGTCGCGCGGAAGGTCGACCCGGCGGACCGCGCGAAGGCGTTCGAGGCGCTCAGCAACCAGGTCATCCCGGGCCGGTGGCCCGAACTCCGCCCGATCAAGGACGGCAAGGGCGGCGAACTGGACACCGACGGCGAGCACACCCCGACCGTCGGCGTCCTCTCCGTCAGCCTCACCGAGAACGCGACGGTGCGTCTCAAGCGGCACCACGCCGCCGAGCCGGAGCACGAGAGCCAGCAGGACTGGGACTGGGACCACGGCAACGCCTGGGGCGGCCTGCTCCCGATGCGCCTGGTCTACGGCCCCGCCGTCCCCGACTCGCACGTCAAGGACAAGGGGGCCGACCCGCCCGACTCCGTCCAGCGGCTCATCGGCAGACCCACCTAGGAGCTGTTCAGGTTCGGTTCATGTGGCTGGAGTCAGGGACTCCAGCCACATGAACCCTGGAGCGGTCGGGTTCGTACGATCGTCAGGTCATGTCCGGCTCACTGGATTTGAGAAAGCGGGAGTCCGCTTGTGGATGTTGTGACAGGATCGGAAGCCGGAAACACACGTTGCGCGGGCGATTCCCTGGTGCGATGACCACATCGGCGTGTGCGGCTCGGTCCCGAGGTCGCCCGCATGCCACCTGGGTGAGGGCCCGCGCGCCACACGTTTCCGTCACTGACCAACGTTCAGCACGAGCACCCTTCCCTGCCGCGCCGCGCCCCGGCGCCCCTGTACGAAGGACAAACCTCACCCATGCCCCGCTCCACCGTCATCGCGATACCGTCCCGCCGCGGCAGGCGCGGCCTGCCGGTCCTGCTCACCGGGGCGGCCACCGCGTTCGGCTTGCTGGCCTTCGCGGGCACCGCCCACGCCGACGCCGCCGTCCGCATCGCCGGCCCGGCCGGCCCGGTCCCGGTGAACACGCCCTACACCGTCACCGTCGACCTCCCCAACACCAATCCCGACCCCAGGTCCAGGACCCCCCGGGTCAACATCGCCCTGTCCGGCGCCGCGGCCACCGTGACCTCCGCACCGACCTCGGACGAAAACTGGTGGTGCGACTTCGCCGCCGGTTCGTCCGGTAGCTGCTGGCACCTGGCGACGGCCAGCACTCCGGTGTCGATCACCCTCACCGTCGTCCCCACCGCGGGCGGGACCGTCACCGCCCGGGCCGAGGCCATCAACATCCTCGAACAGTCGATCGGCACCGACACCGCCAGCACACAGGTCAGTGCGCCGACCCCGACCGCCACGCCCACGCCCACCGCCACGGACACGCCGACGACGACGCCGACTGCCACGGCGACCCCCACCACCACGCCGACTCCGACCGCCACCCGCACCCCGACCGCCACGGCGACGGCCACCGGATCCGCCACGGCCACGGCCTCCACCAGTCCCAGTGGCAGCCCGACCGCCCGCCCGACCGCTACGGCCCATGGCACCTCCGCCACTACCGCTGCCCCGGCCGGCACCGGAAGCTCCCCCACCGTCGCCCCCGTCGCCCGGACCGGCAGCGGAAGCCTCGCCGACACCGGTACCCAGACCATCGCGCTGACCGCCGGTGCCGCCCTCCTGACCGCGACCGGCGCCGCGGCCGTCGTCACCGCCCGCCGCCGCGCCTCCTCCGCCTCGGGGCGTCACCAGTGAGCCGCTGACCCTGCGGGCCCCCTCTTCCGGGAGGGGGCCCACGCCGCTACAGCCGCCGTGCACCCAGCTCGTCCGGCCCTGAAAGCCCTCTGCCCCAAGGGGCGGAGCGGGTGAGAATCCGCCCATGAACGAGGTCGTACTGCGAACCGCCGATCTCGGCCGCCATCCGGGACGGCCATGTCGTCGTCGCGGAGCGGGACGGCGTGCTGCTGGGCCACTACCAGCTCACCGGCCAACTCCCGCACGGCGAGCTGGCGGACCTGTTCCTCGACCCGTCAAGGTCACGCCGCACTCCTGAGCGCGATGCCGCGTCCTGCGAGCCGGGGAACAGCTCGCAGGACGCGGCGGCGCTGCGGGGCCTACGCCCCGGTGGTGCTGTCGGTGCGGCCCTCCAGGACGACGGCCGGCTCCAGCGGGGAGGCGATCTCCTGGCCCTTGCTGTGCGCGGCCCAGTCGCGGATGCCGACGAGGACCATGACGAAGAAGATCCCGTAGACGATGCCGGAGAAGTACAGCTCGGAGTGGATGGCGAGGGGAACGCCGACCAGGTCGACGGCCAGCCAGACGAACCAGAACTCCACGTACCGGCGGGCCTGGGTGTACATCGCCAGGATCGAACCGACGAAGATCCAGGCGTCCGCGAGGACCATCCACCAGGGGGCGCCGGGGTAGAACGAGGCGTCGGTCGACTTGAGCAGGGCGGCGAACGCGAAGGTGCCGACGGCCATGACGGCGATGAGCGCCGAACGCTCCCGCCAGGAGGCCCAGCGGACGTTGATCGTGCCCTCCTGCTGCCTGCTGCGCCGCCAGGTGGCCCAGCCCCAGGACGCCGAGGCGATGATGACGACCTGCCGGGCGGCGTTGCCGCCGAGGTGGACGTTGAGGCTGGCGATGAGCAGCAGGACCGAGCCGAGGATCTGCACGGGCCAGGCGACGAGCGAGCGGCGCAGGGCGAGCCAGACGGTCGCGAGCGCCAGGATGTTGCCGAAGAAGTCGGACCAGTAGACGGGGATGCCGAAGAAGCTGAACTGCTCGTTCAACCATTCGAGAGCGCTCATGACCAACACCTTTGTTTGCTGGGGGAACAAGCCTGGGTGTGAGCTGCGGCCCGGGACGGGGCCGGTGACGAGGCGTGGGGGCACGGCCGTGGGGGAAGGGCCGTGCACGGGGAGGGAGCCTCAGGGAGCGGTGCCGGTACTGCGGTGCGCGGCGAGCGCGTCCTCGCGGACGCGCCGGCCGCGGTCCGAGGCGAGGACGGCCTCGGAGCGCCGGACGTCCTCCCGCACGGCGCGCACCAGCGCGGCGGGGGACGGGAACTTCACGGTGTCGCGGATCCGTTCGGCGAACCACACGGTGACCCGCTCGCCGTAGACGTCCTCGTCGAGGTCGTGGCAGTACGCCTCGACGTGGACGTCGGCGGTGTCGCAGAAGGTCGGGTTGGACCCGACGCTGATCGTCGCCGGGTGGGCGGCGCCGGTGCGGTGGCGGACCACCCAGCCGCTGTACACCGCGGCCGGCGGGACCGGGGAGTCCGGACCGGCCGCGATGTTGGCGGTGGGGAACCCGAGCCCGTGGCCCCGGCCGGCGCCGTGCACCACCGTGCCGGTGAGGTGCGGGCGGGCGGCCGGGGTGCCGGGCCCGGGGGTCTCAGGCATGGGGCAGGAGCTCGCGGAACTGGCTGGTGTGGAAGACCAGCGGCTCCACGCCGGCGAAGAGTTCGACGCTCAGCAGTTCCAGGAGCACGATCTCGTGGTCGCCGCCGTCGTAGGTCGCGCCGGCCCTGGCCGTCAGCCAGAGCGCGGCGTCCTCGATGAGGACCGCGCCCTCGGGCGTCGCCGTCCAGCCGACACCGTCGAATCGCCCGGCCCCGCGGGAGGCGAGGCGCCGGCAGAGCGCGCCCTGGCCGCTGCTGAGCACGCTCAGCCCCACCACCGGGGCCTGCGCCAGGCGCGGCCAGGTGGTGGAGGTGCGGGCGACGCTGACGGCGACCATGGGCGGCTCAAGGGAGATCGAGACGAAGGAGCTGGCGGCGAAGCCGACCGGCTCGTCCCCGTGCAGCGCGCTGATCGCGACCACGCCGGTGGGGTAGGCCCCGAAGGCCTGTCGCAGGGTCGCCGCGTCCAGCTGCGCCGGCACGGACGTCCCGGCCGGGTCGTCGGCAAGGGTGGCCATGGTCATCGACATCCTCTCGTCATCCTCTCGTCGCGGGTGCGGTGCTCAGTGCCGGTACCGCGTCGCCGGGTGGCTGGCCGGCAGCGCGGGGCCGCCCGACCCGGTGAGCCGCTCGCGCAGGCTCTCGCCCTCGGTGTACTCGCCGCGGAAGACGCCGCGGGCCCGCAGGATCGGCAGCACCGACTCGACGAACTCGGTCGTCGAGGCCGGCTGGACCGCCGGGGAGAGCAGGAACCCGTCCAGGTCGGCGCCTTCGGCGAGGGCGCAGATCTCGTCGGCGATCTCCTCCGGCGTGCCGACGACCGGGCGCGCGCCCACGCCGTGGGTGTGCCAGTCGGCGAGGACGTCGCCGACGGTCTTGCCGGCGAAGCGGGCCACCTGGGTCTGCGACATCTCGGTGGAGAGCTCGGTCATCGGCGTGTCGGGCGCGTAGGAGGAGAGGTCGAGCCCGGTGAACATGGCGTAGCTGGCGACGGTGACCTCGGGCCGCTGGGCGTCGAGGATCCGCTGGTAGCGGCGCTCGGCGTCGGAGGTGGTGGCGCCGACGACGCAGGAGAACGCCGACATCACCTTGACCTCGTCGGCCCGGCGGCCGGCCTTGACGGCCTCCTCGCGGATGGCGGCGGTGTGCCCGGCGAGCTGCGCGACCGAGCCGCTGCCCACGAACATGCACTCGCCGTGGCGTCCGCCGACCCGGCGGCCGGCGGGCGAGGCCCCGGCCTGGAAGAGGACGGGCGTGCCCTGCGGGGAGCGCGCGGTGTTGCCGTAGCCGTGCGAGCGGAAGAACGGTCCCTCGTGGCTGACCAGGTGGACCTTGGCGGGGTCGGCGAAGCGGCCGTCCTTGTCCTTCTCCAGCGCGTCCGGCTCCCAGGCGCCCTCCCAGTACTTGTAGACGAGGTCGAGGAAGTCCTCGGCCATCCGGTAGCGGTCGTCGTGCGCCACCATGTCCATGCCGAAGGCCTTGACCGCGGTGTCGGCCGTGCCCGTCGTCACGACGTTCCAGCCGATCCGGCCGCCGGAGAGCTGGTCGAGGGTGGCCATCCGGCGGGCGAAGGCGTACGGCGGCTCGACCAGGACGGAGCCCGTCATGACCAGGCCCAGGTGGGTCGTGGTCGACAGCAGCGCGGACGCCACCACGACCGGGTCGAGCCGCGGCAGGTCCAGGGTCTCCTCGGTGGCGATCGGCGGGCGGCTGCCGTCGATCTCCGACCAGCCCCAGGCGTCGGCCAGGAAGAGGAAGTCCAGCTTGGCGTCCTCGCAGATCGCGGCGAGCTCGCGCCAGTACCCGAGGGTGTCGAAGAGGTGCCGGCGGCTGTCGGGGTGGCGCCAGGTGGCGGTGCCGCTCGCGTTGGTCTGGGCGTTCTCGAACAGGCCGATCTTGAGGTTCTTCATGGGTGGTTCTCCGTAGTGCTGTGAGGGTCCCGTGGGGGGGAGGTGTCAGGGGGCGGAGGGGAGGGAGGGGGCGTCGAGCTGGGCCGCGTAGGGCATGGAGGACTGGGCGCCGAGGCCGGTGACGGCGTGCGACGCGGCGCGCACGGCCCGTTCGACGGCGGCCGGCAGGGCGGTGCCGCGGCCGAGGGAGTCCGCGAGGGCGCCGCAGAAGGTGTCGCCGGCGCCGACGGTGTCCACCGCGTCCACGCGCGGCGCGGGGACGTGGGCGACGCCGGCGCCGTGGGCCTCCTTGAGGAGGGCGCCGTCGGCCCCGAGAGTCACCACGACCGCCCGGCACGGGAGCGCGGCGTGCTCCAGCAGCTCCCGCGCCTCGTTCAGGCCGGCGGGCCGGGCGGCGCCGAGCAGGGAGGCGAGTTCGCCGAGGTTGGGGACCAGGACGTCGACCGCCGCCAGCACCCGCGGATCGACCGGGCGGGCCGGGGCGGGGTTGAACACGACGGTCCCGCCCTGCTCGCGGGCCCGCAGGACCGCGAGGTCGACGACCTCGGGGGCGATCTCGTTCTGCACGAGGACGACCTCGCCGAGCGAGCGGACCAGCCGCTCGGGCAGGTCCTCGACCGCGAGGGCGGCGTTCGCCCCCGGGTTCACCACGATGGTGTTCTCGCCCGCGCCGTCGACGACCACCGCGGCGAGTCCGGTCGGGTGCCGCTCGTCCGTCCGTACCGCGGTGACGTCCACGCCCTCGGCGGAGAGCGCGGCCAGCGGGCCGGCCGCGTCCGTGCCGACCCGGGCCACCAGGCGCACCCGCGATCCGAGGCGGGCGGCCGCGACCGCCTGGTTGGCGCCCTTGCCGCCGGCCCCCTCGGCGAAGTGCCGCGCGAGCACGGTCTCGCCGGGGTGCGGCAGGCCCTCGACGCTCAGCACGAGGTCGCGGTTCACCGAACCGACGACGGTGATGGACGGCATTGGCGCTCCTTTGGGAGATCGATTTCCGACATGCTGTACCAGCACCCCCCGGCCGTCAAGTAGCCTCCTCGTGAAAAGACCGCCCCGATGTCGTGGCCTCCGACCGCCCACCCCTCCCGAAGGACACCCACGTGACAGCGCCCCGACTCCTCGACGTGGCCGAGGCCGCCGGCGTCTCCCGCGCGACGGCCTCACGGGTACTCGCCGGAACCCCGCGCAACGTCGACCCCGAGCTCGCCCGCCGCGTCGAGGAGGCCGCCCGACGGCTGGGCTACCAGGCCAACCACTCCGCCCGGGCCCTGCGCACCGGCACCACCGGCGCCATCGGCATCGTGGTCCCCACGCTCGCCAACCCGTACTTCGTCCAGCTCGCCGACGCCATCGCCCAGCACGTCCGGGCCGCCGGCGGCACGCTGATGGTCTCCGACGCGGCGAACGACCCGGCGATCGAGGCCGAGCAGATCGACACCCTGCTCGCCGGCCGGGTCGACGGCCTGTTCGTCGTCCCGGTGTCGGCCACCGAGTCGGGCCCCGCCCTGCGCAACGCCGCCGCCCGCCACCCCGTCGTGCTGTTCGACCGCTGGGCCACGGGATCCGGCACCGTCGCCGTGACCCTCGACAACGCGGCGGCCGTCCGACTGCTCGTCGACCACCTGGAACGGACGGGCCGTCACCGGATCGCGCTGGTCGCGGCGGACCAGGCCTCCTCCTCGGGCGCCGAGCGGCTCGCGGCCTTCACCGAGCTGCAGGGCGAGGGCGCCACCACCGTCCTGCTGCCCAACTTCACCACCGACGCCGGGCGGACGGCCGGGCGGCGGATCGTCGAGCAGCGCGACCGGATCGACGCCGTCGTCTGCGGGGCGGACGTGCTCGCGGTCGGGCTCGTCAGCACGCTGCACCGCTCGTCGGTCGCCGTGCCCGGGGAGATCGCCGTCACCGGCTTCGACGACACCGAGATACTCGAACTCTTCGACCCGCCCATCACCTCGATCCGCCACCCGCTGTCCGCCATGGCCGAACGCGCGCTGACCCTGCTTCAGGCGCCGGCCCGCGAGCGGACCGAGCGCGTCGAGCGCTTCCAGCCCCAGCTGGTCGTCCGCGCCTCGACCGACACCGGCCCCTGACCCGCCGTCAGCCTCCAGGACCCGCCGCGCGGACCGGAGTTCCGCCGGCGGCCGGCGACCGACGGGCCGTCAGCTTGCCCAGCTCCCACAGCAGCAGCAGCGCGACGGCGGCCAGCAGGGCCCAGCCGAACTGCCGGGCGTCGAGGTCGGTGGTCCCGAGGAGGCGGTGGAACGCGTCCATCTGGGTGACCAGCACCGCCAGGACGAACTCCGCCAGGGCGGCGATGTTCATCTGCTTGCTGTCGAAGGTGCTGACGGCCAGCACCGACGCGCGCTCGCTGCGGCACTCGTAGGCCGCCACGATCAGGCAGAGCGCGAAGGCGGTGAACGCGATCGAGTTGCCGACCCGCAGGCTGTCGTAGTGCGCCTCGCCCAGCTTGATCAGCGCGAGCAGGGCGATCGTGACGGCCAGCCCGGCGAGCCCGACGGTGACCACCACGGGCCCGGTCAGCACCGTCTCGCCCCGCGGGCGCGGGATGCGCCGCATCAGGCCCGGGCTCTCCCGGTCGAAGCCCAGGGCGAAGCCGAACGGGGCGTTGACGACGAAGTGGATCCACAGGACCTGCGCCGGCGTGAACGGCTCCCCCGCCGCGAGGTCGAAGACCGCGGCCCCGAGGAAGGTCAGTACGAAGGTCACCAGGAGCACCAGCACGAACCGGATGTACTTGGTGAGGTTGTCGTAGAGCTTCCGGCCCTCCGCCACGGCGTGGACGATGGTGGCGAAGTTGTCGTCGGCGAGGACCATCCGGCTCGCGTTCTTGGCGACGTCGGTGCCGCTGCCCATCGCGATCCCGATGTCGGCGGCCTTGATGGCGGGCGCGTCGTTCACCCCGTCACCGGTCATCGCGACCACGTCGCCCTTGCGCTTGAGCGTGTCGGCCAGCAGGACCTTGTGCTCCGGCGCGACGCGGCCGACCACGCCGATGGCGTCGATCCGGGCCAGCCGCTCCCGCTCGGGCAGGGCGGCGAAGTCGGCGCCGAGGACGGCCTCGCCCCGGATGCCGAGTTGGCGGGCGATGGCCGCGCCGGTGGTGACGTCGTCCCCCGTCACCATGCGGACCCGGATGTGGGCGGCCTGCGCACTGGCGACGGCGGCCCGGGACTCCTCGCGCGGTGGGTCGACCATGCCCACCAGGCTGGTCATCCGCAGGTCGGTGACGAGCGCCAGGAGGTCGCCGTCCGGGTCGAAGTCCGCCGGGTCCAGGTCCCGGACGGCCCCGGCCATCACCCGCAGCCCCTCGCCCCCCATCCGCTCGGTCTGCGCCAGGGCCCGCGCCCCGAGGTCGCGGTCCCAGGGGATGCCGGCGCCGTCCGCGAGCGCGGAGCCGGCGCGGGCCGTCACCGCCGGGGCGGCGCCCTTCACGAAGCACCGCACCACCGGCCGGCCGTCCGCGTCCTTCGCCGCGTTGAAGGTGGCCATCAGCTTGTAGCCCGGGTCGAACGGCAGCGTGGCGAGCCTGGGGAGGCGCTCCCTGGTTCCCTCGATGTCCAGCCCGGCCTTGTGGCCCAGGACGAGCAGGGCACCCTCGGTCGGGTCCCCCACGACCCGGCCGTCCACCAGCTTCGCGTCGTTGGCGATCAGGTAGGGCAGGACGGCGTCCTCGATGCCCGCCGAGGAGCCCGCCGCGTGGTGCACCTTCCCGTCGAGGCGGTAGCCGGTGCCGGAGACGGTGTAGCGGTCGGTGGGGCTGAGGACCTCGACGACGGTCATCTGGTTCATCGTCAGCGTGCCGGTCTTGTCCGAGTTGATGGCCGAGGTGAAGCCGAGGGTCTCGACCGACGGCAGCTCCTTCACGATCGCGTGGCGCTTGGCCAGATTGAGGCTCCCGACGGAGAGGATCACCTGGCTGACCGTCGGCAGCGCCTCCGGGATGGCGGCGACGGCCAGCGAGACCGCGCTGACGAACAGCGCGTCCCACGCCTGGTCGCGGCTGCGGCCGAGGGCGAACATGACGACCATGGTCAGACCGGCCGCCGCCGCGATCCACAGCGTCAGGGTGTTGAGCTCCCTGGTCAGCGGCGACTGCTCCCGCTCGGTGGCCGACAGCATCCCGGAGATCTTCCCCAGCTCGGTGCCGGCGCCCGTCGCGGTGACGACGAGCAGTCCGCTGCCGTGCGTGACCGGGGTGTTCATGAACGCCATGTTGGTCTGGTCACCGGGCCCCGGCCGGTCGGCCGTCACCGTCCCCGCGTCCTTCACCGCCGGAACGCTCTCGCCGGTCAGCGCCGACTCGTCGATCTGCAGGGCGCTGGCCTCGACGATCCGTCCGTCCGCCGGGACCTCGTCACCGGCCGAGACGAGCACGACGTCGCCCACGACCAGCCGCTCCGCCGGGATCTCGGTCTCGGTCCCGTCGCGCCGGACCCGCGCCGTCGCCTCCATCATCGACTTCAGCGCGTTCATCGCGCTCTCGGCCTTGCCCTCCTGGCGCAGGCCCACCACCGCGTTGAACAGCGTCAGCACGAGGAGCAGCACCGCGGTGGTCCACTCCTTGATGGCGAGCGAGACCACCGCCGACGCCACCAGGATGATCTGCATGTAGCTGCGGTACTGGTCGAGGAAGCGCAGCCAGCCGGGCCGCGGCTTCTCCTCGGGGAGCGCGTTCGGCCCGTTCACGGCGAGCAGTTCGGCCGCCCGGGCGGCGGTGAGCCCGAACGCCGGGTCCACCCCGAGCCGCGCCGCGACCTCCTCCGGGGTCCGGGCGTACCACGCTTCCGGTTCCCCTCGCCCCGAAGGGCCGGGCTGCTCCGCCATCGTCGCTCCTCACGATCCGGAATCCTTGCGCCGAGGACCCGGCCGGGGACGCCCGCGCGGGGCGGGCCGGCCCGTCCCCTCGCGGTCCGCGCCGTCGAGTGCCCGTCACCCGCGCAGGCCAAGTGGGTCCCGCCGTGCGGGAGAGTGCTGCTGCCACGCTCCGGCCCGCCGGTGCCCGCGGCAATCCGGCGGCGTCCTTCCGGTGGTCCCCGGTCGCCCGTCCGGCCGCCGTGCGTGGCGGCGCCCGAGGTCCGGGCCGACGATGGGCCTGTCGTACGCTCCCCCGCGGCCGGAGGCCATGATGGCGACCCTGACGGTATGGCGCTTCCCCACCGCGGCCGGCGCGGACGAAGCCCTCGACACGCTGAAGAAGCTGCAGCGCCAGGAGCTGATCACGCTCCAGGACGGGGCCGTGGTCAGCTGGCCGGGGGACACCCGCAAGCCCAGGACCCGCCACCTGGGCGACCTGGCCGGCATGGGCGCCCTGGGCGGGGCCTTCTGGGGGTTCCTCCTCGGGATGATCTTCTTCGTCCCCGTGCTCGGCGCGGCGGTGGGCGCGGCCGGCGGCGCGCTGGGGGGCCATCTGGCGCACGTCGGCATCGACGACGACTTCGTCCGGCAGGTCCGGCGGACGGTGACACCGGGCAGCTCCGCCCTGTTCGTCCTCAGCGCCGACGCCGCGCTCGACCGGGTCAGGTCCGCGTTCGAGGGACAGCACGCCGAACTCATCGAGACGAACCTGTCGGCCGACGAGGAGGCCCGGCTGCGCGAGGCGTTCACCGAGGGCGGGTGACCGGCCCGCTCCGACCCGCCGTGTGACGCAGGACACATCGGAGCGCTGTCACATTCCGGGGGGCTTCCCGGTCAACAGGGTGAATCCCTTCGACAGCGAGGAGCACACCATGGACGCCCGTCTCGACTACTTCCGCAACGGCGTCGGGGCCAAGGTCCTGCGGCACATCAACTCGGCGGGCAAGGCGCTGGCGGACTCGGCGCTGCCGCACGCGACCCAGGAGCTGGTGAAGATCCGCGCGAGCCAGATCAACGGCTGCGGGTTCTGCACCGACATGCACACCAAGGACGCCGCACACGCGGGAGAGACCGCCCTGCGGCTCAACCTGGTGGCGGTCTGGCGGGAGGCCACCGTCTTCACGGACGCCGAGCGCGCGGCGCTGGAGCTGGCGGAGCAGGGCACCCGGATCGCGGACGCCGCCGGCGGCGTCACCGACGAGGCCTGGGCGAACGCCGCCAAGCACTACGACGAGGACCAGTTGGCCGCGCTGATCTCGCTGATCGCCGTGATCAACGCCTACAACCGGATCAACGTCATCAACCGCCAGCCCGCCGGGGCGTACCAGCCCGGCCAGTTCGGCTGACCGGCTCGGCGGACGGTGTCCGGGCGGGTGGGCCCGTGCCCGGGCCCGCTCCCCCTGGCACGGATCCGGGTGGTGCCCCGTCCGCCCGGTGCGGCCCGGGTCGGCCCGCGCGGTGCGTGCGGGCCGACCCCTCCGGTCACCGCGGCGGCGCCGGCGGGACGGCGACCGGTGAGGAGCCGCCGGGGACCAGCAGGCGCGGTGCGCCGGTCCCGTCCGCGGGGACGGACCACAGGTCGCTGCCCTTGCCCTCGCGGGCCGGGAGGGCGTAGGCGAGGGTGGCGTCGTCCAGCCAGGCCGCCTGGTCGTCGACGCTGTGCGACTCGGCCAGCGGGTGCTCGCGCAGGTCCGCCAGGTCGAGGACGTACAGCCGCCAGGGGGCGGCCGGGTCGTCCGAGACCTTCTTCTTGAAGGCGATCCGGGTGCCGTCCGGGGAGAGCGAGGGGCACTCCACGTTCTCCCGCAGGGTGCGGGCCGACCACGCCGCGAGGTCGCCCTCGACCAGGTGGGTGCGGCCGCCGGTCGCGACGGTGGCGTAGAAGCGGTTGTCGTCGGCCGCGAAGGTGACGCCCCAGTAGTTGACGTCGGCGGCGTGGTACCGGCCGCCGCCCATGGTCAGCGGGATCTCCTCGATCGACTTGACCAGGTAGCCGGTGCGCAGGTCCAGGATCGAGGTGCGGGTGGAGAAGCCGCTCTTCGCGTAGGAGTCGCCGACCGCGAAGGTGGTCCAGGAGAGCACCTGCCCGGAGGGCGACACCCGGGCCCGGTTCGGGATCCCCGGCACGGTCACCGTCCGCAGCTCGGTGAAGCCCCGGTCGTAGACCACCGCCTGGGTGCGGGCCGGGGTGCCGGGCAGCGCCCGCAGGCACAGGGCCCGCTCCCCCGCCGCGTAGAACCGCGCGCAGGACGGCCCGTCCGGCGCGCCCGGGGTGCGGGCGACCCGTCCGGTGGCGGTGTCGCGGTAGTAGAGGCCCGCCTCGCGCAGGGTGAACGAGGCCTCCGCCGCGACGAGGCGCGGCCCGCCGCCGCGCTCGCGGGCGTGCAGCACGTAGCCGAGCGAGCCGCCCAGCAGGACGAGGACGGCGAGGACCAGCACGGTCGAGCGCGCCTTGAGTGTCGCCCGCGGGTTCACGGGTTCTCCCTTCCCGGCAGGATCCGCCAGGCGGCGGCGAGCGCGGCGGCCAGCGCCAGGGCGGCCGCCAGCAGCGCCGGGCGCGGCCCCCACCAGGTCCAGGCGACGCCGAACCCGGCGGCCCCGACCAGCCGGGCCAGCGCCTGCCCGGTCTGCAGCACCGCGAGCCCGCCCGCCCGGCCCCCGGCCGGCAGCACCGGCCCGGCCAGCGCCATCAGCACGCCGTCGGTGGCCGCGTAGAAGACGCCGAGCAGGGCGAGGACGACGACGGCGCTCGGCCAGCCGAGCGGCGCCAGCAGGGTGAGGTAGGCCGCGAGCAGGGCGACGTGTCCGAGGAGGAACGGGGTCCGCCGCCCGGCCCGGTCCGCGATCCGCCCGGCCGGGACGGCCAGCAGCAGGTAGCACGCCGCCGCGCCGAGCGGCAGCAGCGGGAAGAGCACCGGTTCGAGGTCCAGGCCGCGCTGGAGGAGCAGGTAGAGAAAGGAGTCGCCGATCGTCGCGGCGCCCAGCAGCGCGGCGGCCGCGGTCACCCGGCGGAACACCGGGTCGCGCAGCACCCGGGGCTTCGGCCGGGCTGGCTTCGGGGCGGCCGCGACCGGCACCGGTGCGCCGGACAGCCCCGTCCCGGACAGCCCCGTCCCGGCCGGGCCCGCGCCGGCCGGGACGAAGAGGACCAGGACGAGGACGCCGAGCAGCCCGGTGGCGAAGCTGACCACGAAGACGGCGTCGTACGCGTCCGCCGTCGCCCACAGCACCGCGAAGGCGACCAGCGGCCCGAGCAGCGCCCCCGTGGTGTCCATCGCCCGGTGCACGCCGAAGGCCCGGCCGAGCGCCTCCGGCGGCGCGCTGAGCGTGATCATGGCGTCCCGCGGGGCGGTCCGCACGCCCTTGCCGAGCCGGTCGGCGGCCAGCGCGGCGGCGATCCCGCCGGCCGCGCCGCCGGCCAGCAGCAGCCCGAGCCGGGAGAGCGCCGACAGCAGGTAGCCCGCCCCGGCGACCGTCCGGTGGCGCCCGCCGCCCCGGTCGGCGAGCCGGCCGCCGAGCAGCCGGACCAGCGCGGTGGCGCCGTTGAACAGCCCGTCGAGGAAACCGAACTGGAGGGGTGAGAGGCCGAGGCCCAGCACCAGGTAGAGCGGCAGCACGGCGGTGACCATCTCCGAGGAGACGTCGGTGACCAGGCTGACCGCGCCGAGCGCGACGACCGTGCCGGGGACGCGCCGCCCCACCCCGGCGGGGCGGGGCGGCGCGTCCGAGCGGCGGCCGGTGGTGGCCAGGTACATCATCAGTGGCAGCTGTACGTCGGGCCGGTGTCCTTGACCTGGCCGTCCGCGCCGACGTAGGTCCAGCCGTAGCCGGAGTCGGTGAAGTCCAGCTTCAGCACGCCGTAGTCACCGCTGATCCGCTTCTGGCTGTTGGGCTGGACCTGCTCGATCGGGTAGGGCTCGGCGCCGCCCATCCCGCCGACGATCTCGACGATGCCGTCCGCGGCGGCCTTGCCGTCCGGGTTCTGCGGGGCGAACCGCTCGTAGTGGTGGTCGTGCCCGTTCAGCACCAGGTCGGCCCTGGCGTCGTAGAGGATCCGCCACACCGGCCGGGAGACCGGGTCGTTGCCGTGGCCGCCGGAGGAGTACAGCGGGTGGTGCCAGTAGGCGGCGACGCACTTCTTCGCGTTGGCCGCCAGGTCGGCCTTCAGCCAGTCGATCTGGGCGCTCTGGTCGAAGGCGTTGGAGTCCAGCGCGACGAAGTGCCAGTTGCCCTCGTCGAAGCTGTACCAGCTCTTGCCCTGCGGGTAGGCGATGCTGCCGAAGTACGCCTTGTACCCGGCCAGCGATCCGGCCGGGTCGTAGGTCTCGTGGTTGCCCGGCACCGGGTGGGTCTTGGCCTTGAACGCGCCCCAGCTCTTGTCGTAGTAGTTCTTGAAGTCCGCCAACCGGGCGTCGTCGT
Organism: Kitasatospora sp. NPDC056184; assembly: GCF_042268405.1. Taxonomy (NCBI): domain Bacteria; kingdom Bacillati; phylum Actinomycetota; class Actinomycetes; order Kitasatosporales; family Streptomycetaceae; genus Kitasatospora; species Kitasatospora sp. NPDC056184. The sequence goes on along the minus strand of NZ_JBHJUI010000001.1, from coordinate 889,158 downwards.
ACTGGTTGTCACCCATCGTCAGGTAGAACCTCGGGTCGATCTGCTGGGCCAGCGCGGCCGTCCTGGGGTGCGCGCAGCCGCTGTCCGAGGCGGTGCACTGGGCGGCGATGTCGCCGGCCGCCACCACGGTGAACGCCCCGCCCGACGGCCCGGTGGGCGAGCCGGTCGGCGACGGGCCGCCGCTCAGGGCCCCGTACACCTCCAGCTCGAACAGCGAGTACCCGTACGCCGTGCCGCGCGCCGTCCCGTACATCCGGACGTAGCGGCCCTTGCCGGCCAGGCCCGCCCAGTCGTCGGTCCCGCCGTTGCCGGCCTTCTCCTCCGCGATCGCCGTCCAGGTCACCCCGTCCGCCGACACCTCCAGCCGGTACGCCTTGGCGTACGCGGCCTCCCAGCTCAGCTTCACCCGCGAGACGGTGGCGTTCGCCCCGAGGTCCACCCGCAGCCACTGCGGGTCCTTGCCCTCCTCGCTCGCCCACCGCGTGGTGGCGCTGCCGTCGAACGCCTTCCCCGCCGCGTACGAGGACCCCTCCGTGGAGGAGGCCGTCGCGGCCTTCCCGCGCGAGAGCAGCGGGTCGGCCGCCGCTCCCGCCCGCCCGGGCCAACCGAGCACCAGACCGCCGAGCAGGACGAGCACGGCGGCGAACACACCGACATGGACAGGCCTTACCGAGACACCGGAACGCATCCTTGTCCTCCCTGACCTTGAGCAACGGTGAGAGCCGGACTCCGGTGCACACCATGCGGTCACCGCACCACCGCAGCGGCTGGACCAGGGCTCTCACTGAGCGCGGCACGCCCCATCCGGAGGGTAGTAGAAAGTAAAGTTTCCTGACAATACCCGCCGGAGGACGAACTGCCGTCCGAATCCACCCGCCCCCTCCGCCCGCACCCCCGGCTTCCCGCTTCGCCGAAATTTACCCCCGGGGGTATGGTGGGAAGCGAACGGATACCCCACTGGGTATTTTGGAAACGGATGCAGGAGCGATCCACGTGTTCTTCGCCCAGTACTACCTCGACTGTCTCTCGCAGGCCTCCTACCTGGTCGCCGACGAGACCACCGGCCGTGCGGTCGTGATCGACCCGCGCCGGGACATCGACGAGTACGTCGCCGACGCCGAGGCGCACGGCTTCACCGTCGAGGCCGTCATCAACACCCACTTCCACGCCGACTTCCTGGCCGGCCACCTGGAGCTGGCGGCCCGCACCGGCGCGTGGATCGGCTACGGCCGCCGGGCGGTCACCGAGTACCCGATCCGCGCGCTCGCCGACGGCGAGCGGATCGGCCTGGGCGAGGTCACGCTGCAGATCATGGAGACCCCCGGGCACACCCCCGAGTCGATCAGCGTCCTGGTGTTCGAGCAGGCCGCGGACACCGTCCCGTACGGCGTCCTGACCGGCGACGCGCTGTTCATCGGCGACGTCGGCCGCCCCGACCTGCTGGCCTCGGCGGGCACCACGGCCGAGGAGCTCGGCCGGATGCTCCACCACAGCGTCCAGCACAGGCTGATGGCCCTGCCCGACGAGGTCCGGGTCTTCCCCGCCCACGGCGCCGGCTCCTCCTGCGGCAAGAACCTGTCCACCGAGCGCCAGTCCACCATCGGCGCGCAGCGCGCCACCAACTACGCCTGCGCGCCGATGAGCGAGGACGCGTTCGTGGCGATCGTCACGACCGGCCAGTCCGCCGCCCCCGGCTACTTCGGCCACGACGCCGCCCTCAACCGGCAGGACCGCGGCCTGTTCGACCCCGCACTCGCCCACCGCCCGCTGACCGCCGAGGAGTTCGCGGCCCACCGGCGCGACGGCGCGGTGGTGGTCGACGCCCGCAGCCCGCAGGAGTTCGCGGCCGGACACCTGCGCGGGGCCGTCAACGTCCCCGCCGACGGCCGCTTCGCCGAGCAGGCCGGCGCCGTGCTCGCACCGGACGCCGCACTCCTCGTCGTCGCGCCCGACGGCCGCGAGAGCGAGGTCGTCACCCGGCTCGCCCGGATCGGCTTCGACCGCACGCTCGGCCACCTGGCCGACCCCGACAGCACCCTGCCCGCCCTCGCCGACCAGCTCACCCCCGCGGCGCGGCTCACCGTCGAGCAGCTGCGCGCCGTCCTCGCCGCCGAGCACCCCCCGCTGGTGATCGACGTCCGCACCTGTGGCGAGCGCGCCGAAGGCGCCGTCGAGGGCTCCGTGCACATCGCGCTCAACGAGCTCCCGGGCCGCCTCGCGGAGATCCCGGCGGACCGGCCGCTGGTGCTCCACTGCGCCGGCGGCCACCGCTCCTCGATCGCCGCCAGCCTGCTGCGCCACCACGGCCGCGACCAGGTCGCCGACCTGCTGGGCGGCTACGCCGCCTGGGCCGCGGCGCACCGGCCCTCGGCGGTCTGAGCCGCGGGCAGGACGAGCAAGGAGAAGGACATGTCGGAGGAACGGACCGTGAAGGTCGACGACGACGCGGTCGGCGCGGTGCTCAACCGGCTGCGCCGGGCCCAGGGCCAGCTCAGCGGCGTGATCGCGATGATCGAGGCCGGGCGGGACTGCCGGGACATCGTGACGCAACTCGCCGCCGCCTCCCGCGCCCTCGACCGGGCCGGGTTCAAGATCGTGGCCAGCGGCATGCGCCAGTGCACGGCCGCGGACGGCGGCACACCGCCGATGAGCGAGACCGAACTGGAGAAGCTGTTCCTCGCCCTCGCCTGATCCGCCACTGCCTGACCCGCCACCCCCCACCAGGAAGCCAGGAATGGAGCACCCCATGGACTACGGGATCCCCGTCACCCTCGACCTGCCCTTCGCCGAGGCCGTCGAGCGCGTGCGCGCCGCACTCGCCGAGCAGGGCTTCGGCATCCTCACCGAGATCGACGTCCGCGCGACCCTGCGGGCCAAGATCGGCGAGGAGATCGAGGACTACCTGATCCTCGGCGCCTGCAACCCCCCGCTGGCGCACCGCGCCCTCCAGGCCGACCGGCGTATCGGGCTGCTGCTGCCGTGCAACGTCGTGGTCCGCGCCGACGGCGGCCGCACGGTCGTCGAGGCGATGGACCCGCAGCTGATGGTCCGGGTCACCGGGCAGCCCGCGCTCCAGGCCGTCGCCGACGAGGCGGCCACCCGGCTGCGCGGCGCACTGGCCGCGCTGGCCGCGCCGGCCCGCTGAGCGACCGACCGGCCGGACGAACGACGGGGCCCGCCCGCGCGGGCCCCTCCCTTTGGCCTCCCATATACCCCCACCCGTATTTTCGCGCCCGCGCCCCCACCGGGCGCAGCAGGAACGGAGCACCCCGTGAAGCACCCGGACACCACTCTCGGCCGGCCGGCCACCGCCGCGCCGTCCGAGCCGGCCCCTCCCCCGGGCCTGCTCGGACGGCTCGGCATCTGGTCCGTCCGCCACTTCAAGGCCGTGCTGGCCGGCTGGCTGCTGGTCGTCGTCGGCCTCGGCGCGTTCGCCCCGCAGGTGACCTCGGCACTCTCCGGGGCCGGCTGGCAGGCCGACGGCTCCGAGTCGGTGAAGGTCCGCCAGATCGCCGAACAGCACTTCGCCGGCAACGCCTCCTCCGCGCTGCAGATCGTGGTCGCCGCCGACCGGCCGATCACCGAACCGGACGTCCAGCAGGTGATCGCCCGGGCGGGCGAGATCGCGGCGGCCGACCCCCGGGTCTCCACCGTGGTGGCGCCGCAGCCCGGTGCGACCATCGCCCAGGACGGCCGGACCGCCGTCCTGCTCGCCGGCGCCAAGGCCTCCCCCGACGACATGGTCCGCGCCGCCGACGACCTCAAGGGCCCGCTGAACGCCCTCTCCGGCGACGGCGTCGACGTCCACGCCACCGGCGCGTCCGTGCTGTGGAGCGACTTCAACAAGGCCAACCACGACGCCATGATGAAGTCCGAGATCATGTCCTGGCCGGTCACCCTGGCCATCCTGGTGCTCGCCTTCGGCTCCCTGGTCGCCGCCGGCCTGCCGCTGATCCTGACCATGGCCGGACTCGCCGCCTCGGCCGGCTCGCTGGTCCTCATCAGCCACCTGTTCCCGGTCTCCATCTGGGCGATGAACTTCGCGATGATGTTCGCCCTCGCCCTCGGCATCGACTACGCGCTCTTCCTGGTGGTCCGCTTCCGCAGCGCCCGGGCGGCCGCCGCCCGCCGGAACCCGGCGCGGGACAGCCGGACCAGCAGCACCGCCGCGGTCGCCGAGACCATGGACACGGCGGGCAAGGCCGTCCTGCTGTCCGGCGCGACGGTCCTGGTCAGCCTCTCGGCCGTGATGCTGGTGCCGTCCCCCGCGTTCCGCTCGATGGCCGGCGGCATCATGCTGGCCGTCCTGTTCGTGCTCGCCGCCACCCTCACCCTGCTGCCCGCCGTCCTCGGCCGGCTCGGCCACCGCGTCGACGCCCTCGCCCTGCCGTGGGTGAGGACCGGCGAGCACCGCTCGCCGCGCTTCGCCGCCTGGGGCGAGCGGCTGTGGAAGCACCCGCTGCGCTACGGCGCCCTGGCCCTCGCCGCCCTGATCGCGCTCGCCGCGCCCGTCATCGGGCTGCGGACCGCCATGCCCTCCATCACCGTGCTGCCGGGGGACGCCAGCGCCCGCGCCGGCTACACCGCCGTCCAGCAGGCCTTCGGCCCCGGAGCGCCCGGCACCCTGCAGATCCTCACCCCGGCCGAGGGGGCCGCGGACGTCGCCGCCGGCGTCGCCGCCACCCCCGGGATCGCCGGTGTGATGCCCGCGCAGCCGGCCGCCGACGGCTCCGGCTGGTCGATGGTCCAGGCCGTTCCCACCGTGGACCCGTCCAGCCCCGACCTCGCCCGCACCGTCGACGCGCTGCGCGCCGACCTGCCGTCCGACGCCCTGGTCGGCGGCGCCGCGGTGGAGAACCTGGACCTCCAGCACCTGCTGACCGAGAAGACCCCGCTGGTCATCGGCGTGGTGATGGGCCTCGGCTTCCTGCTCCTGCTGGTCGCCCTGCGCGCCCCGCTGATCGCGGCGCTCGGCACGGCCGCCAGTCTGCTGTCCACCGGCGCGGCCTTCGGCGTCGCCCGGCTGGTCTTCCAGGACGGCCACGGCGCGGGGCTGCTCGGCTTCACGCCGCAGGGCTTCCTCGACGGCTGGGCACCGGTGTTCTTCTTCGCGATGATCTTCGCCATCGCGATGGACTACACGGTCTTCCTGCTCGCCTCCGCCAAGGAGCACTACGAGCGCACCGGCGATCCGCGCGAGGCCATGGTCGGCGCGCTGGCCCACTCCGGCCGGGTGATCTTCGCGGCGGCGGGTGTGATGGTCGCGGTGTTCTTCACCTTCGCCCTGTCCGGTCCCCTTCCGCCCAAGGAGATGGGCATCGTGCTCGGCGTCGCCGTCCTCCTGGACGCCGCGCTGGTCCGCCTGGTGCTCCTGCCGGTCCTGCTCCGCCTGACCGGGGCCGCCGCCTGGCGCACCCCGGCCTGGCTCGACCGCGTGCTGCCGAAGATCTCCTTCTCGCACGACTGAGCCGTCCGGCCCCACCTCGAAGGCCCGGCCCGCCCCTGTGGCGGTCCGGGCCTTCGGCGTTCTGCGTGCGGAGGAGCCCGGTGCCCTGCGCGGACACGGAAACGGGCCGTGCCGGGGATTCCCGGCACGGCCCGATCGAGCGGCTCCTCAGGTTCAGCGACGGCCGAGGAGCCTCGCGAAGAAGCCCCCGCCCTTCTGCGCGTCGCGGTCGCAGGCGCAGCGGTCCGCCTTGGCGACTCCGGCGAGCACCTGGTCGACGTGCATGCCGCACCCCGCGTAGCTCGCCTTGCCGCAGTTCCGGCACGTCGTACGTCGACACATCTCAGGACTCCTCGCATCAGGGGGGAAGAGGGACGCTCGGGACGCTCCCTCTCCTTCCAGTATACGGGTGGGGGTATTTTTTCGGCCTGAACCCACCCGCTGCGACCGGTCCGAGCACCGGGAGAGCACGCGGAAACCCGAAGAACGATTTCGGTTCGATCACGGCGTGTCCCTTTGGTCGGGCCTTGGGAGGGAGTGCGGTGATTGATCTTGTTGGCGACGGAAGCGGCGCGCTCTCATAATTCCAGCCAGACGCGCGCGACGAGCGGCCGTGAGGGCCGCCGTGGGGTGCCCCTGAGAGGCCCGTGCGCACACTTCCCGACCTTCCCTGGGGGAATCCCTTTGTCCGCGCACGATCACGTGCCACCCGTCGCCGAACCCGGTACGGTCACCGAACCCGGCCCCGGCCCCGTCGCCGAGCCCGGCCCCGCCGCCGGACGGCGACTGCCGCGCGCCGCCGCCGTGGCGCTGGCCACCACGGGCCTGCTCGCCGTCACCACGGTCAGCGCCACCGTGACGGTGGCCGTCGGCAAGCCCGACAGCCGACCGGCCGTCACCGCCGCGGCGGGCGCGCCGACTTCCGCGAGCCCGACCGCGTCGCCCTCGGCCTCGCCCACCGCCACCGTTTCGGCGAGCGCCGCGCCGCCCGCGCCCGCTCCCGTTCCGACGAGCACCGTCACGGGCACCGTCAAGGACGGCCGGCACGACGGCGACCTGCGGTACTTCCTGCTCCCCATCCCCGCGGGCGGCGAGTCCTACGGCCCGGCCGACGGCATACCGCTGTCCGAGCAGGAGATGATCGAGGAGTTCGACGGCGGAGCGGAGGCCATGCGCGCCCTCCGCTCGCTCGGCTACAAGGACGCCGTCACCCGGACGTACCGCACGGCGGACGGCAAGGCCGAGGTCACGGTCACCCTGCTGCGCTTCGGGAGCGCCGCGGAGGCGGCGTTCTACGCCAAGTACGACACCAGGGACCTCCCCGCCATCGAGGTCACCGGCGACCCCGCCGCCCGCGGGTACATCAGCAAGCCCAAGCAGGCGGCCTACACCGGCTCGATGAGCGGCATCTCCAGCCAGGGCGACGTGGAGTACACGGTCGACGTCGAGGTGAAGGGCGAACCGGACAAGGCGCTGCTCAGCGATCTGATGAAGCGCCAGCGCGACTGGCTCGTCTCCGGCCGCTGACCTCACCGCCCCTCCCCTCTTCCCCTGGAGTCCTCGCGTGACCACCGAACCCGTGGCGCCGTCGCCCGTCGACGCGCCGCCGCCCCCGCCCACCGAACCGCCCGTACCGCCCGTCGCCGATCCCGCCACCGAGCCGGACGCCACGCAGGCACCCGTCCGGCGCCCGCGCCGACCGCGCCCGGTCCTTCTGCTGGTCTCCGGGCTGGTGCTCGGGACCGCGGCCGGCGGCGGCATCGGCTACGCCGTCCAGGCGAGCCGGCCCCCGACGCCGCTGCCGCCGATCCAGGTGGCACTGCCGACGTACCCCGCCGAAGTGCTGGACCCGGCGGCCGCCGCCGCGGCCACGCCCCCGCCGCTCGCCATCGACGGCGACCTGCGGAAGCTGCTGATCACCGCGCCGAGCGGCAGCAAGGTCTGGAACGAATACCCGGACACACCGAGTTGGATCACGGTCGGCGAGCTCGCCGAGCGGAGCGGGAAGACCGCCGACGTCTTCAGAAGCCTCAACGACAGCGACTTCCGGCGGGCCGTCGAGGTCAACTGGAAACAGCAGGACCTGAAGGTCCGGATTTCGCTGACCCAGTTCGCGCCCGACTCCTCGTCCTCGGCCGAACGTCCCCAACGCAGAATGCCCGACCTGCGGTCGTTCGCCGCCGATGCCAACGGCGGCTACCGGATCGAAACCAAGCCCTCGTTCTGGGCCGACACCACCGAGGAGTACTACCTCGGTGTCGCGTACGCACAGCGCGGCACCGTGCAGATGGAGATCCAGGTGTTCGGGACGAAACCGGTGGACGCCGAGATCGTGAAGGGCCTCGCCAAGCAGCAGTGGGAGCGGCTGGTATGACCGACAGCAGCATGACCGACCCCGTGGTCCCCGAGCCGCCGACCGGGACCTCCGACACCGAACCCCCCGTGACCGGCGACAGCGCGCCGCCCACGCCATCGACTTCCACCGCTTCCCGGCGTGTCCTGCGCGCCGGCGGTGCGACCGTGGCCGCGGCGCTGGTCGGCGTGGTCATCGGCGTCGGGATCATCGAGGTGCGGTACGACGATCCGGCACCCGTCGCGGCCGCCGCGCCCTCCGCCGCCGCTCCCGTTCCCACGGCGACTACCACCCCGTTCGGCGCGAAGTCCAACGGCAACCACTTCGGCTCCGTCCTCGACCTGCTGCTGCCCGTCCCGGACGGCTACCGTCTCGGGCCGGACGACGGTGCGGACGGCAACAACACCGAACTGACGGCCGACCAGCTGTCCGCCGCGTTCGACGACGACCTCGGGCCGGTCCCCAAGGATCAGCAGGACAAGCTCCGCCAGTTCTGGAAGGACCTGCACGTCAAGGCCGGCGGTGTGCGCACCTACACGAGCACCGGCAACGACCTCGTCATCGGGGTCAGGCTGCGGCAGTTCAACCAGCAGGAGGTGCAGAAGATGAACGAGTACACGGCCATGTTCACTGGTGACACCGGCGTCTTCCGGCTCGGCCCTGCCGTCCCGGGCCACCCCGAGGCGCACTGCTACCTGATGCCGGCGCCGCCGGCTGCGGCGATCGACCGCATGGAGTGCTCGGCTGCCGAGGGAGACCTCCTGGTGGTGCTGAACGCCGAGGGTGTGGCGCCGCTGCCCAAGGACAAGATCGTCGCCCTCCTGACCCAGCAGCTCGACCGCCTCGCCCGCCCGGGAGCCTCCGTATGACCGACAGCAGCGACACCCCCGCCGTGCCGGACGCCGCGGCGCCGGACCTCCCGGTCGCGGCGCCCGTGGCCGAAGCGCCGACCGACGAGGAGCGGGCCGCCCGCCGGACCCGGCGTCGCAGGGCCGGGCTGCGGTGGAGCGCCGCCGCCGTGGTGTGCGCGCTGGCCGGTACGGGGAGCGCGCTCGCCGTGACGGCGGCCGAGCGCACCGACCTCCCGGGGCTGGCCACCAAGAGCGACGGACGCTACACCTTCGCCCCGCTGGTGCTGCCGCCGCTGCCCTCCGGCAAGCCCGCCCCGAAGGACAACCGGGGCCGGCACGCGGCGGACCTGCGACAGCTCCTCCTCCCCGCACCGGTGGAAGCCGGCGGCCCGGCCACCACGACGGGCGCCCCGGCGCCCTCCGCGAGTTCCGGCCCGTCCGCCACGGCCGGTACCTCGACCTCCCCCGCGCCAACGTCCGCCAGTGCCCCGCCTGCAACCGGGCCGGCCGACTGCGGCGCCCTCGCCGCCGAGCAGCAGGACTCCACCCGGGTCCGCGCCCTGCTGCTGCAGAACGCCTGCCGGGCCACCGCCGCCCGCGAGTGGACCGCCTCCGACGGCACCCGCACGCAGATCCGCCTCCTCTCGTTCGGCTCCGACGACGAGGCGTGGTCGGTCTTCGTCGGCCTGCGCGACGGGATGGGCCCGAGGGACATCTCCACCATCGGGACGGCCAAGTCCCCGGGCTGGGAGGCCATCTCCGACATCGCCATCGCGACTCTGGTCTCCGGAGCCGATGACGCGCCGACCGCCCGGCTCGCGTACGTGGCCGCGGGCGACATCGTGGGCGTGGTCACCATGACCAACCCCACGGGCGTACCCGCCGCCGCGTTCCGCCAGGTGGCGACCCTCCAGTCGGACCTGCTGGCCTGAGGACGCGGCCCCGGCCTCAGGTCCGCTCGGCGGCCCCGGCCGTCTCCTCGTCCGACGCGCCGGCCGGCTCCTGCGGCCTGACCCGCAGGCGGCCGCGGGCCGCTCGGCGCTCCAGCCTGCGCTGTTCCGCCGCCGCCCAGCGGGCGGCGCGGGTCGGGTCGAGGGGGGTGCCGTGGCCGACGTGGAGCCGGGTGGGCCCGAGGTCGAGCATCGCGCGGAGGCTGGCGAGGTTGGCGAGCGGGTCGTCGTGGAAGGGCGGGTTGGCCGGGCGGCCCCTGATGAGCCCCATGAAGGAGTTGGCGATGAGGTCGCCGGCCACCAGGTCGCCGTCGTCGGTGAGGACGGCGACCGAGCCGGCGGTGTGACCGGGGGTGGGGATGATGCGGCCCTCCACGCCGAAGTCCGCGAGAGCGGTCTCGCCGTGGAGGAGGAGGTCGGGCTCGAAGGGTTCGACCTGTTCGTGGAGCTTCGGACTGCGCGCCATGAACCGTCCCATCGGGCCGGTGGGCAGGTACGGTTCGCGGACCCGGCCGCTGCGGTAGGGGCCCAGGTCGGCAGCGTGCGCGGCGATCGGCGCGCCGGTGAGGCGGCGCAGCTCGGCGGCGGAGCCGAAGTGGTCGATGTGGCCGTGGGTGACGACGACGAGGCGGATGTCGGCCGGGTCGACGCCGCGGGCGGCGACCTGTTCGACGATGCGCCGGCCGCTGCCGGGCGTTCCGGCGTCGACGATGACCGGGTGGCGGCCGAGCAGCAGGTAGGCGTTGACGGCGTGCCGGCCCAGGACCGGTACGGGGATGACCTCGGTGCGGGACAACTCGGTGCTCCTCGGGGCAGGGGTGCGGGTGGTGGGGTGGTTCAGCGGGCGGTGGCGTGCGGCCGGAACCGGCGCCGGTACTCGGCCGGGGTGGCGCCCAGGCGGCGGCGGAAGGCCCGGTGCAGGGTCTCCACCGACCCGAGCCCGCTGGCGGCCGCGATGTCGGGCAGGCTGCGCGCGGACTCCTCAAGGAGGCGGCGGGCCGCCTCCACCCGGACCGCCTCCAGGTAGTCGGCCGGGGTGCGGCCGGTGCACGTCCGGAAGACCCGGGCGAAGTGACGCACGCTCAGGTTCATCCGGGCGGCCATGGCCTCGACCGGGATCCGCTCGCCGAGATGGTCGTCGATCCAGCGGCGGAGCTCGTCGACCCGGTCGTCGGCGCTCGCCTGGAGGGAGAGCGGCACGCTGAACTGGGTCTGCCCGCCGGGGCGTTTGACGTACATCACCATGGCCCGGGCGGCGTCGAGCGCGATCGCCGGTCCGTGGTCCTCGGCCACCATGGCGAGCGCGAGGTCCAGGGCCGCGGTCACGCCCGCGCAAGTCCAGATCCGCCCGGCGCGGATGAAGATCGGCTCCGGGTCGACCGCGATGTCCGGGTACCGCGCCGCCAGTTGGCCGGCGGTGAGCCAGTGGGTGGTGGCGGGCAGGCCGGTGAGGAGTCCGGCCTCGGCGAGCAGGTGGACGCCGGCGCACACACCGCCGACGCGCCGGGCGGCCGGAGCCGCCGTGGCCAGCCATCGGACGACCTCGGGGTCGACGACGGCCCGGTAGCGGCCGCCGTCGCTGTCCATGGCGCCGGCCACGAGCAGGGTGTCGGTGCCCGGGCCCACCTCGGCCAGCGCCCGCTCGGCGACCAGGCTGATCCCGGCGGCGGTGGGCAGCGGGCCGGTCCGGGCGGCGGCGATCTCGACCCGGTACGCGGGTGCGTCGCCTCCCACCAGGCGGGAGGCGACGGAGAACACCTCCGCCGGGCCGGTCACCTCCAGCAACTCGACTCCGGGGAAGGCGGCGATGACGACGGTGCGCGGTTCGGGCATACCGTGATCCTTCCGCCGCCCGGGCGGTGTCCGCAATGACCGGGTTCTGTCAGATCCGGCCATCGGCCACGGCCGAAGCGTCAGGGCTTCCACGTCCGAAGCTCCGGGGCGGCCCCGCCCGTTCACGCCCCCGAGGGCACGCCCGGTCGACAGCTCGGCTGTGCCGGAGGACGGCGCGCGGTACTTCACCGGCCGGCTCGCGCACTGCACCAGGCCGATCGCCGCCGAGCTGGTGCCGGACGCTTCCCAACTCGCCGCGCTCGACGGACCGTTCGAACCGAGGGAGGCGGGCAGGCGCGCGGCGGGGCGGCCGTGAGGACCGGGGTCACCCCCGGGGCGGCGCGGCCCCCTCCGCCGAGAGGACCCGGCGCAGCACGCCGAGCAGTTCGGCGTCGTCGGCGGGCGGGTGCGGGGCGCGCCAGGCGAGGTGGCCGTCCGGGCGGACGAGGAGCGCGCCGGTGGTGGGGAGGCCGGACAGGTCCGTCCACCGGGCCGCGTCGACCGGCACGGGGCGCGGGGTGACGGGCAGGCCCGCCGCCGCGGCGGTGTCGGTCTGCCGGAGCCAGCCGGCGTCGGCGGCGGCGGTGAGGAGGGTGAAGCCGGGGCCGACGAGGTCCAGGGTGGAGGCGGCGCCGGGGGCTCCGGCCAGGCCCACGTGCGGCAGGCGGCCGCCGGGGACGGCGCTCCCGTGCTCGCAGGCCGGGTCCAGCGGCGGCCGGGCGGGGGCGCCGGGCTCGTCGAGCACGGCGGTCGAGCGGTAGACGGCGGTGAGCAGCAGTTCGTCGTCGATCCGGTAGCCGGCGCGGGCCCGGGAGTTGGCCAGCGAGAGGTCGACGACCTGGCGGGCGACGGGGCGGCGTTCGTCCTGGTAGCTGTCGAGCAGCCGCTCGCCGGCGCGGCCGTCGAGCACGGCGGCGAGCTTCCAGGCGAGGTTGTCGGCGTCGCCGATGCCGGTGTTCATGCCGTGGCCGCCGGTCGGCGGCACCACGTGGGCCGCGTCGCCCGCGAGCAGCACCCGGGAGCGGCGGTAGGCGGCGGCGAGGCGGGCGTCCATCCGCCAGGTCATGGTGTCGCGGACGGTGACGTCGAGCCCGGGCAGGCCTGCGGCGTCGCGGACCAGCCGGGCGAGCGCCGCGGGGTCGGCCAGGAGCGCGCCGAGGTCCTCGCGCGCGGGGTCGTAGGGGTGCTGGTACACCCAGTGGCGGTCGTTGTCCACGGCCAGGAAGCCGCCGCGGCCCGGGGCGGTGAGGAAGTAGGAGGCGCTGGCCCGGTCGGCCACGACCTCGCCGAGCGGGGCCTCGAAACGGATGCTGAGGAAGTGGCCGAGGCCGGTCGGGCCCTCCATGGCGATGCCGGCGCCGTCGCGCACGGTGCTCGCCGCGCCGTCGCAGCCGATCAGCCAGTCGGCGTGCACGGTGTGCCGGGCGCCGGTGTCCCGCTCCTCCAGCTCGGCGCGCACGCCCCCGTCGTCCTGCGTGAAGGCCAGCAGCCGGGTGTGGAACCGGATGTCCGCGGGCGTGCGCTCCCGGGCGTGTCGCAGCAGCAGGGCTTCCAGGGCGTCCTGGGAGCAGATCAGCCCCGGTGCGGGGGTGCGCTCGGCGCCCGGTCGCGGTTCGGCCGCCACGCCGGTGCGGACGAAGTCCGGGTCGACGAGGTCCCGGCCCCGGTAGAAGAAGACGTGCTCGGGCGGGAGCCCGGCCCGGCGGAGGTCCGCCTCCAGCCCCAGCCGCCGGAAGACCTCGGCCGACCGCGCCGAGACGCCCCGGGCCTTGGGGTGGCGGGAGGTCGCCGGGTGCGCCTCGACCAGCAGGTGGCGCACGCCGTGCCGGGAGAGCAGCAGCGAGAGCGTCAGGCCGACCGGGCCTCCTCCCACCACCAGCACGGACGTGTTCGTCGGCCATGACGGCATACTGCCCCCTCGGGTCGTAACGCTCAACTTTGTTTTTGACGTTACCATGAGGGTGTCCGACACGACCGGAAGGGACGGACGCATGACCGACGACCCCCAGGGCGGCAATCCGCGCGGGCTGCTCTTCGTCGCCGAACTCGCCAACACCGTGCGGCAGGACCCCGAGGTGGGCGCCGCCGAACTCCAGGCGCTGCTGGAACGCCACCAGGGCCCGCCGTTCCGGCTCACCGAGGCGGACGCCCGTGAGCTCCGGGAGGCCGCCGCCCCGCTCGTCCGCCTGCTGGGCACCGAGGACGCGGACCGGGCGGCCGAGCAGATCAACGCCCTGCTCGACCGGCACCCCGCGCGGCCCCGGCTGGTGCGGCTGCCCGGCCGGCCCTGGTCGCTGCACACCGAGGCGCCGCCGGACGCCGGCCTCACCCACTGGCTGCTGTCGACGGCCGCCCTCGCCCTCAGCCTCTGGCTGAGCGAACGCGGCCGGTGCGCCTGGGGCCGGTGCGCGGCGCCCGGCTGCGAGCGGTTCTTCGTCGACACCGGACGCCGCACGCCGCAGCGCTACTGCACGCCGCGCTGCGCCACCCGGGTGCGGGTCGCCGCGCACCGGGCCCAGGCGCAGCGGGCCGACGGCTGACGGCTGACGGCTGACCGGGCGGGGTCGCGCGGCCGACTGCGCTCAGGCCGGCCCGGCGGCCTCGGCGAGCAGGCGGTAGGAGTCCAGCAGCTCCGCCCGGTCGTAGGTGCTGGTGGTCAGCAGGAACTCGTCGGCGCCGGTGCGCCCGACGAGGGCCGTGAGGTCGGCGAGGGCGCGCTCGGGGGTGCCCGCGATATGGCCGGTGAGCGCCTGCTCGAAGGCGGCGCGCTCGCGCGGGGTCATCGGGCGGGCCAGGATCTCCTCGGCCGGTTCGAGCGGGGAGAACTCCCCGTGGGTCCGGCTGTGGGCACTCGACCAGGCCTCCGGGACGAGCAGCGCGCGGGCCCGCTCCTCGGTCCGCGCGACGGCGACCGTCCCGGAGACGACGACGTAGGGCCGCTCGGCCCGGGCCGAGGGGCGGAAGCGCTCGCGGTAGCGGTCGATCGCCGCCAGCATCGCCTCCTCCCCGCGCGCCGCCGCGATCACCAGGGGCAGTCCCGCCTCGGCGGCCACCTCCGCGCCGGCGCCGGTGGCCAGGACGAACGCGGGCACGTCCAGACCCTCGGCGGGCCGGGCCCGCACACCGCCGGGGCCGCGCGCGGCGGGGTCGAACCAGGAGAGCAGTTCGGCGAGTTGCCCGGGGAAGCGGTCCGCAGCGTCCTTCTCCCGGCCCAGCGCCCGGCGCACGCCGTCGGTGAAGCCCACCGACCGGCCCAGGCCCATGTCGATCCGGCCCGGGAACAGCGACTCCAGGACGCCGAACTGCTCGGCGACGACGAGGGGCTGGTGGTTGGGGAGCATCACCCCGCCGGTGCCGACCCGGATCCGGGACGTCGCGGCGGCCACGGCGGCGGCCAGCACCGTCGGCGCCGAGCCGGCCACCCCCGGGACGCCGTGGTGCTCGGAGACCCAGAACCGGTGGTAGCCGAGGCGTTCGGCCTCCACCGCGAACGCGACGGTGTCCCGCAGCGCCCGGGCGGGCTCCTCGCCCCGGCGTGTGCGGGAGCGGTCCAGTACGGAGAGGCGGAGGGCGGGCGCGGCGGTCACCCCGGTGCCAACGGCCGACCGCGGCGCCGTCATTCCCCGGGGAGCCGAAGGACGTTACCGAGCGGGGCGCCGGGCGGAAATCCGCTTGCGGGACGCCAGTGACCACTGTTAGCAATGTGACATGCTACAGACTGCCCGCATCGCGTTCCGCGCCCGCCACGACAGCGACGTCCCCGTGCTCCACACCGAGCTCTACGACGACGTCGTCACCCGCTCACGGGCCGACACCCGCCCCTGGCGGCCCCTGGCGGCCGACTCCCCGGAGTCCCCGTTCGTCGTGGGGCCGGGCGACGACGGGGTCGCCTTCTTCTCGGTGGTGGACGTGGCGTCGGGCGAGCTGGCCGGAGAGGCGCTGCTCTGGGGCATCGACGCCCACCAGCGGCGCGCCCACCTCGGCCTCGCGCTGCGGCCCGGGTTCCGCGGGCGCGGCCTGGCCGGCGACATCGTGCGGCTGCTCTGCCACTACGGGTTCACGGTGCGCGGGCTGAACCGGCTGCAGGTCGACACGCTGGCCGACAACCTGCCGATGATCAAGGCCGCCACGGGGGCGGGTTTCGTGATCGAGGGCACCCTGCGCCGGGCCGCCTGGGTGTACGGGACGTTCGAGGACGAGGTCGTGCTCGGGCTGCTGGCCTCGGAGTGGACCGGCGGGCCGGAGTCGGCGGAGGCCGCCGACGGCGTCTGACCCCCGGCCGCGGGTCGATCGCGTGCGGCGCCTGCAGTGCCTCCCCGGCCCCGGTGGCGATCCGCTCGCGGTCACCGGCCGTCACCCCGGCCCGGGCCGGGGTGGGTTCCTTGCCGCGCGGCCGGGACATCGGCACGTGCCGCCGGCCGTTCCCGTCCTCCGCTGCGGCGGGTGCCCCGGGTGTCGGGGGCCGGCAGCCGTCCGTGCAGGTGGGCGAGCATCCGGGTGCGGTGACGCCGTCCCCCACCGGAGGCCGCCGCGAGGTCCGCGGTGCCCTGATCCGTGACGGCGTCTCGGGCAGCACGGTGTTCCACTGCTCGCCGCTCTCCGCCAAGGGTGGCATGACGGGAATGCCGGGGTGCGCCTGACGATTCGCGTCGGATCGGCGGGCGGCTCCCCCGGGGATCGGGCCGCCGGACCGCGAACGGACTCCCGCGTCACCGCCGCCGGTGGCGGGCGCGGTAGGCGCGCGGGGTGGTGCCGGTGAGGCGGGCGAAGTGCGGGCGCAGGGTCGCGGGGGACGCGAAGCCCACGCGGGCGGCGATCGCCTCGACCGGCTCGTCGGTCCCTTCGAGCAGGTCGCGGGCGCGTTCGAGGCGCCGACGGAGCAGGTGGCGCGGGGCGCTGAGGCCGGTGCGGGCCAGGAAGTGCCGGTTGAGACTGCTGACGCTGACGCCCGCGTGGGCGGCGATGTCGGCGGGAGTGAGCGGCAGGTGGAGGTTGCGCTCCAGCCACTCCAGGGTCGCGTCGAGCCCGCCGCGCTCGGCGAGGGTGCGGTCGATGGACTCGGCAACGCGTTCGGCATGGGTCAGCAGGGGGCTGAGCAGTGCCCGGCGGGTCCGGTCGGCGATCCGCTCGCCGTGGTCCTCGGCCAGCAGGCGCAGGCAGACGTCCAGCCCGCCGAACACCCCGCCGGAGGTGCGGAAGGGGCCGTCGGCGACCAGCGTGCCGCCGGGGTCGACCTCGATCCGGGGGTGGCGGCGGGCGAGTTCCCCGGTGTGGCGCCAGGCGGTGGTCGCGCGGCGCCCGTCCAGCAGGCCGGTGGCGGCGAGGGCGAGCACGCCGCTGCCGCAGGCGCCGATCCGGGCGCCTCGGGCGGCGGCCGCGCGGAGCGTGTCGAGCAGTGCGGGCGCCGGGCCGTCGCCGCCGTCCCCCTCGCTGTCGCCGTCGCCGTGCGAGGGCAGCAGGAGGACGTCGGCCTCGGCGGCGTCGTCGAGGCCGTACGGGAGCACGGCGTCGGCGGGGGCCGGGGCGCCGAGTCGGACGGTGCCGGGGGCGCCGACGGCGCAGAGCCTGACGTCGTAGGCGATGCCCGGGTGCTCACGGACGGCGGTGCCGAAGACGAGTCCGGGGGTGGTGAGGTGGTGGCCGGGCAGGCCGTCGAGGGCGAGGACGGCGATCACGGGCATGGCGGCAGCGTAGTCCGAGGGCGGAGGCGGGACGGGACGGGGTGGGGGCAGGTGGGGCGACGGCCCGGCGCACGGGCGGCGCGATGCGCCGGGCGCGCCGGTGTGCAGGTGCGCCGGGCCGGTGCGGGATCAGTCGCCGTAGGCCCGGAGCGTGGCCCGGATCCAGTCGGCGTAGGCGGGCACATTGGTGTAGAGCCCGGGGCCGGTCGAGCAGGTCGGGTCGCTGTCGCCGTCCCCGGAGGTGGTGCCGACCAGCTCCCAGCGGCCGCCCCGGCCGCGCTGGATCTGCGGGCCGCCGGAGTCGCCGATGCAGGCCATCGCGCCGGGCACCGGGCTCACCGTGCACAGCCGGGTCAGGCCGGCCCTGCCCGGGTCGCACTCGTTGACCGCGCCGATGCGGGTGTCGAGCTGCCGCAGGCGGTCGGAGAAGGCCGCCTTGGTGATGTCGGTGGTGTCGACGGTGGTGCCGAAGCCCAGCAGCCGGGTCGGCGTCCCCGGGGCTCCGGCCCGGCTCGCGATCGGGATCGGCTTCTGCGGCGCGGCCCGGTCCAGACGGACGAGGGCGAGGTCGTCCCGGTTCGCCCCCGCCGCCGCGCCCAGCGTGTAGCCGGGGTGGGTGACGGTCCGTTCGATGCCGCGCACGGTGCCGCCGGCGGTGCGCCGGTCGGAGGCGATGCGCACGATGCCGTCGGGCCGCACCAGCGTGGTGTCGACGCAGTGCGCGGCGGTCAGCACCCAGCGGGGGTGGACGAGGGCCGCACCGCACACGCCGTCGTCCAGGCCGGCGTCGGGGACGGTCATCGGGATCGAGGCCATGAAGGGGTAGCGCTCGGTGGCCGTGCGGCCGTTGACGATGGCCCCGGCCGGGCCGGCCAGGGTGGCCGTGCAGGCCGCGGCGGCCACGGCGACGGTGGCGAGGCGCGCCGCGCGGCGGGCCCGGGAGACGTTGCGGGACATGGGTGTTCCGTTCGTTCGAGGACGTGCGCCGGCACGCCCGGAAGGCGGGGAACCGGCCACCGGAAGGGTCGTTGACCTGCGGCGTCGGTACGTCCCATCCTTCGTTCCCGGCCCCGGGGCCGACAGCGGCGCCGATGTCACCCTGGGCTAAATTCTGGACATGCCTGTGATCGCCGCCCTGCTGCTCGACGGGGTGCCCGGGCATCACGTCACCACGCCGGCCGTCTGCTTCGGCACGGCCGACCGCTGCCACCCGCGGGTCTCGTACGAGGTGCGGCTCTGCGCCGCGCCGGGGTTCCGGTCGACCGGCGGTCCCGCGGCCTTCGGCCTGGCCGCACCGTGGGGACTCGAAGGGCTGGCGGAGGCCGACACCGTCCTGGTACCGGGCCACGAGGGGCACCTCGACGGTCCGCCGCCCGAGGTGGTCGGGGCGCTGCGGGCGGCCGCCGAACGGGGGTGCCGGATCGGGGCCTTCGGCGCGGGGACCTTCACGCTGGCCGCGACCGGCCTGCTGGACGGCCGCCGGGCCGCGACCGCGCGCGGGCTCGCCGCCGAGCTGGCGCGGCGCCACCCCCGGATCGCGGTGGACCCGGACGGGGTGGTGGTGGAGGACGGCCCGTTCCACACCTCCGCCGGTGTCCTCGGCGGGGTCGACCTCTGCCTGCGGCTGATCACCGCGGACCACGGCGTGGCGGTGGCCGTCGAGACGGAGCGGCAGCTCTTCCTGGAGCTGCCCGCCGACGACGCGCGCGCCCCGGGAGTGCCGGTGTCCGACGGCGCGCTCGGGCCCACGCTCGGCTGGCTGGAGGCCCGGCTCGACCGCCCGCTGACGCTGGACGACATCGCCGGCCACGCCGGGCTCACCGTGCGGGGGCTGAGCCGGCGGTTCCGGGCGGAGACCGGTCTGCCGCCCCTGCAGTACCTGCTGCGCGTGCGGATCCAGCGGGCGCAGCGCCTGCTGGAGCGCGGCGACGAGCCGGTGGCGAGGATCGCCGCCCGCACGGGGCTGGGCACCCCGGCCAATCTCCGCCACCACTTCCAGCGGTACACCGGCACGACCCCGAGCGTGTACCGGGCCGCGTTCCGGTCGCTGGTGGCCTCGCTGACCGGGTCGCCGGACGGCCCGATGGGGCCGGACCGGGGCGCCGCGGCGGACTGACCCGGGACCGGGGGCGCCCCTCGTCCACGGCCGGACGGCCCGGCCCCGGGGGACGGGGCCGGGCCGTGCGGGCAGCTGCGGGCGGGTCAGCCGCGGGCGAGGACCAGCGACTGGACCTCGGGGAGCTTGCGCCAGTCGCTGGAGACGATGCTCGCGTGGGCGCGGGCGAGCTGTTCGGTGCGGGCGCGGGCCTGGTCGGCGGTGGGGGCGGTGTTGCTGATGGCGGGGGCGACGTTGTGGGCGTCGGTCATCGTCAGCAGGTAGTGGTTGGTGTCGTACCAGCCGGTGTCGATGCCGTTCACGTAGGTGGCGGCGTCACCGTCGAAGACCACGAACCAGGGGCGGATCGAGGTCTCGCCGTACCGGGTGCGCGGGTCGCCGGCCGCCGCGCCGAGCGCCGTGGGGAACATCCGGGCCTCGCCGACCCGGCCGGTCGCGGCCAGGTCGCGCAGGTGGCGCGCGTACTCGACGTCGGTGTGCAGGGTGTCGAACGGGTTGTCCAGCTCGACGGTGCCGGGGATGACGTAGACCAGGGCGCGGCCGGCCAGCGCCGACCTGGTCGGCCAGTTGCCGGCCCGGACGGCGTCGTCGAGGGTCGGGTAGGAGCCGCCGCCCGGCTTGGCCAGCAGGTCGGCCGGGCGCAGCGCGGCGGAGCCGAGGTGGGCGGCGATCAGCGCGTCGAGCTGGGCGGGGCCCATGCCGAGGTTCCCGGAGAAGCCCGGCTTGAGCTCCAGCTTGATCACCAGCGGGCCGGCGGCGGGATGGGCGCCGAGCCAGATCCGCACGTCGTCCAGGCAGGCGTCCAGGTTCTTGTTGCCGCTGCCGGAGTAGAGCTGGGCGGGCGTGGTGGCGCTGACGCAGTTGTTGGTGTTGCCCAGCGGGTTGGAGTGGCTGACCTTCCACTCCTTGGTGATGGCGTTCGGCCAGGCGTCCAGCTCGATCATGCCGGTGCCGGTGTCCAGGCCCTGGGCGAGGTAGCCGAAGGCGGCCGGGTCGTAGGTGTTGTGCAGGCCGACGGTGGTCGCGGAGGCGAACGGGAACTCGCCCGGGGCGGCGCTCCCGCCGGCGGCCTGCGCGGCGCCGCCGACGGGCAGGCCGACGGCGGCCGCGGCGAGCAGCCCGGCGGTGAGGGTGCCGATGAGGGTACGGCGGACGGTCACGGTGTCAATCCCCTTGTCAGTGCGCCTGCTGGCCGGCGCGTCTTCGGCGGTGGCTTCCGCCGGTGCAGAGCATGTCCCGTCCGGCCATCGGCCCGGTGAAGAGGACATAACAACTTCGTGACCGTCAGCTTCCGACCCGTCACCGGACGGAGCCGCCGGGACCGCCGGGGTGGCCCGGGAGCCGCCGCGCCCCGCCGCCGTCAGAACACGGACCAGCCGGTGGCCGTCGTCAGGGCGTCCAGGGCGGCGACGCCGAGCACCGAGTTGCCCGCGGCGTCCAGGCCCGGGCTCCAGGCGCAGACCGCGCCCCGGCCGGGCAGGACCGCGAGGACGCCGCCGCCGACGCCGCTCTTGCCCGGCAGGCCCACCCGGTAGGCGAACTCGCCGGCCGCGTCGTAGGTGCCGCAGGTGAGCAGCACGGCGTTGATCCGCTTGGCCTCGCTGCGCGAGAGCAGGCGCGAGCCGTCGGCGCGCACGCCGTGGCGGGCGAGGAAGAGGCCGGCCAGCGCCAGGTCGCGGCAGTCGGCCTCGATCGCGCAGTGCGCGTAGTAGTGGGCGAGCACGTCCTCGACGGGGTTGCGCAGATTGCCGTAGCCGGCCATGAAGTGCGCCATGGCGGCGTTGCGGTGCCCGTGCTCGGCCTCGGAGGCGGCCACCGCGCGGTTCACGTCGACGGTCGGGTCGCCGGACTCCGCGCGCAGCAGGCCCAGGACGGCGCCGACCGCGTCGCCGGTGAGGTCCAGCAGACGGTCGGTCACCACGAGGGCGCCGGCGTTGATGAAGGGGTTGCGCGGGATCCCGTGCTCGGACTCCAGCTGGACCAGGGAGTTGAACGGGTTGCCGGAGGGCTCGCGGCCGACGCCGGTCCACAGCGCGTCACCGCCCTCGGCGAGCGCCAGGGCGAGGGTGAACAGCTTCGACACCGACTGGACGGAGAACGGCCGCCGCCAGTCCCCCGCGCCGAAGACCCGGCCGTCCACGGTGGCGATCGCCATGCCGAACGCCGTCGGGTCGGCCTCGGCGAGCGCCGGGATGTAGTCGGCGACCCGGCCGCGCAGCGGCGAGCGCACGGCGGCCGCCATGGCCTCGCGCACCAGGGCCTGGTGGTCCACGGCCCGGTGGTCCACGGCCGCGCCGGTGCCGTTCGGGTCGTCCGGACCGCCCGGGCGGTCCGGATCCTTCAGGTCGTTCGTGTCGTTCACCGCGCCATTGTCGTCGCCGCGGTTCGGGGCGGTGCGGGCGGGGGCGGGTCCGGGTGTCGGACGCGCCCCCGCCCGGCCGCGCACGCCCTCAGCGACGGACCATGCGGACGCCCGAGACCTCCAGCAGGCCGTCGAGCTCGACCCGGCCGACCCGCTGCTCCGGGCTCACCACCAGGCCGTCGCGGCGGACGACGTCGAGGATCCGCTCGGCCAGGGGCATCACCATGTGGCGCCCCCAGCACCGTTCACCGGCGTGCCCGAACGGCAGGTAGCCGGGGTGGGTCTCGGGGTCGAGGTCCTTCCAGCGCTCCGGGCGGAAGGCCTCCGGGTCGTCCCACAGCCGGGGGTCGCGGTGGCTCAGCAGCGGGAGCATCAGGATGTCGTCCGCACGGCCGATCCGGCCGTCGACGGCACCGAACTCCGGGGAGGCGACCCGCAGGATGTTCCAGGAGGGCGGCAGCAGCCGCAGCGCCTCCAGCAGCACGTCCCGGTTGGGCACGTCGTCGTCGAAGGGCGCGCCGAGCCAGACCGCGTTGGTCACCAGCGCGGCCACCGTGAAGCAGATCGGCGCCGCCACCCGCCGGTACAGGTACATCGCGTAGCGACGGTCGTCGTACGTCTCGGCGTCCAGCACCCGGGCCGCCAGATTCGACAACGGGATTTCCGTGCCCGGTTTTCCGAGCATCGCCGTTCCGGCCGCGACGGCCATCCAGGTCAATTTCGGGGTGAGTTCCAGCCGACGGTCGACGAGGACCCGGAAACGGAAACTCTCCCGTCCGAAAACGAGGTCCCGGAGATACACGTGCGGGGTGTGCGGCCATTTCCCGGCGAGGTCCGCACCCTCGTCCAGGGGCTTCTTCAGCGCGGTCCGGACGTCGGCCGAGACGGCCTGCATGAGCGCGGACGCGTCGGCGCGCGTCACGAGCCGGCCCCGCACGGGCTTGAAGGTCGGGCGCTCCTCGGCGTTGGCCGGCCTGCTGCGCAGCAGTCCGTCCATCAGGTCGACGCCGGCGACCCCGACGGTGTCCGCCTCCAGGCGGAACAGGTCCTGACCTCGGTACCTGCGCAGGAGTTCGTCGATCCGCGGGGCGAAGAGAGTGACGCGGGTGCTCCGGCCGGTGCTGGACATAGCCATCCATGACTCCAAGGGTGAGCGGCCGTGGCGGCCGGCTCGCGACGAGCGGGCCGTGCCCGGCGAGCGCGGGTGGCACTCGCCGGGCACGTGTCCGACAGCGGAAGAACCGCGCGGGACTAGATCCAGCCGTACCAGGCGTAGGCCTTCAGGCTCTTCTCCGGCATGACCTTCTTCACGAAGTGAACGAGCTTCATGACAGCACCTCCATCTCGAAAGGGAACGATGACGAACAACTCTTCGGCGGACGGCCCGCGCTGCGCGCAATCCCCGGTGGGCCCGGCAGAATTCCGCGCTCCGCTTTCCGCCGCCGGAAAAAGTGAATCCCAGCCCGAAAACACGGTCAAGTGACGCAGGTCACCCGCACGATCGACAGGCTCGCGGGTTTGACGCCCCCTCGGCCCGCCGGAACCACCTTGACGCGAGCGCGACATCGCTGGTCAACGCCACGGCCGTCGATGTCCCCCGGGTGAACGGAGCCTTCCACCCGGAAGGACGAACGGGGACCCGGCGGTCCCGACGGAACGTTCGGTCTGCCCCTTGGGGCAGACCGGTTGCCCCTTCCGTGCCGCTCCCCGGCCCACCGGGCTTCGAGCGGTCGTTACCGCGCAGTTCGCACCCGGGCGCCCGGTGCGGTGGCGACGCCGCTACCCTGTGCTCCGCAGCGGAACGGCCGACCGGCCGCCAAGCACTCGCTGGGGGCGATTGTGGTCGAACGTCTGGTGGTGGATCTCCACGCCGACGGCCGGATGTCCGTGACGGAGTGGCCGCCGGGGGCCGACGTCCCGGCGCCCGCCGCCGACGCCGGATGGCTGCGCAGACCCCTGGACGACACCGCCCTGGAGGACCTGCGCTGGTACCTGGAGGACCACCTCGGGACCCCGTTCGGGGCGTACGGGGAGCGGGGCCCGCACATCGCCCGCCAGCTCCCGGGCTGGGGCGCGCGGATGTTCGACGCCCTGCTCGGCGACGGCCCCGGCCATGACGCCTACCGACGGGCGCGGGCCCGCGGCGGCGGTCTGGAGCTCGTGCTGCGCTCGGACTCCGCGCCGCTGCTCGGCCTGCCCTGGGAACTGATGGCGGATCCGGCCCGCCCGATTCCGCCGGCGCTCGACGGCGTGGTGGTGACCCGCTGCCCGTCGGCCGCCGACCCGTTCGACGCGGTCACCGAGGCGGACGGTTCCCGGCTGCGGGTGCTGCTGGTGGTCACCCGGCCGGACGGCGCCGCGGACGCCGCTCCGCGGACGAGCGCCCTCCCCCTGCTGCGGCGGCTCGGGCCGGGCCGGGACGCGGTCGAGCTCCGGGTGCTGCGCCCGCCGACGCTCGCCGGGCTCGGCGAGACGCTCCGCGAGGCGCGCGAGGAGGGCAGGCCGTTCCAGATCGTGCACTTCGACGGGCCCGGCGTGCTCCCCGGGGCCCGAGCCGGTGACGCCGCCACGACCGCCCCGCGGCCGCAGGCCTTCCGGGGGCACGACCCCGAGGACGTGCTGGTGTTCGAGCGGCCGGACGGCGGCGCCGAACCGGTGCCGGTCCGGCGCGTGGCCCGGCTGCTGGCCGCCGCCGAGGTCCCGCTGGTGGTCCTGAGCGCCCACCGGTCGGGGAACCCGGCCGGCGAAGCCGAGGCCGCGGCGGCCCTCCAACTGCTCCAGGAGGGCGCCGGCGCCGTGCTCGCCCTGCCCTACCGACTCGGCGCGACGGCCGCCACGGCGTTCCTGACCGCCGTCTACGAACGCCTCCGCCGCGGCGACCGGATCGCGCGGGCGGTGGCGGCCGGTCGTCGGCAGCTCGCCGAACAGGACCGGCGCGTCTCCGTCAAGGGCCCGCTGCCGCTGGCCGACTGGACGGTCCCGGCCCTCTACCGCCGCAGCGAGGTGGCGTTCCCCGGGCTGCGGGCCGAGCAGGGCGCACCGGAGCCCGGCCGGCTCCCCGACGCCGCCACCTCCGGGTCCGGCACCGCCACGGACCCGGACGCCCGGGACGGGCTGGAGGGTCTCGCGCCCGTCGGGGCGTTCGTCGGACGGGACGGACTGCTGCTCGACCTGGACGCGGGAGCCCGGCTCCACCGGGCGGTCGTCCTCCACGGCCCCGCGGGCGTCGGCAAGACGGAGCTGGCGAAGGCCTTCGGCCGCTGGTGCCGGGACACCGGGGCGGTCGACGGGCCGGAGGCCGTGGTCCTGCACTCCTTCGAACCGGGCACGGCCTCGTTCGGCCCGGCCGGGGTGGTCGACCGGATCGGCCGCCGGCTGCTCGCCCCGGAGGACTTCGACCCGCTCGCGCCGGGCGAGCGGCTGGAGGCCGTCGAGCGGGAACTCGCCACCAGGGACGTGCTGCTGATCTGGGACGGCGTCGAGTCCCTGCACACCGGGAACGATCCGGCGGCGGCCACCCCGGCCCCCACCGAGGAGGAGCGTGCCGGTCTGAGGGCGTTCCTGGAGCGTGCGGTCCGGCGCGGGCGCGGCGCGGTCGTCCTCACCAGCCGGACCCGTGAGGACTGGCTCGGCCCGGAGCCGCTGCGGATCGAGGTGCCCCGCCTGGACCCGGACGAGGCCGTCGAGTACGCCGACCGGCTGCTCGCCCCGGACCCCGACACCGTCCGCAAGCGCGGGCTGCGGGTGTTCGGCCAGTTGCTGGAGTGGCTGGACGGCCACCCGTTGGGCATGCGGCTCGTGCTGTCCTCGCTCGAAGCGCACGAACCCTGGCACACCCTGGACACCCTCCTGCGCGCCGAGGCGGCGGAGACCGTGGCGCCCGGGGAGCCCGGGGACTCTTGGCACGCGGTGCTCGCGGTGAGCACCGCCTACGCGCTGGACCGGCTCGGCGCCGCCGACCGGCGGGCGCTGGCGGCCGTCACGCTGTTCCACGGGACCGCCGACGCCACGGTGCTCGCCCTGCTCTCCCGTCAGCCGCTCGTGCCCGAGCGCTTCCGGGACCGCGGCACCGAGGACTGGCAGCGGCTGCTGGAGCGGGCAGCCGGCCTCGGCCTGCTCACCGCCGCGCACGGCACCGCCGCGCCGGGCACCGCCTTCCGGCTCCACCCGGAGATCGCGGCCGTCCTGACCGCCCGCTGGCGCGCCGAGGAGCCCGGTTTCGCCGAGCAGCACGCCGCCGCCCTGCAGGCGCTGCTCGGCGCCCAGGTCAACTTCTGCCTGCTGCTCACCCGCGAGCTGGCCGGGGGCAGCTCCGCATTCGCCCTGACCGCGCTGGACCTCCAGCGGCGGACCATCGGCGGCCTGCTGGTCAGGGCCGTCGAGCACGGCCTGTGGTTGCAGGGCCTGGCGCTCGTCCGGCCGCTGTCCGCGTACTGGAACGCCCACGGGCTGGACGCCGAGGCACGCGGCTGGACCGACCGGGTGCGCACCGCCCTGGAGACCCCCGGCGGCGTCCCGCCGGGGGCCGACACCCCGGCCGGCGCGCTCTGGTTGTCCGTGGTCGGCGCCGACGCCCGGCGCCTGGTGCGGGCGGGCCGGACGGAGGAGGCCGAGCGGTCCTTCCGGGAGATCCACCGCGCGGTGGAGCAGCGGACGCCCGGCACCGACCAGCTGGACGACCTCGCGGACGGCTACCAGCAGCTCGGCCGGATCGCGGTCGACCGGGACGACTTCGCCGAGGCCGAGCAGTGGTACCTGCGCTCGCTCGGCCTCCTGGAGCAGCTCGACGACGCCCACGGCACCGCGCTCGGCCACCACCAGCTGGGGGTGATCGCCCACCGCCTCGGGCGGGTGGACGACGCCGAGCGGCGGACCCGGGAGGCGCTCGACGCCTTCGAGCGCCTGGGCGAGTCCGGGCGGGCGGCGTCCTGTCGGCACCAGCTGGGCGTCCTGGCCCAGGAACAGGGCCGCTTCGAGGACGCCTATCTCTGGTACGGGCGCGCGCTGGACGGCGCCGAGCAGCCGGCCGACCTGCCGCTCGCGACCGACCTGCACCACCGGCTCGCCGCCGTCGCCGCCGAACTGGGGCGCCTCACCGCGGCCGAGAAGTGGTGCACGGAGGCGCTGGCCCTCGCCGAGGAGTCGGGCAGCCTGCCGGACTCCGCCCGCGGCTACCACCAGCTCGGCGTCCTGGCGTCGGCGCAGGAGCGGTTCGCGCAGGCCGAGTCCCTGCACCGCAAGGCGCTGGAGATCCGGCAGGACCTCGGCGACCGGCACGGCACGGCCGCCAGCCAGCACCAGCTCGGCGTCGTCGCCGCCCGGCGCGGCGACCTCGCCGAGGCGGAGACCTGGTACGCGCGGGCCCTGGCGGTCCGCGAGGAGCTCGGCGACCAGGCGGGGGTCTCGATCAGCTACCACCAGCTCGGTCTGGCCGCCCAGACCGGCGGCCGGGCGGCGGACGCCGAGGCCCGGTACCGCAAGGCGCTGGACGTCTCGCACCGGATCGGCGACACCCCGGGGCTGGTGCGGACCTTCGGCCAGTTCGGGCTGTTCGCCGCGGAGCAGGGCCGCCCGCGCGAGGCGATGGAGTGGCTGGTCCGCAGCATCACCTGTTTCGAGGAGTTCCCGCATCCGCTGACCTGGCCGAGTGTGGTCAACCTCGGGCTCCTGGCGCGCGACCTCGGTCCGCGCGCCGTGGAACGGGCCTGGCGCTCGGTCACCGGCCGCCGACTGCCGGACGCCGTGCGGGACCACGTCGGCGGCTGACCGGCCCGCGGGGCGCCGTGCCGCGCTGCGCCGCCCGGGGCGGGGCGGCGCGGTCCCGCCCGCTCACCCGGGCCGGCCGCGCCCCACCGGGGCCGAACGCCTCGCCGCCGTCCCCCGACCGTTCGGCGACGCGCCCGCTGGCGCCTCCCCGGCGGACACCGCCTCCGGGCCGTCCCGGGCCTCCCGGCTACCCGGTCCGGGAGAAGGTCCGGGAGCCGGTCCGGGAAACCCCGCCACCGCGCACCGCTACGCAGCGGGGTGGTCGCCGAGGAGGAGCCGGCGGATCCGGGCGACGGTCTGCGCGTCGCGGGCCGTGGTGAACGGCAGGGCGTTGCCGCCGGCCAGGCGGAAGGGCGTGCCGTCGAGCGTGGCGTGGGCGCCGCCGGCCTCGGCGACCAGGAGCAGCCCGGCCGCGTGGTCCCAGGCGTTCTCCCAGCCGAACACGGTCGCGTCCAGGGCGCCGCGGGCGATCTCCAGGTACTCCAGCCCGGCCGAGCCCGCGCACGGCCGGGCCCGCACGGCCCCGGCGCGCACGCCCTCGGTGCGCAGGCGCAGCAGCGCGCGCTTCGCCCCTGGCGTGGTGTGGAAGGGGTAGGAGGCGGCGATCCTCAGCGGCGCGCCGTCGTCCGGTGAGCCCGCCCGCAGCTCGGCACCGTCCAGGCGGGCGCCGCCGCCCCGCAGGGCCGTCGCCATCCGGTCGTGGACCGGCGCGTACGTCCAGGAGGCCAGCAGCTCACCGCGGTGGGCGAGGGCGACCAGGGTGCAGAAGCCCTCGTCGCCGCGGACGAAGGTGCGGGTGCCGTCGATCGGGTCGACGATCCAGACCGGGCGGTCGCCGGCCAGCGCCGCGTAGCGGCCGGGGTCGGCGTCGACCGTCTCCTCCCCCACCACGACCGAGCCGGGGAGCAGCGCCGTCAGAGCGGCCGTCAGGTGTGCCTCGGCGTCCCGGTCGGCGACGGTGACGAGGTCGTGCGGGCCGTTCTTCTCGGCCACCTGGTCGGCGGTCAGCGCACGGAAGCGCGGCATGATCTCGGCGGCCGCCGTCCGGCGGACCGCCTCCTCCACCGGGCCCAGGCACTCCGCGGCGAATCCTTCGTCGAACATCCGTCCATCACATCACAGCTTCGGTTCTCCGGACCCCGACCGAACAGACGGACTGTCCGGGAGGCCCGGTCCGCCCGCCGTGGCCGGCGGGGCCGGCGGGGCAGGGCGGGTCAGCAGCGCGGAGAGAGCCAGGGCCGCCGCCACCCCGGCCACGGCGGCGAGGGCCGTCCGCAGGCCGGCCACCGAGGCGGTCAGGCCGACGGCGGCGGGCCCGAGGAGGAAGCCCCCGTAGCCGACGGAGGCGACGACGGCCACGGCGGCCGAGCGCACCTCGGGGCGGGCCCGGGCCCCGGCCAGGGAGAGGATCGTCGGCGCGCACACCGAGGTGCCGAGGCCCGCCACCACGAGCCCGGCGAGCATCGCCCCCGGGCCGGGGGCCAGGGCGGCGCCCAGGGTGCCGACCGCCGCCACCGCCGCGCCCAGCGCCAGCAGGTGACGCCGCGGCAGCCGGGCGGCGAGCCCGTGCCCGGCCAGTCGGCCGACGGCCGCGGAGGCCGCGAAGACCACCGGGCCGGCCGCGGCCGCGCCGGGGCCGGTGTGCAGGACGGCGCGCAGCATCACGGCGCTCCAGCTCTGCCAGGCGTTCTCGACCAGGAACGCGAGCGCGCACAGCACCCCGAGCAGCAGCAGCGGCCGGTCCGCGACGCCTGCCCGCCGCCGGACGGGCCCGGACCTCGGCCCGGACGCCGGCGCCGACTCCGGCTCCGACTCCGGGCCCGGCTCGGGCCGCTCCCGCGCCGGGCCCGGACGGCCGATCACGGCCGCGGCGGCGGCGAGGAGCACGGCCACCGGCAGCAGGACCGCGACGGCCGCGAGGCCGCGGCCGAGCGCCAGGCCCGTCGCGAGGGCACCGCACACCACGCAGGCGGAGAAGCAGGCGTGGGCGGCGTTCATCAGCGGTCCCGACCGGCTCTCCTCCGCGCTCGCCAGCGCGTTCACCCCCACGTCGACGGCCCCCGAGGCCGCGCCGACCGCGGCGAGCGCGGCCATCAGCGCCGGTGCGCCGCGCGCCAGGCCGGGCAGTACGGCCGTCACCGCCATCAGCAGCAGGAGCGCCGCGACGGCGGAGCGGCCGAAGCGGTCCACGGCCGCACCGGCCGGCCGCATCGAGCAGAGCGCACCCAGACCGATCATCAGGACGGCGACCCCGAGCTCGCCGTCGTCCACCCGCGCCCGCCGCTGGACCTCCGGGATCAGCGCGCCCCAGGTGCCCCAGAACACCCCGAACACGGCGAACCCCACCAGCACCCGCCCCCGCGCCCACGCCCGCACCACCGGCTCCGGCCCCCGTCGAATCGTGCCGCCGTCCGGGCGGGATGATGCCCAGCCCCGACCGGCCGGTCCCGGCGCCGCCCACGGCGCACGGGGGCACGGCGCGGCGCGGCACCGAGCCGGGCGCCCCCGGACGACAGTCCGCGCGTGGCCGGACGCCGGGTCAGGACCGGTCGCGGGCCAGGGCCCGGCGCAGCGCGAGGTGGGTCAGCCAGGCCATGCCGAAGGTGAACGGCGCGGCGGTGTTGCCGGCGGGGCCGGGGACGAGGGAGCAGACCACCATGACGGCGAGCGGTGTCCGAACCCGCGCCACCGCGCGGCGGACGGCGGGCGGTAGCGGGGCGCCTGCGGCCGGCCACGGGACCAGCAGGCCGAGCGCGGCGAGCGGGACGGTGAGGCCCGCGTGCTCCACCGCCTCGAACACCGTCCAGGCGAGCAACAGCGCCCCGAGGGCGCCCCAGGCCGCCCGTGCGGCGCGGCCGGCGGTCTCGTGTGTCATGGTGGCTCTCCCCCGTGCGTCGCACACCGCGCCACCGGTCCCGGGCGGTGCCGCCAGCAGTATGCGGCGCATCCGGCTCCCGGGCCACACCCGTACCACCCAGCGGTCAGCGGCCGGCAGTCAGCGGCCGGCAGTCAGCGGCCGGCGGCGGTCGGCAGCGCGCAGTGGTCGCGGGCTTCGGCCAGGGCCGCGGCGAGGGCCTCGGGCCGGCGGGTGGAGAGGTAGACGTAGGGGCAGAGCAGGGAGGGCTCGGCGACCTCCACGCGCACCGCGCGCGGGAGGTAGCCGCGGATGAGCAGGCGGGCCCTGGGGCCGGCCAGCCGGGTGCGCCAGGCGAAGGCGGCGGCCTGGTCGAGGACTTCGACCGCGCCCACGTGTTCGCCGCGCAGCACGACCGGCCCGGCCACCAGGACGCCGTCGCAGACCCGGATCCGGACCCCGCCGTAGCCGTTCAGCGCCGGAGCCGTCATCGCCAGCAGGAGGGCGCCGACGGCCAGGGCGGGCAGCGGGCCGAGCGGGAGCAGCGCGGCCGTGAGCGCGGCGGCGGCCGTCAGGGCGGCCAGCCACCAGCGCAGTGGGACGGAGAGTCGTTCGTCGTAGATCACCACACCCGGGATGCTGCCACGCCGCCGCCCGGACCCCGCAGCCGGGCCGCCGCCCGCGAGCGGTGCCGGCT
This sequence comes from Kitasatospora sp. NPDC056184, assembly GCF_042268405.1. Taxonomy (NCBI): domain Bacteria; kingdom Bacillati; phylum Actinomycetota; class Actinomycetes; order Kitasatosporales; family Streptomycetaceae; genus Kitasatospora; species Kitasatospora sp. NPDC056184. The sequence continues at coordinate 858,249 of NZ_JBHJUI010000001.1, read as the reverse complement.
CAGACCTCGTCGTACCAGGAGAAGGCGGCGATCCGCCAGCCCTCGGGCGTGCGGACGAACTGGAAGGTCTTCGTCCCGCCGCCGCCGTACGGCTGTCCGTCCAGGGTCCCGGACTTGCGGTACTCGCCGGTGCGCGAGGCGATGTCCCCGACGATCTCGGTCCGCTCGGAGGTCTCCCACTCGGAGAAGCCGACCAGCCGGCCGTCGTTCAGCAGGCGCTCGCGCGGCTCGATGAACTCCTCGACGGAGTAGACCGCGAACGTCGGGGCGGTGCTGACGATCACCCCCTGCGGGAGCATCAGCCGCCGGAGCCTGGCCACGTCGGCGCCCCGGCCGTCGCGGTTGTCGAAGGCGCCGAAGAACTCGGCGGTGAGCTGGTCGATCTCGGTCTTGGACATGGGGCCGACCGTAGCACCGCGGAATCCGTCGGTCCCCCGCACGACGTCAGATCACCCGCCGTCAAGTGGCCGGTCGGCTTCCGGTGTTCGGTTGGTGGCGATGTCGCGGCCCTATGGTGAACGCGGGGAGCTGGCTAGCATGAGCATGCCGTCGCAAGGTATCCGCCAACCCTCTACGGGAGGAGCCCCTCATGAGCGCACAGGTCCTGGAAATCCGCGACGCCGGCCTGCTGGACATCGACGAGGAGACCATCGTCTTCGAGGACGCGTTCGACGCGGACCTCGCCCCGGTGGCGTGTCTCGCCGACCCGTGGGTCACCTACGTCCCCACCCGCTTCGAGTGCGGGTTCGACTCCTGACCTCCACCGAGCGGTCCGCGTAGGAGGGTGGCCGCCGGGCGGGCGACCGCACGGCGGCCACGCCGTTCCGGACCGGGAGGACCGTTGCCGGCGCGGGACGGCGCCGCACCGAACCGGGCTTCACGGGCCCGCACGGAACACGGGACACGGAGCACCGCACGGACCCGCGGAGGGGTGGCACAGCGATGGCGGAAGCGGCACCGACGGGCCCCGGGTCCGGCCACGGGACGGCCGAGGACGTGCGGGCCCGGATCGCCGCCCACCTGGCCGCGCCGACCGCCGCTCGGCACGGGCTGCACGCCGGCGACGGCTGGCTGTACCTGCACGACCCGGAGATGCCGGCGCTCGCCCACGGCTGGAAGCTCCACCTCTCCGCCCGGCCCAAGCACCTGGCGGACCTGGTCGACCTGGTGCTCCCCGTCCTGCTCCGGCACCGCTGCGACGCCAAGTTCGCCGCCGGCGCCGCCGTGCTGGGGCAGCTCAACTCCGGGCTGCGCGGCGCCGCCGCCGTCGGCAAGGCGGTCACGGTCTACCCGGCGCCGGGCGGGATCACCGCGCTGGCGGCCGAGTTGGCCGAGGCGCTCGCGGGCCGCCCCGGCCCGCGGGTGGTCAGCGACCGGCGGCTGCGGGCGGACGCCCCGGTCTACTACCGCTACGGCCCCTTCCGCGCCGACGGCGACGACCCGGACCTCGTCATGACCGGCCCCGCCGGGGAGACCTTCCGCGGCCTCGCCGACGCGTCCTACCGCCAACCGCCGTGGGCGGCGGACCCGTTCGCCGCGGACGCCCCGCCACCGGAGGCGACCACCCGGGTCGGCGACGGCCGCTACCGGATCACCGCCGGGATCGCCCGCTCGCCGAACGGGCACGTCTACCGGGCGGTCGAACTCGCCACCGGGCGGGCGGTGGTGGTCAAACAGGCCCGCGCCTTCGTCGCCGAGGACCCGTCCGGCACCGACGCGCGCGGCCGGCTCCGGCACGAGCGGCGGGTGCTCGCCGCGCTCGACGGCGTGCCCGGAGTGCCGCAGCTGGTCGACTACTTCCGGCACGGCGAGGACGAGTACCTGGTCAGCACCGCGCGGGGCCCGCGCGACCTGCGCCGCGACGTCCTCGGGTCGGGTCCGTACCGTCCGGACGGCAGGGGCGCGACCGGCCGGGACTGGTGGGCGCTGGCGCGCGGGCTGCTGGCCGTCCTGGACGCCGTGCACGCGCGCGGCGTGGTCGTCCGCGACCTCAAGCCCGCCAATGTCGTGCTCGACGGCTCGGGCGGCTGCTCGCTGGTCGACTTCGGCGTCAGCTCCCTCGCCGGGGAACGGCCCGAGGGCGCCACCCGGGGCTACGGCCTGCCGGGCACCGGCGAGGCGCGGCCCGCCGACGACCACTACGCGCTCGGGGCCACCCTGCACTGGGCCGCCACCGGACTGGACCCCGTGGTGATCGACCCGGACCCGGCCGTCAACCGCGAGCGCACCCTCGCCTGCCTGGCCGCCGCGCTGCCCGCACTGCCCGCGGGCGGGCGGGAGACGGCGGACGCGGTGGTGGCGGCGGTGGCCGGCCTGCTCAGCCTCGACGCCGGGGAGCGCGCCGAGGCCGCCGCCGAGCTGCGGTCCGGCGTCCCCGCCGGCGCTGTCCGCGCTGTCCGCCCCACCCGCCCCGTCCGCCCCGCCGCCGCCCACCGACCGCCGGCGGTGACCGGGGACCTGCTCGGCGAGGCCGTCCGGCACACCCTCGACCGCTCGGTCCGAATGGCCCACGAGCTGGTCGACACGGCCCCCGGGGGCGGGCGGCCGCGCACCCTGCTGTCGCTCTACGACGGCGCCGCCGGACTCGGCCTCGAACTGCTCCAGCACCCGGACCGGCCCGAGGTCCGCACGGCCGCGGCCGCCCTCGCCCGGTGGACCGCCGCCCATCCCGCCCTCGGGCGGCTCGGCCCCGGGCTGCACGACGGCCGGGCCGGCGTCGACCTGTTCCTCGCCGGGGCGGCCCGTCTGCTCGGCACCGAACGGCCCGCCGTGCCGGGCGAACCGCTCGCCGACGACCTCCCGGCCGACCAGGTCTCCGGCGCCGCCGGGATCGGCACCGCCCGGCTCCTGCTGGCCCGCTCCTCCCGCGCCGACGGCCGCCCGGAGGAGGCCGAACGGCACCTGGCCGTCGCCGCCGAGTGCGCCCGACGGCTGACCGACGGCCGACCCACCGGCCCCCGGGAGACCCCCAACCCGGGCACGGCGGCCCTGGTGGAGGGCTTCGCCCACGGCCGGGCCGGTCTCGCCCACTTCCTCCTCGCCCAAACCGCCGCCCAGTCCGCCGCGCGGACCTCTCCGATCCCGGAGGCCACCCGGCGCCTCGTCGACGGCCTCGCCTCCGACGTCCCCCGGCTCGCGTCGGCTGTCGGCGCCCCCGGTGCGACCCGGCGCTACGGCTCCTGGTGCCGCGGGCTCGCCGGGATCGGCACGGTGCTGGTCCAGGCCGCCCGCCACTACCGCGAACCGGCGCTCCTCGCCCGCGCCGCCGAGGCGGCGGCCGCCTGCCGCACGCTCGCCCCGAGGATGGGCATGACCGGCCAGTGCTGCGGCCTCGCGGGCGTCGGCGACCTGCTGGTCGACCTGGCGGCGGCCACCGGGGACGAACGGCACTGGCACGCCGCCGAGGAGGTCGCGGGCCTGATCCTGGCCCGTGGCGGTGGTCCGTGGGGCCGCCCGCTCCTGCCCGGCGGCGACCCCGCCGCCGAGTCCCCCGCCTGGGCCGTCGGCACGCCCGGCGTGCTCGGCTTCCTGCGCCGCCTCCAGCGGCGGGGCGGACCGCGCCTCGGGCACCTGTTCCCGGCCTGACCCGTCGATTTCGGTTTCTGATCATCCGTTGGTACGTTCTTCCTCGTCGAGAGGGCGGGCCGCGCAGGCGGCGGAAAGCCCGGTCGGCCAGGCGTCGGTGGTGCATTGGCAGCACGCCCGCTTTCAGCGGGAAGAGTTCGTTCGATTCGGGCCCGGCGCTCCGATGAACGGGGGCGGCATCCGTGTGACGGGTGCCGCCCCCGTTCTGCTTCCGCCGGCCCCGGGCTCGGCTCCGGCTCCGGAAGGGGACTTCTCCCGTGACCCTGCTGCTCTCCCGCGCGGACGTCGAAGCCGCCCTGGACATCCCGGCCGCCCTGGCGGCGCTCGACGCGGGATTCCGCACCGCCGACCGGCTCCCGCCCGCCCAGCGGGTCGGCGCCCGCTTGCCCGGCCCCGGGACCGCCATGTGCCTCGTCCCCGGGCTGCTCCCCGACGTGCCCGCGTACACCGTGAAGGTCAACGCCAAGTTCCCGGCCGCCACACCCGCCCTGCGCGGCATCGTCTGCCTGCACGCGCTGGCCGACGGCGAACTGCTCGCGCTGCTCGACTCCGCCTCGGTCACCGCCTGGCGGACCGGGCTGGCCGCCGCGCTGGCCACCCACGCGCTCGCGCCGGAACGCGCGCGGACGGTCGCCGTCATCGGCGCCGGAGCCCAGAACCGGACCGCGCTCCGGGCCCTGCGCACCCTGCGGCCGATCGACGAGGTGTACGCCTACGACCTCGACCCGGAGCGCGCCGCGGCCGTCGGCACGGCCGTGCCCACCGCGCGGGCGGCCGTCGAAGCCGCGGACATCGTCCTCACCGCCACCTGGTCGCGCGAGCCACTGCTCGACGCCGACGTGCTGCGGCCGGGCCTCCACCTCACCAGCCTCGGCTTCGACGAGCCCGGCAAGGCGGAGCTCTCCCCCGCCCTGCTGCGCGCGAGCCGCCTCGTCGTGGACGACCCCGCCCTCGCCACGGCCTCCGGCGTCCTGCACAGCGCCGCCCTGGACCCGGCCCTCGCCACGCCGCTCTCCGACATCCTGCGCGGCACCGCGCCGGCCCGCCCCGACGACCGCCCCACCGTCTTCGCGCCGATCGGCCTCCCCTGGCAGGACCTCGCCCTCGCCTGGCCGCTCTACCTCGCCGCCCGGGCCAACGCCACGACACCCTCCTTCCGCTTCCACTGACCCCACCGCCCACCGACCGGCCCCGCCCCGGGGAGGCGTACTTCTGGGACCGCCTCCCCGACGACTACCGTTTCCAGCACACCGACGACCCCGTACCCGACGCGCCGACCCCGCCCCGCCCCGCTGTGCGACGGAGGAGACGACCGTGGAGAAGTTCGTTCCGAAGTTCCAGGGCGCGCCGTGGCCCGACGGCGCCCGCGTCCTGCACGTCTACGCCGTTCCCGACCTGCGGACCGACCGCGAGCTGGCGGACCTGGTCGGCGCGTGCCGAACGGCGATGCGCCCCTACCCGATCACCCCGATCGGCGACGACACCCTGCACTGCACCCTCGACATGATCGCCGACACCACCTCCGACCGGATCACGGCCGCGGAACGCGCCGACCTCGTCACGGCCCTGCGCGAACACCTCGCCGCCACCCCGCCGTTCGAGGCCACCGCCGGCGCCCCGGTCGCCAATCGGGCCGGGGCCGTCCTGCACCTCTCCCCCCACCACCTCCTGCTCGACCTGCGCGAACGCGTCCGCGACGCCATCCGCCGGACCCGCGGCCCCGGCGCCCTGCTGCACGACGGCGGCCGCCCTCACATCTCACTCGGCTACGCCTGGTCCGAGGCCTCCTCCGAGGACCTCCGGACGGCCCTCCGTCACATCTCCCCCGGCCACGCACCCGTCCGCATCCGCGAGGTCCAGTTGCTCGACGTCCGCTTCCGCCAACACCCCCGCCCCGGCGCCGAGACGGCCTGGCAGCTCTCCTGGGCCCCGGTGGCGACCGTCCCGCTCGCCCACGGCTGACCACCGACCCCACGAGGAGCCGCATATCCGACTCCGCCACCCCCGTACCCGACTGGCCCGCCCTCCTCCAGCAGGGCACCGGCACGGGCGGACGCACCTACCACGTGCTGCTCGGCGAGCAGGCGCTCCGCACCGGCATCGACGGACCCGCCGTCATGGGCCCCCAACTCGAACGCCTGCTGGACGCGCTCTCCCTGCCCGGCCTCACGCTCGGTGTCATCCCCGCCCGCGCCCGGCTGACCGTCCACCCCGGCGACGGCTTCGGGATCTTCGACGGCACCCGCGTGGAGGTCGAGGGCTACCGGGGCGGTGAGACGATCACCGACCGGCGGGTCGACCTCTTCCGCCGCGCCTTCGACCGACTGCGCGAGTCCGCGGTGTACGGCGAGGACGCCCGCGCCGTCATCGCTTCCGCCCTGCGGGCCGTCAGGCGGGCTGCCAGAGCTCGATCCGACGGCCCTCGGGGTCGGTGACCCAGCCGAACCGGCCGATGCCCTCCATGTCCTGTGTCTCCTCGTCCACCGCCGCCCCCTTGTCGCGCAGTTGGGCGAGCATGGCATCGAGGTCCCGGACCCGGAAGTTGAGCATTGTCTGCTGCTCGCGGGAGCCGAAGTAGTCGGTCCCGGAGTCGAAGGCCGCGAACACCGTCGGCCCGGCGTCCTGCCGCCACAGACCGTTCTCGTCGGCGTCCAGGCCGAGGCAGTCCCGGTACCAAGCGCTCAGGGCCGCCGGGTCGGCGGCGCGCAGGAAGTACCCGCCGATTCCAAGCACACGTTCCATGGCCGCCATCCTGCCAGCACCGCGATCGGACGGCCCGGCGAACACCCGGCGACCCGCGCGCGGGTCGGCGGCCGGCCGGACTGGTCAGCCAGGTCTGTACGACATCCCGTGCGTTCTCCTGAGCCCCGCTGAGCGACCGAGGCCGTGGCCAGGGGCAGCCGATGTGAGCCGACCGGCTCACTGATATCCGGGCGGGGACTCATGGGACACGGCCCGGCACCCGGCTCAGGTTCCGGGGAGGATGCGGCGCGTTTCGTAGGCCCACATCGCGATCTCGACCCGGTTGCGGGCGCCGAGTTTGGCCATCAGGCTGGCCAGATGCGTCTTCACCGTGCTGAGGCTGATGTGCAGCGCATCGGCGATCTCGGTGTTGGTCAGCCCGCGGGCGACGGCGAGGAGCACCTGCTCCTCGCGGGCGGTGACGGGTGAGACCGGCTGGGCCGCGGGCCGACCGGCGGGCAGGTCCGCGAATGCCTGGAGCAGACGGACGGTGACGCTGGGCGCGATGAGCGCCTCCCCGTCGGACGCCGACCGTACGGCCTGGGCCAGAAGGTCCGGTCCCGTGTCCTTGAGGAGGAATCCGCGGGCGCCGGCACGCAGCGAGCCGTAGACGTACTCGTCGAGGTCGAACGTGGTGATGACGACCACGGCCAGCGGGTCGGCGACGCCCGGGCCGGCGAGCAGCCGGGTGGCTTCGAGCCCGTCGAGGACAGGCATGCGAATGTCGAACAGGCAGACGTCGGGGCGCAGTTCGCGGGCCAGACGTACCGCTTCCTGTCCGTCGGCGGCCTCGCCGACCACCTCGATGCCAGGCTGGGCGTTCAGTATGATCCGCAGCCCGGTGCGGATGATCGTCTGGTCGTCAGCGACGAGGACGCGTATGGACACCGCTCTCGCTCCTCGTTCTCGGCAGCTCGGCTTCGACATGCCAGCCCCGGTCGGTGCCCGGGCCGGCTCGTAGTGTGCCGCCGATCAGGGTCGCGCGCTCGCGCAGTCCGGTAAGTCCGTATCCGTCGCGCCCCCGGCCGGTGCGCCGGCCGTTGTCCCGTACGCTCACCCGTACCGTGTGCCGTTCCGTGGCGACCCGGACGACGACCTCGGTCGCGTCGACCGCGTGGCGCCGCGCGTTGGTCACCGACTCCTGCACGATCCGGTAGACGGCGGCATCCACGGCCGGGGGCAGCGCGTCCAGCTCGCCGACGAGCCCCAGGTCGACCTTGATGCGACCGCCGGGGGTGCGCACCAGGCGCTCCAGATCCGCGACGCCGGCAGGGGGCGCCAGCTCGGCACCGACCTCTCGGTCGCGCAGCGCGGCGACCATGGCGCGCATTTCTTCCAGCGTGCGCGCCCCTTCCTCCTCGATCCCCTCCAGCGCCTCGACCGCGGCGGACGGGTCGGTGCCCGCGAGCACCCGGCCCGCCTGGGCGATGATCACCATGGCCGACACGTGGTGGGCCACCGTGTCGTGCAGTTCCCGGGCGAGCTGCTCGCGCTCGCGGGAGCGCACCTGCTCCAACTGCCGCTCGCGATCGGTCACCCGGAACCGCACCGCAGCCCCGACCACGCCGGGCAGCAGCCCGAAGACGAAGCCCACGACCTTTTCGACGACCTGGGTATCGGCCGTGAAGGCACACAGCGCGCACGCCGCGACGATCATCGCGCCGCCCAGTACGATCTCCCGTCCCGATCCCCACCGGGGCAGTGCGTAGACCAGCACGAGCACGACCGCGCCGGTGTTCAGGCCGACGGGCTCGCTCGGTGCGGCGACGAGCGCGGCCGCCTGAAGCAGGATCACCGAGCCGAACGCCAGCATGACCGTCGCCAGTGGGCGGGTCCGCCGCCACGGGGGCAGCAGGCACAGCCATACGGCGAACACCACCGCCACCGGACGCCACACGACGTTCTCGCGCAGAGTGGCCTCCAGCGCCACACCGGCAAGGCCCGCGGCGGGCAGCGCCCAATCCCACCGCACCCGGGCGGGCGCGTCGGGCGGCCGGGGTTCGGTCCACAGGGTTCGCAGGTCGTCTCGTAGCACGGTTCTCAGCCTAGGGACCGCAGCGTGCCGCGCATCGGCCGAAAGGACGGGTCGTCACTCCGCCCCGGGGCCGGCGGATCCGCGGCCCGCGGGCCGATGCCGCGGAGCGCCCTGGCGAGGAGCCTCGGCATCGGCGGCCGTACAAGGACGGCCGACGAGGTGGTTGGAGGACCCGATGCTCTCGAAAGCCCTGTTGCGCCTGGGCGCAAGCGCCGCCCGCCATCCCTGGCGGGTGATCGCGGCATGGCTGGTCGCCGCCGCGCTCGCCGTCCTCGCCGCCGTCGCCTTCGGCGGGCGGAACGCGGATTCGATGACCGCTCCGGGACTGGACTCCCAGCGGGCCGCGGAGCTGATCGCGCGGGCCGGCACCGGCCAGGAGGGGATGACCGCCCAAGTGGTCGTCACCCCCCTCGACGGCGCTGCGACGTTCTTCGACCACGACAGCGCGCGCACCGCTCTCATGCGGCTGCAGACCGAGGTGAAGCGGCTGCCGCACGTGCTCGGTACGAGCGACCCGGCGGGGGCACTCGACACGGGCGGGGACACCGCCGCGCGCGGCGGCCTCGTCTCGGCCGACGGGCGGATCGCGGTCGTCCGTGTGCAGTACCCCGACCAGAGCCGGCTGTCGGCCGAGGACCTCGACGCCCTCGTCGATCTCGGCGCCCGGCTGCGCGCCGAACTGCCCCTGCGCGTCGAGATGGGCGGAAGCCTCTTCTACGCCTTCTCCGACCCCGACGGCGGCGTGAGCGAGTTGATCGGCCTCCTCGCCGCGGCCGCGATCCTCTTCCTGGCGTTCGGTTCGCTCGTCGCGGCCGCGCTGCCGATCGGCATGGCGGTCTTCGGACTGACCGTCGGGGTCGCCACGATGACGGTACTGGCGGGGGTGACGGACGTCCCCGCCTTCGCACCGGTCCTGGGCAGCATGGTCGGGCTCGGAGTGGGCATCGACTACGCGCTGTTCGTGCTCGCCAGGCACCGGGAGTACCTCGCGCGCGGGCTCGATCCCCGCGAGGCGGCGGGCCGAGCGGTGGCCACTGCGGGGAGGCCCGTGGTCTTCGCCGGCGGCACCGTCGTCGTATCGATCCTCGGCATGGCGGTCGCGAACGTACCGTTCATGACGGTGGGCGGGCTCGCCGTCTCGATCGTCGTCCTGACCATGGTGCTCGCGTCGGTGACGCTGCTGCCAGCCTTCCTCGGCGCCGCCGGCCCACGCCTGGCCCGGGCCGGCCGGATCGCCCGGGCACTGCGGACCAGGAAGCCGGGCCGACTCGCACGGCGGCGGGACCCCGCGGCAGGCGCCGCCCACGCCGCCGGGTGGCGACGCTGGATCGGGCACGTCAGCCGGCACCCGGTGCCGTACGCGGTCGGCTCGGCGGGGCTGCTGCTGACCGCGACGCTGCCCGTGCTCGGCCTGCGCGTCGGCCTGCCCGACGACGGCTCACTGCCCCACAGCCGTACCGAGCGCCGGGCCTACGACCTCGTCGCCGAGGGGTTCGGCCCGGGCACCAACGGTCCCCTCGTCATCGCCGCGGACCCCACCGGTGATCCGGGAGTGCTGGACCGACTCGTCGGGGCGGTCGCGGCGGATCCGGGCATCGCCTCCGTCGCGCCGACGCACATCGATCGGGCCACCGGCATCGCGACCCTCGTGGTGTTCCCGACCACCAGCCCTCAGGACAAGGCCACGGCCGACACCATCGCCCGGCTGCGCACCGACGTGCTGCCCACCGCGGTCGGGCACGGCCCGGCCAGGGCCCACGTCGGCGGCGCCGCCGCGAGCCTGTCCGATGTGGGCCGACGCACCAGCCAACGCCTGCCGGTGTTCGTCGCCGCCGTGCTGGCGATGTCGTTCCTGCTGCTGATGCTGGTCTTCCGCTCGATACTCGTACCGCTCAAGGCGGTACTGCTGAATCTGCTGAGCATCGGCGCGGCCTACGGCATCATGGTCGCGGTCTTCCAGTGGGGCTGGGGAGGCACACTCATCGGGCTGGAAGCGACGGTTCCGATCGTGTCGTTCATCCCGATGTTCCTCTTCGCCATCCTGTTCGGCCTGTCGATGGACTACGAGGTGTTCCTCCTCTCCCGCGTACAGGAGGAGTACCTGCACACCGGCGACAACGGCACGGCGATCGTTGAGGGCATCTCGGGCACCGCCCGGATCATCACCTCGGCCGCCCTCATCATGGTGGCGGTCTTCCTGTCCTTCGCCGTCTCCGAGGACCCCTCCACCAAAATGTTCGGGCTCGGCCTGGCCACCGCGATCTTCATCGACGCCACGGTCGTACGCATGGTGCTGGTACCGGCGACCATGACACTCCTCGGCCGGACAAACTGGTGGCTGCCGAAGTGGCTGGACCGGATGCTTCCCCGCGGCCCGGTCGGCACCGACGACACCAACGACGCCGAATCCACGGGTGAGGCCCCGCGTCCACGGCTGGTCGACCGTTGACTCCAACCCCTGCCCGCCCCTGGCGTCCGGCACCTCAGCGCGTCACCCAGGGGCAGATCGAGTCGTGATCATCGGGTGGTCCTGGTGAGGTCCTTGATCCAGATCATCGAGGCGCGCAGGTGGAGACCGGCGAGGTAGCTGTCGGGCGCCCGCGACCCGGACGCGCCGGGGCTGGACGAGGATGACGAGGTGGAAGGCTTCTGGCACCGGACTCGCGGTCATCCCGTCACTTCCGCAGCAACACCTGGTTGCGGCCGGGTCCGCATGCCCCAGCGGGCAAGGGACGGACCGACAGCGCCCAGTGCCGCGAAGAACACCGCCAGCAGCAGCCAGCCCGTCGTGCCGAGGCCGAGTACCACCGTGGTGAGGATCGCGGGGGCGAGAGCCTGGCCCGCGCTGAAGCCGAGACCGAAGACACCTTGGTACTGGCCCTGTGCGTGGTCGGGGGCAAGACCGAAGCCCAGGGCGAAGGCCGCCGATGACTCCCAAACCTCTCCCAGACTGTGGACGAAGATCGCGGCCAGGACCAGTCCCGCCGCCGCCCAGACAGGGGTGTAGGCCGCCAGTGCCATCATCGGGCAGCTGACGAGGAAGAGCAGCCCCGCCGTGCGAAACGCCAGGCCGCCATCGTGCGGGGTCTCGATACGCGAGCCGATCCTGGTCTGCATCAGCACACAGAACAGGGAGTTGACGGCGAACAGCGCGGCCACCGTCCAGCGCGGCGCCTCGGTGTGCTCGGAGATCCAGATCGGCAGGAGTAGGGAGACCACCGGGTACTGCAGTCCCATGGCCCCGTAGAAGGCGGTGAACGCAAGGAAGGGGCGATCCGCGAGGACGGGCCAGCGCCGCTGTTTCGGTGGTGCTGCCAGTACCGGATAGCGGGGCAGCAGAAGCAGGAGCACCGCGCACAGGGCGAAGCTCGCCGCGTTGCCGAGGATCAGCGTGACATAGGCGCCGCGGGTGTTCGCGGCCAGCGCCAGCCCCGCACCCGCCGTTCCCAGGATGACGCCCAGGTTGACGAACGTGCGCAGCTTGGCACGGAACAGGGCCGGGCGCTCACCCCCGACCCGGACCACCAGCGCGCCCCACGCCGCCCCACCGGCCGCTGCGGCGATCTGGTCGACCGTCGCGATGATCGTGAGCGCGGCCCAGCTCTCGACGAGGACGAGGGCCGCCATCGATACGGCCTGGACCGCGAGGGCCAACATCATGATCGTGCGAGCCCCTCGCCGATCTGCGAGATGCCCGCCTGGTATCCCCGCGCACAGACCGATCACTCCGGCGATGGTGAGCGCGGCACCGACCTGCACCGCGGGCAGGCCCACGACCAAGGTGAAATAGAGCGCTGACGCCGCGTTGAACAGACCATTGCCGACTCGGTTGGCGAAACTGGCGGCGACCAGCACGCGCTCCGGCCGACTGTCCCCCGCCATCCGGCCTATTCGACCCGCTAAGTTTCCCTTGATCATGGATGGCACGCTAACAGTGGTCGCTGATCCAGCGGAAGTAGCACCAAGATCACGTGCCCTGGTTCCGCCAGAGGTCCGAACCAGGACCGCGCCACCCCCGAGGAGTTTGTCATCAAACGATCTTTTTCCGACAGGCATCGCACACGTCCAGTGAACCCGGATATTCCGGGACACCGGAGCGGCGCCAATCCCATCAGATCCGATGGTGGTTGCTGACAGGGTTTGACGACAGATAAGGCCGATCCTCTGTCCACTCCGACCGTCTCGTCCTGCGCATCCACGGCGGCGCGTTCTCCGCGATGGACCTCACCGCCCGCCAACAACCTCGGCCGGGGCGGAGCGCGAGGGCCGATTTCCGCCAGCCACGCCCGAGGCCTGCGGCGCACAGTGGGAGGCGTGGGACGGCTCGGACGAAGGACCGGAGAGCGGACGTGAGCGTGCACACGATGAGCGAGGCCCCCGCACAGCGGGTCGACGAGGCCGACTGGGCGGCGATCACCGAGGAGATCGGGGAGCACGGGAGCGCGCTGACCCCGATGCTGCTCGACCCCGCCGAGTGCGCGGAGGTGGCCGGGCTGTACGACGAGGCGGAGCGCTTCCGGAGCACCGTCGACATGGCGCGGCACCGGTTCGGCTCCGGGCAGTACCGGTACTTCCGGGAGCCGTTGCCCGCGCCGGTCGCCGCGCTGCGCGAGGCGCTCTACCCGCGGCTGCTGCCGATCGCCCGGGACTGGGCGGCCAGGCTCCGCCGGCCCGCGCCGTGGCCGGACAGCCTCGCCGAGTGGCTGGACCGGTGCCACGCCGCCGGGCAGTCCGACCCCACGCCGCTCCTGCTGCGCTACCGCGCCGGCGACTGGAACGCGCTCCACCGCGACCTGTACGGGGAGCTGGTGTTCCCGCTCCAGGTGGTCATCGGCCTCGATGTGCCCGGGGCCGACTACACGGGCGGCGAGTTCCTGACCGTCGAGCAGCGGCCCCGGGCCCAGTCGCGCGGCACCTCCGTCGTCCTTCCCCAGGGCCACGGACTGGTCTTCACCACCCGTGACCGCCCCGTGCGCTCCGCCCGCGGCTGGTCCGCGGCGCCCGTCCGGCACGGCGTCAGCACGGTGCGCTCCGGCCTGCGCCGCACGCTCGGCCTGGTGTTCCACGATGCCGCCTGACGCCGGCGGCCCCGACCCGGCCGCCACCCCGCCCGCGCCGCACACGGCAGCCGAACTCGGCGCCCTGGCCGGCCTGTTGCCCCGGTTCGGATCCGTGGTGATCGGGCACGGCCGCGACGAGGCCTCCGTCGCCGCCGCCCGGGCGTTCGCCGAGCGGTGGCAGGCCGGGGGCGGGACCGTCCTCGATGTCGTCGACTGGCCGGAGGAGGCCGCCTCCTGGCTGCGCCAGTCACGCCGGTTCACCGCCCCCGCGCCGGACGCCTGGGTGGTGGCCGCCGGCCCGCGCGGCTGGGCGGGCATGAGCCGGCGGCTGCGGCACAGCACCGACTGGGACCCGTCACGGACCGTCGGCTTCGCGTCGACCGGCAGCGCCCTCGCGCTCACGCTCGCCGGTCCGGGCACCCTGGACGGCCTGCGCGGCGCCACACCGGACGGCCGGACCTGGCAGGTGGGCGGCGACGACGATCCAGGGGAAGCTCCCTCCCCGACGACCGCGCACCGCACCCGGATCAGCTCCTCGAACCCCACGGCGACCACCTCTCCTCCCGAGCCCTGAGGGTGCGGCGGCCGAGCCACCGCACCTCCTTGCACCCGTATCGACGGAGCCGGCGGCCCTCGCGGGATGACACTCGTTCGGGTGAGTCCGGGCCCGGCGACCACGCCCGGCGACCACGCCCGCCGACCGGGCCGGGACCCGACGGCCGCTCAGGAGACGTTCAGCGGGTGGTCCGGCGCGAGGAGCTCGACGATGCGCGCGGCGACCTCCTGCGCGGTGTTCCCGTCCGGGCTGTCGCAGCCCGTGGTGGTGCTGACCGCGACCGTCAGCCGGGTGTCCGGCTGGTAGGCCTCGATGGCGGCGTAGCCGGAGAACGACGGGTTGGACAGGATCCAGCCGTCGCTGACGATGACGCCCAGCCCGAAGTGCCGGGCCTCGGTCTGGAGCAGGCAGACGTCCTCCGGACAGCCGTCCGCCGGGCCCGGCAGGCCGACGGTGCCGGGGTTCAGCTGGGTGCGGAAGGACTCCGGGGAGAGCAGCGCCCCGGTGCCGACGGCCTCGATGGAGCGCCCGAAGTCGCAGATGTCGGTGGCCAGCACCGCGCCGGGGGCGGTGGTCCACGACGGGTTCCAGAAGCTCGACTCCTCGTAGAGGCCGCGCCCGGTGGTGAAGGCGTGCAGCACGGGGTCGGGGAGGTCGGGGGTGAAGCGGTTGACCGTCGGCCGCAGGCCGAGCGGCTCGAAGATCCGCTGTTCCAGGAGGTGGTCCAGGCGGGTGCCGGTGATCCGCTCCAGCGCCGCGCCGAGCAGCACGAAGTTGGCGTGCGAGTAGCTCCAGTTGGTCCCCGGCCGGTACCAGAAGGGGTGGCTGGTGGAGATCCCGACCAGCTCCTCCGGGGTCCAGTGGCGGAACGGCTCGGCGGCGAGCGTGTTCAGGAAGCCCTGGTCGGTGACGTAGTCGGCGAGGCCGGAGGTGGTGTCGCCGAGCATCCGCAGGGTGATCTCGTCGGCGCGCGGCACCTCCGGCAGCCAGCGGGCGATCGGGTCGTCCAGCCCGATCCGCCCCTCCTCGGCGAGCTGGAGCAGCACGATGCCGAAGAAGGGGAAGGCCATCGAGCCGGCCCGGAAGTGCATCGCGGGTTCGGCCGCGACACCGGTCATGGACTCGCCGAGGGCGCCGGTGACGATCTCGTGGCCGTCCATCGAGACGCGCAGGAGCACCGAGTTCAGGTCGAGTTCGTGCTGCGCCCGGCGGGCGACGGCGAGCACCTCGCGGGCCCGGGGGTCGGCGTCGGGATCCGAGCGGACGCAGGTGTGCGAGGGCGAGGGAGTCTTGGCGAGGCCCTCGGCCGCGGGGAACACCACGGTGGTCAGGGCCGCGGCGGTCAGCACGGCGGCGGCGAGCACCCCTCCGCGGGAGAACACGCTGCGGGAGGACGCGGTACGGGAGGACGCCGTACGGGACTCGGTGCGGGAGAAGGTCATGACGCACTATGTGCGGACGCCCCGGCCGCCGCCCGGCCCAACACTCCGCGGCGTCCTCCGAGGGGCGCAGTCGCCCCGGCGGGAGCAGCGGTCGCAGTCGGCCGATTCGAAGCGGTCGGCGGGCCGGGATCGTGGCGTAGGGTCGGCCCCGGGACGGCCGCGCGGGTGGGGGTTCGCGCCGGCGCCGTCCCCGGTGCGGCCGTCGTTCTCGCGACCGGTCACGGTACGGCCGCCCTGGGCACCGCGGTTCACCCTTGCTCAAGCGTGTTCACCGTTGCTCCAGTGTGTTCACCCCTGCTCACAGGTGTTCCGCTGCTCACGCCGCTCACCGTCGCTCATCGCTCTCCGACGCTCCGTCACTCGGGGGCGCGGCCGCGCGGCGGCCCCGGCACCGCGGCCCCGACACCGCGGCACCGCGTCCGTGCACCCGTCCCGTGTGACGCACCGCAGCACGCCGAAGGGATTGCCATGTCCGAATACACCGAGTACACCGAGCCGTCGCCGCCCTCCGCCGGTCGGCCCCTCCCCGCCTCCCGGATCGGCCGGCGGCGCCTGCTGCGCGCCGGGCTGGCCACCGGGGGCGCGCTGGCCGCCGTCCGGCTGCTGCCCGCGACGCCCGCCGGCGCCGCGCCCACCGCCGCCCTCCGTCCGCCCGCCACGGGGTACGCGCCCGCCCCGGCCACGGCCGCGTGGCCGGACTGGGCGCGCTTCGCCCGCCTCGCCGACGGCACCTTCGACGAGGAGGCCGACATGCAGGGCCGGATCAACCAGCTGAAGGCCCAGAACGTCAGCGTCATCGAGCTGGACACCGTGCTGTCCGACTGGCTCACCGACGCCGAGTTCACCGCCCACGCCGCACTGGTCAAGACGTTTACCGGCAAGGCCCACGCAGCCGGTCTGAAGGTCGTCATGTACTACCCGTCGCTGGAGGTGATCTCCCCCGGCGGCGAGAAGGGCCGCTCGTTCTACAAGAACGACCAGGGCCGCACCTGGGTCCAGCGCTCCCTCGACGGCAAGCCCAACGTCTTCTACGGCAGCCTCGTGGTCTGGGTCGACCCGGGCGACGAGAGCTGCTGGGTGAGCCCCAACTCCCCCTGGCGGGACTACTACCTGAAGCGGATCAAGGCGCTCGCCGGCACCGGCGTGGACGGGATCTGGCCGGACGTGCCGATCTACTTCGACGGGGCGCTCTCCTGGTGCGACGCGTCCACCTGGGGCGCGGCGGCGTTCAAGGCCGACACCGGGCTGCCCGCCCTGCCGACGGCCGCGAACGACAACGACCCGGTCTTCCGCCGCTACGTCGAGTGGCGCCACCGCAACCTGCTCCAGTTCCAGCTCGACATCGCCGCCGCCGGGCGCAGTGTCAACCCGGACCTGGTCACCTTCGTCGAGACCGTCTCGATGGACTACCGCTACGCCACCTCGATCGGCCTGGACGGCGCCTACCTGCGGCAGGCGCCGGGCAACGTCAGCCAGGTCTGGGAGGTCGACATCCTCGCCAACGAGGACGGCATGCGGCACGCCACCGCCACCGACTGGACCTGCCTGATCTCGATGTACAAGTACGCGCGGGCGGCCAGCGGCGCCAAGCCCGCCTGGGCGTTCTCCTACGGATGGAAGGCCGACGACGCCTCGCTGGTGATGGCGGAGCTGATCGCGGCCGGCTGCAACCCGTACGAGGTGAAGACGCCGTACAAGAACGACACCACCGACGCCGCGATGCGCACCCGGATGTTCGGCTTCGTCAAGGCCAACCAGCAGCGGCTCTACGACGCGGTGTCGACGGCCGAGGTCGGCGTCTACCACTCCAGCGCCTCGCGCGACTACGTGAGCCCGGGCGAGGGCAACGGCATGTACGCCAACGCGACCACTCCCGCCGGCGTCAAGGACTGGTGGGGCGGCGACGACCCGCAGATGAGCTGCACCACGATGCCGTGGATGGGCGAGTTCCGCGGCACCGTCAAGGCCCTGGTGTACGCGCACATCCCGTTCGACACGGTGACCAGCCCGGGGATCGTGGCCGAGGACCTGGCGCGGTTCAAGGTGGTGCTGCTGCCGAACCTCCAGGCGGTCTCCGACGCGGAGGCGGCGGTACTGCGCGGGTACGTCGCGGGCGGCGGCACGATCGTGCTCACCGGGCCCGCGCCCACCGGCCTGGACGAGTACGGCACGCGCCGCGCGGAGTTCGCGCTGGCCGACGTCCTGGGGCTGCGCCGGGCCGACCCGCTGCCGGCGAGCCGGCGCAACGCCTTCGGCGCGGGCGTCTGCTGGTACCTGGGCGGCGACCTGCCCGGGCTCGCCTATCTGCGCACCGCCGACCAGGCCGCGGGCGACCGGCTGCTGGCACCGGTCCGCGAGGCCGCGCCGCCGGCGCTGGGCCTGTCCGGCGACCGGCGGATCCATCTGGAGGCGCGCCGCCTGGGCGAGGAGACCGTCGTCCACCTGGTGAACTTCACCAACTTCGGCGACACGCCGGCGGCGTTCCGCAGCACGCCCGCGTCCTGCACGCTGACGTACGCCGTCCCGGCCGGGCGCACCGTCACCGCGGTCACGGTCGCCACCCCGGACGGGACCGACCCGGCGCCGCGCCCGGCGCCGTTCACGGTGACCGGGGCGGTGCTCAGCGTGCCGCTGACGGTCGCGCAGTACTCGGTCGTCGGCATCACCGTGAGCTGATCGCTGTCACCGTGAGCCGATCGGCACCACCGTGAGCCGATCCGCCGCGCTCCGCCCGGCCCGCGCACACACACGTACGCCCCGGAGCCACGACGGCTCCGGGGCGTACGGCGGACGGGATCAGCCGTTGGTGTTCTCGAACCACTCCAGCCAGCTGATGCGCGGGCCGACGAGGCCGACGGCGGCGTTGCCGGCCTGGAGGCCCGACGACGACGAGGAGGAGGGCTGCTCGCCCCCACCGTGCGCCACCGCGGCGGTCGGCGCGATCACGGCGGCCGCCGCGGCGACGGTGGCGATCACGGCGAACTTGCGGAGCTTTCCACGAACCGACATCTCAGGTACTCCTTGATGGATGGTCAGCAGTCTGCACCGGCCGTCACGCGGGACGGCCGGGCGGCACACACGTTGGCACACGACCCGTAACGCCGGGCGCTTTCGCAACTCCGACGCGGCCCGGCGGGTGAGAAGTTACGCCGGGAGAGTGAAGCCGGGCCGGGGACCGCGGACCGGCACGCCTCCGCGGACCGGCGGCGCGCCGATGCTGGTCCCGGCACGGCCTGAGCAGGCCCGCCGCCGGCACCGCGACGGGGCCGGCCCACCGGACGAGACGGGTGAGCGCGATGTCCCGACAGTTGCTTTCCAGGGCCTTCAGGGCGGCGTGCGCGGCGGTGCTGCTCGCGGCCGGACCGGCCGCCGCCGGCGCGGCCTGCGGCGGCGCGGACCTCGCGGTGACGGCCGCGAACCCCGCGCCGGCGCCCGACGGCGGCAGCACCGAGCTGCACCCGGTGGTGGCCAACACCGGGGACGCCGCCACCACCGAGCCCTTCACGCTCTCCGTGCACCTCCCGCCCGGCGTGATCGGCTCCGGGACCTCCGCCACCGGCAGCTGCCGCACCCTGCCGTTCGGCCACACCGTGGCCTGCGACTTCCCGGCCGGGCTGGCGCCGGGCGCCACGGCCACGGCGGACGTGCGGATCTCCATCGCCTCCGGCATGGAGCCCGGGGTTCTGGAGGGCACCGCCGAGGCCGATCTGCCGGGCGACCCGACGCCGGCCGACAACAGCGCCGCCTTCGAGATCACCGTCCTCTGACCGCCCCCACCCCTCCACCGCAGGACGGCCTCCACCGTGGTCCTGCACACGACAACCGGCCGAAAGCAGGACAGCGCCGGGGCCGATTCACTACGGTCGTCCTCACGACAGCGGCACCGGCGGCACCGGACTCGTGGTCGGCGCGGCCCGCCGGGTGGGGCGGCAGGGGGTGGCATGGCACAGGCACGGAGGCGTCTGTCGCGTGCGGAGGCGGTGCGTCGGCGCACCGGAGCACAATTCATCGGCCGCAGAGCCCAGTTGGCGCTGTTCGCCGACAACCTCGCCCGCGATCCCGACCCCGACTGCGGGCCGGACCCGGCGGACTTCCTGTTCCATGTCCGCGGGGTGGGCGGGGTCGGCAAGTCCACCCTGCTCGCCCAGTGGCGCGAGGCGGCCCGGCGGGCCGGGGCGCTCACCGCGCTGGTCGACGAGACCGATGTGCACGGCGTCGAGACGGCGCTCACCGCCCTCGTCCGCCAGCTCGCCGAACAGGCGGGCCCGCTGCGGGAGTTCGACAAGGCGGTGGAGCAGTACCGGCGTTCGCTGCAGGCCGCGGCGGACCGCGAGCCGGAGCAGCCGCCCGGCGGGGAGGGCGCCTCGCTGCCGTCCCGGCTGGTGGCCCAGGCGGCGTTCGGGGCCGCCTCGGTGCTGCCGGGCGCGGGCGTGGTGGCGTCGATGGCCAACCCGGACGCCGTGGCCCAGGGCGCCGAGCGGCTCATCTCCGGGGTGCGCCAGCGCCGACGCGGCGGCGGCGACGTCGAGGAGTCGGCACTCAGCCGGGCCTTCGTCGCCGAGCTCGCCCGGCTGTCCGACCGCGACCGGGACCGCGGGCGGCGGCCGTGGGTCGTGCTGTTCCTCGACACCTGGGAGCTGACCGGCCGCTACCTCGACGGCTGGCTGCGGGAGATCCTCGACGACGCCTTCGGCCCGCTGCCGCTGGAGGTGGTCTTCGTGCTGGCCGGCCGGGACGAGCTGGCGGAGCGCGAGTGGGCGCCCTGGCGGCCGGTGCTGGTGGACGTCCCGCTGGAGGTGTTCACCGAGCAGGAGGCCCGGGACCTGCTGGCGGCCCGCGGGGTGACCGATCCCCTGGTGGTCGACGCCGTGCTGCGGATGTCGATGCGGCTGCCGCTGCTGGTCGCGCTGCTCGCGGCCGCCGACCCGGGCGCGGTCGAGGAGGTCGCCGACGTCGGCGCGGACATGGTCGACCAGGCGGTGGTGCGCTTCCTGCAGTGGATCCCCGAGCAGGAGCGCCGGGAGACCGTGCTGGCGGCGGCGCTCCCGCTGCAACTGAACCAGGACCTGTTCGCCTGCGCCGTGCCGGACGCCGAACCGGCCGCCTGGGCCTGGCTGTCGGCCCAGCCCTTCGTGACCGGGCGCGGCGACTTCCTGCAGTACCACGCCGTGGTCCGCACCAGCATGGTGCGCCGGCGCCGGATCCACACCCCCCGGGAGTGGACGGCCGCGCACACCCGGCTCGCCGAGCACCACGCCGCCGCGCGGGCGGCCGTCGAGCAGTACCTGCCGGCGGCCCGGCGCGGCGCCGACCCGCGCTGGCGCCGGCAGCTGCTGAACGAGCTCTACCACCTGCTCTGCGCGGACCCGCTGGCCCATCTCGCCCTGGCGCTGGAGCACACCGCCCGCACGGCGGGGGACGCGCCCGACGCGCTGGCGCCGTGGGCGGAGATGCTCGGCCAGGCCGCGCAGGACAGCGACGACGCCGAGCTGATCCGCTGGGCACGCCGGATCCACGCGGCCGCCGGCGGCGAGCAGCCCGTCCTGGAGACGCTGGACGCGCTGGCCGGACCGGGGCTGCCGACCCGGGTGCGGGCCTGGGCGCTCACCCACCGCGGCTACCAGTACTTCGTCGAGGACCGCGACGACGACGCGCTCGCCGATCTCGACCAGGCCGTCGTGATCGCCCCCGACCTGCCGCAGGCCCTCGCCTACCGCGGGCGGGTGCTCAACTGGCACGGCCACCACGGGCGCGCCCTGGCCGACTTCACCGCCGCGCTCGCCCTCGACCCCGAGTACGCCTGGGCGCTGTCCCGGCGCGGCGAGGCCCGGCAGCTGGCGGGGCTGGCCGAGGAGGCGATGGCCGACTTCACCGCGGCGCTCGCGCTGGACCCCGACGACGCCTGGGCGCTCGGCTCGCGCGGCCAGGCGCACCGGCTGGCCGGGCGGCTGGAGGAGGCGATCGCCGACCTCACCGCGGCCATCCTGCTCGACCCCGAGTACGCCTGGGCGCTCACCCAGCGCGGCGAGGCCTTCCGGACGGCGGGCCGGCTGGCCGAGGCGGTCGCCGACTTCACCGCGGCGCTCGCGCTGGACCCCGACGACGCCTGGGCGCTGAGCTCCCGGGGCCAGTCCTACCGGCAGGCCGGACGGCTGGACGAGGCGGTCGCCGATCTGACCGCCGCGCTGGCGCTCGGCCCGGACAACGCCTGGGCGCTCGCGGAGCGCGGCGAGGCGCACCGGCAGGCGGGCCGGCCGGAGGAGGCGGTCGCCGACTTCACGGCCTCGGTGGCGCTCAATCCGGAGAACGCCTGGGCGCTCGGCTCGCGCGCCCAGGCGCACCGGCAGGCCGGACGGCTGGACGAGGCGGTCGCGGACTTCACAGCGGCCCTCGCGCTGAACCCCGAGTACGCGTGGGCCATCGGCGAGCGCGGCGAGGCGCACCGGCAGGCCGGGCGGCTGGACGAGGCGGTCGCGGACTTCACAGCGGCCCTCGCGCTGGACGCGGAGTACGCCTGGGCGCTCGCCGAGCGCGGCGAGGCGCACCGGCAGGCCGGACGGCTGGAGGAGGCCGTGACGGACCTGTCGGCGGCACTGGCCCTCGACCCGGCGGACGTCTGGGCGCTGCGGGCGCGCGGCCAGGCGCACCGCCAGGCGGGACGGCTGGACGACGCGATCGCCGACCTGACCGCCGTCCTCGCGATCGACCCGGAGTACGCCTGGGCGCTGGCGCTGCGGGGCGAGGCGCACCGGCTCGCGGGGGACCTGGAGGAGGCGGTCGCCGATTTGACGGCGGCGCTCGCGCTCGAACCGGACGACGCTTGGGCGCTGGGTTCCCGGGGCCAGGCGCGCCGGCAGGCGGGCGAGGTCGAGGGGGCGGTCGCGGACCTCACGGCCGCCCTCGCCCAGAACCCGGACTACGCGTGGGCGCTCGCCGAGCGCGGTCAGGCGCACCGGCAGGCCGGGCGCACGGCGGAGGCGGTGGCCGACCTGTCCGCCGTGCTGGCCCGGGAGCCGGCGGACGTCGCGGTGCGCTGCGCCCTCGCGGCGGCGCTCCGGCACGACGGGCGGTTCGAGGAGGCCGGGGAGGTGCTGGAGGGGCTGGCACCGGAGGTGGCGGCGTCCTCGACGGTGCTGGTGGAGGTGGCGGTGCTGCGGTTGCTGACGGAGGGTCCGGCGGCCGCGGCGGAGGTGTGGGAGGCCTTCGCCGACTGCCCGTACGAGGATCCGGGCGACGCGTTCGAGCCGGGGGTGCGCAAGCTGCTGCACGGCCTGGTCGCCGGGGACGGCGAGCCGGAGGCGCTCGCCCTGGCCTTCCTCGCGGTGCCCGGTGCGCGGGCGGCACGGGCGGACGTCTGCCTGTACCTCGGTGAACTCGCGCGCGCCGCGACGCCGGTGGGTCCGCGGGCGGCCGCGGCGCTGCGGGTCCTGGAGTAGGCGGGCACCGAATGCCCGTTCGGGCAGACGAACCCGCGGGAGGTGCCGCCTGAATAGATCGTTTCGCTACATTCATGATCGACTTCCGAGCAGTCAGACCGTGTCCCCGGACGCCCCGAGACAGGATCCCGATGACCGAGCCCAGCTCCGCCGTCAGCCGCCGCACCCTGGTGACCGCCATCGGCGCCACGGCCGCCGCACTCGCCGCCGCCCCGGCCGCGCACGCCGCCGCGTCGGGCACCCCGACCGCTCCCGCCGCCCCGGCGCCGGCCGGCCAGGCCGCCCGCACCGTCACGGTGCCGGCCACCCGGTCCCGCTCGGCGGCCGGGCGCGCCGCCGCCGGGGCCCGCACCGACTTCCCGATCCACTACGTCGGCGTCAGCTGGGACGGCCCCCGCCGCGGCGGCGCCATCCGGCTGCACCACGAGGGCACCGGTCCCGGCGCCTGGCAGCCGCTCGCCGCGGGCTGCGCGGGCGGCCCCGACCTGCCGGCCGGGGCGGCCGGCGCCGGCTCCGCCCAGGGCGCGGCCGTGCTCGTCCCGGCCGGCGGCGCCGTCGGCTACGACCTGCGGCTGCCCGACGGCGCGGCCAACCTGCGCTCCACCGCCCTCGACACCACCCAGGGGCCGGCCCGCACCGCCACGCTCTCCCCGACCGCGCCGGTCACCTTCTGCGGCGTCGAGTACCTCAGCCGCGCCGCGTGGGGCGCCGACGAGTCCAAGCGCTTCAAGAACGGCGTGGAGAACTCCCCCGCCAAGTACTACCCGCTGCAGACCCTGACGGTGCACCACACCGACACCCCGAACGCGGACGCCGACCCGGCCGCCACCGTGCGGGCGATATACGAGTACCACGCGATCACCAACGACTGGGGCGACATCGGCTACCACTTCCTCATCGACGAGGCCGGCCGGATCTACGAGGGCCGCTGGTCCGGCGACGACGGCCTCCCGGCGCACGACGCCAACGGCAACGTGGTGACCGCCTTCCACACCTCCGGCTTCAACTCCGGCAACCTCGGCGTCGCCCTGCTCGGCACCCTGACCGGCCAGCAGCCCACCGCCGCGGCCCGCCGCTCGCTGACCCTGGTGCTCGCCCTGCTCACCCGCACCCACGGACTGGACCCGCAGGCCCACGTCACCTTCGTCAACCCGGTCAACGGCGTCACCAAGCCGGTCGACCTGATCAGCGGCCACCGCGACTGGCTGGCCACCGACTGCCCCGGCGGCACGATGTACGCCACGCTGCCCGCCCTGCGGGCCGAGGTCGCCGCGCTCTGACGGCACGGCCGCGCCGCGTCCGGGCCCGGGCGCGGCGCGGCACCCGCCGCCGGACGCGTCCGCCGCGGGCCCGGGCGACCGTGACCGGGGTACCGGCCGGGCTGGCCCGCCCGCGGTCAGGCGTGCTCGATGCCGGCCGCTCCGTCCAGGCCCAGCAGGCCGACGGCCCGCTCGCGCATCTCGACCTTGCGGATCTTCCCGGTGACCGTCATCGGGAACTCGTCCACCAGGTGCACGTAGCGCGGCACCTTGTAGTGCGCGATCCGGCCCGCGCAGTACGCGCGCAGCGCCTCGGCGGTCAGCTCGGGCGCGCCGGGCCGCAGCCGGACCCAGGCCATCAGCTCCTCGCCGTACTTGGCGTCGGGCACCCCGATGACCTGGACGTCCTGGATGTCCGGGTGGGTGTACAGGAACTCCTCGATCTCGCGCGGGTAGATGTTCTCCCCGCCGCGGATCACCATGTCCTTGAGCCGGCCGGTGATGTTGAGGTAGCCCTCCTCGTCCATCACCGCGAGGTCTCCGGTGTGCATCCAGCCCTCGGCGTCGACCGCCTCGGCGGTGCGGTCCGGCTGGTCCCAGTAGCCGAGCATCACCGAGTAGCCGCGGGTGCGCAGTTCGCCGGGCGTGCCGCGCGGGACGGTCTCACCGGTCTCCGGGTCGGCCACCTTGACCTCCAGGTGCGGACCGACCCGGCCGACGGTGGAGACCCGCCGCTCCAGCGGGTCCTCGGCGCGGGTCTGGGTGGAGACCGGGGAGGTCTCGGTCATGCCGTAGCAGATGGAGACGTCCCGCATGCCCATCCGGTCGACGACCTGCTTCATCACCTCGATCGGGCAGGGCGAGCCGGCCATGATCCCGGTGCGCAGGCTGGACAGGTCGTGGTCCGCGAAACCCGGGTCGTTGAGTTCGGCGATGAACATGGTCGGCACGCCGTAGAGCGAGGTGCAGCGCTCGGCGGCCACCGCGCGCAGGGTGGCGACGGGCTCGAAGGCCGGGGCGGGGATCACCACGCAGGCGCCGTGCGAGAGCGCCGCCAGGTTCCCCATCACCATGCCGAAGCAGTGGTAGAAGGGGACCGGCACGCAGATCCGGTCCGCCTCCGTGTAGCCGCACAACTCGCCGACGAAGTACCCGTTGTTGAGGATGTTGCGGTGCGAGAGCGTGGCGCCCTTGGGGAAGCCGGTGGTGCCGGAGGTGTACTGGATGTTGATCGGATCGTCCGGGCTCAGCCCCGCCCCGATCGCGGCCGGGCGCCCGCGGTCGCCGCGCTCCCCCGCCGCCAGCAGCTCCGCCCACCCGGGCGAGCCGATCAGCAGCACGTCGCGCAGTTCGGGGCAGCGCGGGCCCGCCTCGGCGAGCATGCCCGCGTAGTCGGAGGTCTTGAAGCCCGGCACCGCCACGACCGTGCGGATCCCCGACTGCCGCAGCACGTACTCGACCTCGTGGGCGCGGTAGCCGGGGTTGACGGTCACCAGGATCGCGCCGATCCGCGCGGTGGCGTACTGCGTCAGCACCCACTCCGGGCAGTTGGGCGCCCAGATCCCGACCCGGTCACCGGTCCGCACCCCGAGCCCGAGCAGTCCGAGCGCGAGCCGGTCCACCTCCGCCGCCAGCTCCCGGTAGGTCCAGCGCCGCCCGCTCGGGACGTCCACCAGCGCCTCGCGGTCGGGGTGCGCGGCGACGGCGCGGTCGAGCGCGGCACCGATGGTGTGGTCCAGCAGCGGCACGGAGGTGCCGCCGGCGCTGATGCTCGGGGAAGGGGAGGGCGAGGTCATGGCGAGGGCTCCTGGACTCGTCCGGCACAGGGCGACCGAGTCTACGCAGCCCGTCCCGCCCCGTCACCCACTCGCGCACCACGAACCTGCCGGTCAGGCCAGGACGACGGGCCTGCCGGTGAGGGCCACCCCGGCGCCGCGCAGGTCCTCCAGGGCCATGGCGGTGGAGTCGGCGGCGACCCCGG
The DNA here is from genome assembly GCF_042268405.1 of Kitasatospora sp. NPDC056184. Classification (NCBI taxonomy): domain Bacteria; kingdom Bacillati; phylum Actinomycetota; class Actinomycetes; order Kitasatosporales; family Streptomycetaceae; genus Kitasatospora; species Kitasatospora sp. NPDC056184. The sequence continues at coordinate 832,153 of NZ_JBHJUI010000001.1, read as the reverse complement.
CGGTGTAGTCGAGCAGCACGCGGACGGCGAACCCGGCCGTGGCGCCGTCGAGCGCGGTGGCCCGGACGCAGTGGTCGGTGGCGATGCCGACGACGTCGAGGTCGTCGACGCCCCGGGCGCGCAGCCAGTCGGCCAGCGGGGTGCCGTCGGCGGTGGAGCCCTCGAATCCGCTCTTGGAGGCGGAACGGGCCCCCTTGAAGAAGACCTCGTCGACCGCTCCGTCGGCCACCACGGGCGCAAAGTCCGGGTGGAACTCCCCGCCCTCGCTGCCGGCCACGCAGTGCACCGGGAAGGAGTCCCGGAAGTCCGGCCGCGCGGAGAAGTGCGGGCCCGGGTCGATGTGGTGGTCCCGGGTGGCGACGACGTACGCGTAGTCGCCGGCACCGCCGCGGACCAGGTCGGCGATGGCCGCGGCCCGCCCGGCGCCGCCCTTGACCGGGACGCTGCCGCCCTCGCAGAAGTCCTTCTGCACATCGACGACGATCAGAGCACGGCCCACGGCGGGATCCCTTCACGGGGAGGCGGTTCGGTCCCCGTATGCTCGCGGCCCCCGGCGCGCGGCGTGCGGCGCACGCGCCGAGGGCTCACCCGATCGGGTGCGGGTGCGGGTGCGGGTGCGGCGGAGCCTGCCCGCCGCACCCGCGCTGCCACGGCCGTCAGCCCGTCAGCCCGTCAGGCGGAGGCGGCGTCGCGCGCGGCGGCGCCCTGCGGCGCGCCGGTGGCGGCCTTCGGGGCGCCGGTGGCGGGCGGCACCGGGATGGTCGCGGCGACCGCGGCGGCGACCAGGGCCACACCGCAGCCGATCAGCAGGCCGACCCGGAAGCCGGTCTCGGAGGGCAGCACATGGCCGCCCGTGGTGGTGGTCAGTTGGGCGAGCACCACGCCGACCACCGCGGCGGAGACCGAGGTGCCGAGCGAGCGCATCAGGGTGTTGAAGCTGTTCGCCGAGGCCGTCTCGGACATCGGCACGGCGCTCATGATCAGCGCCGGCATCGCGCCGTAGGCGAGGCCCACACCGGCGTTGCAGACCAGCGTCACGATCAGCACGCCCCAGGTGGAGCCGATCAGCAGCATCGACAGCCCGTACCCGGCGGCGATCGCCAGGGCGCCGACGACCAGGGTGAACTTCGGGCCGCGCGCCGTCGAGAGCCGGGCGCCGAGCGGCGAGACGACCATCATCATCAGACCGGACGGGGCCATCCACAGGCCCATGGCCAGCATCGACTGGCCCAGGCCGTAGCCGGTGGCCGAGGGCAGCTGGAGCAGCTGCGGGATGATCAGCGCCTGCGCGTACATCCCGAAGCCGACCAGCACGGACGCCGCGTTGGTCAGCAGCACCCGGGGGCGTGCGGTGACCCGCAGGTCGACCAGCGGTTCGGAGATCCGCAGCTCCCACGCGCCCCAGGCCAGCAGCAGGACGACGGCGGCGGCGAACAGGCCGAGCGTCGTCCCGTCGGTCCAGCCCCAGTCGCCGCCCTTGGAGACCGGCAGCAGCAGGCAGACCAGGCCCGCGCCGAGGCCGAGCGCGCCCAGGGCGTCGAAGCGGCCGCCGGCCGGCTCGGTGGCGGGGGCGGGCACCAGGAAGCGGATCATCGCGGCGATCGCCAGGGTGAGGACGGCCGCGCCCCAGAACAGCACCCGCCAGCTGGCGTACTGGGCGACCGCCGCCGAGATGGGCAGACCGAGACCGCCGCCGATCCCCATCGAGGCGCTGACCAGGGCGATCGCGGAGCCGAGCCGCTCGGGCGGCAGCACCTCGCGGAGCAGGCTGATGCCGAGCGGGACCACGCCCATGCCCATGCCCTGCAGTCCGCGCCCGACGATCATCGGCAGGACGGAGGAGGTCAGCGCGCAGATCACCGAGCCGACCAGCAGCGGGGCGCAGCAGGCCAGCAGCATCCGCCGCTTGCCGAACAGGTCGCCGAGCCGGCCGCTTATCGGCACGAACACGGCGGCCGACAGCAGGGTCGCGGTGATCACCCAGGAGGCGTTGGACGCGGAGGTGTCCAGGATCTTCGGCAGCTCGCCGATCAGCGGGGTGACCAGGGTCTGCATGATCGCCGCCACCGTGCCGGTGAGGGCGAGCGTGGCAACGATCCCCCTGGTCCGGTCGGGGGCGGCGGTCTGTGGGGCTGTCATCGGCGGGGCTCCTCGGGTTCGCGCTGCGGGCAACGAATATGCATCCTACACATGATATGCATGATGCACATCAGCTCCAGTGCGCGCACGCCTGCCATACTGTGCGGAAACATCGCAGGTCAGGGCGCCGGAGCCAGGGACGGGAAGGACGACGCCATGAGCGGACCCAACGGACCCAGCGGACCGAACGAACCGGGTGGCCCCACGGACGAGGTGGCCTTCGAGTACATGGTGCTCAGCCGCCACCACTACCTGAGCCCGGCCGGCGCCCGGCCGCACGGCAGCCGGCTCGACCGCAGCGCGTACATCCTGCTCAGCCGGATCCGGGTCCAGGGCCCGATGTCGATCGGCGAGCTCAGCGACGCCTTCGGGCTCGACGCCTCCACCCTCAACCGGCAGACCGCCGCGATGACCCGGGCCGGGCTGGTCGAGCGGATCCCCGACCCGGAGGGCGGGCTGGCCCGCAAGTTCCGCATCACCGAGGAGGGCGACCGGCGGCTCGACGAGGACCGCGCGGCGCACGCCCACGCCCTCGGCCTGGTGATGGAGGACTGGCCCGCCGAGGACGTCACGACCTTCGCCGCGTTCCTGCGACGCTTCAACACCGGCATCGAGCGGCTCGACGGGCGGCCCTGGCCCCGCCCCTGACAGCGACACCCCCGCCGGACCCGCCACCCACCAGGAGCCCGCCCCATGGACCGCCCCCAGGCCCCCGCCCTCCTCCTCGACGCGCTCGCCCCCGCGCACCCGGCCGGCATCCTGGACGCCGCCGAGCAGGCCGAACGCCGGGGCGCGGACCGGCTGGTGGTCTCCGAGACCGCCTACGACCCGTTCCTCCAGCTGGCCCGCGCCGCCGACCGCACCAGCTCCATCGAGCTGGCCACCGGGGTCGCGGTGGCCCTCGCCCGGACCCCGATGACCCTCGCCTACCAGGCCTGGGGCCTGCACGCGGCCTCCGGCGGGCGGGCCGTCATCGGGCTGGGCTCACAGGTCAAGCCGCACATCGAGAAGCGCTTCGGGATGCCCTGGGACCGGCCCGCCGCCCGGATGCGCGAGTACGTCCACGCGGTGCGGGCGATCTGGCACAGCTGGCAGACCGGTGAACGGCTGCGCTTCCGGGGCGACTTCTACACCCACACGGTGATGACGCCGGTCTTCTCCCCCGATCCCGTCCCGGCCGGGGTGCCGCGGATCCTGCTGGCGGGCGTCGGTCCGCTGATGGTGCGCACCGCGGGCGCGGTGGCGGACGGCTTCCTCAGCCACCCCTTCACCTCGGTCGACTACCTGGCCCGGCAGGTGCTGCCCGCGCTCGCCGAGGAGCGCGGGCGCGCCGAGGCCGAGGGCGCGGCCTGGACCGGGCGGCCCTTCGAGATCGTCGGCAGCGTGCTCACGGCGACCGGGCGCACCGAGGAGGAGCTGGGCGCCAACCTGGCGGCCGTCCGCGAGCGGCTCGCCTTCTACGCCTCCACGCCCGCCTACCGCCCGGTGCTGGCCCTGCACGGCTGGGAGGGGCTGCACGAGGAGCTGCACCGGCTCTCGCTGCGCGGCCGCTGGCCCGAGATGGCCGCGCTGATCGACGACCGGGTCCTCGACACCTTCGCCGTCACCGGCACGGTCGAGGAGGCCGCCCGGGAGATCCACCGCCGGTACGCGGGCCTGGCCACCCGGGTCTCGGTGAGCCTGCCGGAGGACGCCGCGCCGGACCTCGGCCTGGACGTGCTGGACGCCCTGCGCGCGCTCGACCGGCCCGCTCCGCGCTGAGCCGGCGCCGCCCGGCAACGCCGTGCTGCCGGTGATCCGCTGAGGGTTCCTCAGGGTCCGGCGGGCCGCCCCCAGGTCGCCGGACCGCGGCGGCTACGCTCCGCAGTCGCCGTACGGTGGACGACCAGGCCGGGGAAACCGGACGCGCCGTATCATTCGGCGGTTCGGTCCGCCTCGCGGTCCGCCGCGGCCTCCTCCGTCCCGGACCGGCCGCGCGCGGCCACCATCTCGGCGTACACCCGCGCGCCGCGGTCCGGTGCGAGGTCGAGGCAGGCCAGCACTCCGGGGACGGCGATGCTGGGCATCAGGTGCCGGTACAGCGTGGAGACCCGGTAGCCGAGGTCGGCCCGGCCGGTGAACCGCTGCGACTGGAGCTGCACGCCCACCCACGACGCCGTCATCAGCCCGGCCGTGTCGGCCGGCACCACGTGCGGCAGCAGCTCACCGCGTTCGCCCGCCGCGATCAGCAGCCGCTCCAGCCGGGCGATCCACCCCGGCGCGGCGTCGAACCCCAGGTGGCCCTCCGCGCCCTGGTCCACCGAGAGCCGCACCCCGGCGCTGACCAGCGGGTCGATCGGCACCAGATGGGTGACCACCATCCCGGTGTCCACGAACTCCTGCAGCTTGCACGGGCGTTCCGGTACGGCCTCGGCCTCGAACTGTCCCTCGATGACACCCTGCGCCAGCTCGCGCTTGGACGCGAAGTGGAAGTAGACGGCGCCCCGGGTGACCCCGGCCCGGGCGACCACCTCGCCGATGGTGGCCCGCTCGTATCCGCACTCGTCGAACACCGAGGCCGCGGCCTCCAGAATCAGCCGCCGCGTCCGCAACGCCCGCTCCTGTCGCGCCACCACGACCACCCCCGCCCACATGCGCAGAAACAAAACCAAACAGCCCGTATCTTACCCGGGACCGTCGGCCGGCCCGGCGGCGCTCCCCGGCGGGGCCCTCGGACACGCGGTGTCAGAGGATACCCACGGGACGGTCGCCCCCGGTCCGGTGCCCCGGCACCGGACGTCAGCCCAGCACGGCGACCGCCTCCACCTCGACGAGCTGGTCGTCGTACCCGAGCACGGAGACGCCGAGCAGGGTGCTCGGCACGTCGTGCGCACCGAGGTACTCGCGGTACACGTCCCAGACGGCGACCAGGTCGGCCTGCCGGGAGGAGGCGACGTACACCGTGGTGCGCACCAGGTCGGTGAGCGCGGCGCCCTCGTCCTCCAGGACGGTCACCAGGTTCCGCATCACCTGGTGGGCCTGCCCCGCGTAGTCGCCCACCGCCACGGTGCGCCCCTCGGCGTCCAGCGGGCAGGCGCCGGCCAGCCAGAGCGAGCGGACCGGCGCGTCGACGGCGGCCGCGTAGGCGTAGTCGACGGCCTGGGTGAGGCGGTGGTTGCGGATCAGCCTGACGGAACTGCTCATGGGTCCCTCCCGGACGGTCGTTCGTACCGCGCCCCATCGTTGGCACCGCCCGCGGGACCGTCAATCGATTTCCGGACGACGGCCCCGGCGGACCGGGGTCCGCGGCCGGTGAATTCACCGCTGCGGGTGATGGCGGGGTACCCGCTCCGGCCGGGATCCTGGTGGTTCGCCGCCGACCGAGGGGGTTCACGTGCCGTTCCCGCACCTCAGCAGGACCTGGGGCCGCCGCCGGATGCTGGGCCTGGCCCTGGGGTCCGGCCTCGCCCCCGCCCTGGGCGCCGGGCCGGCCGCCGCCCGTCCCCGCGGCGGGGGCGCGGACCTCGCGCTCGGCCAGCGGGTCGCCGCCGTGGCCACCGCCCAGATCGGGGTGCCGTACGCCTGGGGCGGCGGGGACCGGCTGGGTGCGGGCCTCGGCTTCTGCGACGAGGAGAACGGCTACCTCGACGGCCAGTGCCTGGGCGAGAGCACGGTCGGCTACGACTGCAGCGGCCTGTCGCTGTACTGCTGGTACCGGGCGAGCGCCGGCGCCGTGGAACTGGCGCACTACACCGTCGCCCAGTACCACCGCTCCGCCCCGGTGGAGCGGTCCGCGCTGCTCCCCGGCGACCTGCTGTTCTTCTCCCGCCCCGACGCGCCGCTGCACCACGTGGGCCTGTGGGCCGGGGACGGCGCGATGATCCACGCCGAGCACACCGGCACCCTGGTGGCCCGGCTGGAGGGCGTGCTCGACATCCCGCGCTGGTCCCGCGAGTTCGCCGGCGCCCGCCGCCCGCTGCCGTCCGGCTGAGCGTCCGGGAGGCGGTCGGCGCTCAGGGGGCTCCGGGCAACTGCGCGTGGACGCGGCCGAGCAGGTCGTGCAGGACCTGCCGCTCCGCCGCGCTCAGCGGCGCCAGCACCTCGTCCTGCACCGCGTGCGCCTCGGCGCGCAGCTCGGCGAGCAGCGCGCGGCCGGCGTCGGTGACGGTGACCAGGACGCGGCGGCGGTCGGCGGCGTCGCGCACCCGTTCGACGTAGCCGCCGGCGGCCAGCCGGTCGGCGACCTTGGCCGTGTCACTGGGGTCCACGCGCAGCCGGCGGACCAGGTCGCGCTGCGCGTGCGGGCCGAAGTCGGCGAGCGCGGCGAGCACCGCCATGTCCCACAGCCGCAGCCCCCGGCGGGCCAGCCGCTCGACCAGCCGGCCGCGCGCCGCCTTGCCGGTGCGGGAGAGCAGATAGGTGCTGAGCTCCAGCAGCGTCGGCGGGGTCGACGCGGCGGGGGCGGGTTCCTCGGAGTCCATGGAACAAGTCTAGGGTCCGACCCTATAGTGGGTGCCGCCCTACTGTTCTCCCGGAGGAAGCGCCGCCATGGACGCCCCGTACCACCGCCTGCTCGTCGCCGACTTCCCCGCCTGCTTCGGCTTCTACCGGGCCGTGCTGCCGCCGCTGACCGGCGCCGTCCTGGTCAAGGGCGCTCCCGAGGGCCCGTACGCCACCTGGGACCTCGCCGGCCGGACCGTGCTCTCGCTGTTCGACCGCGGACAGCTGGCCGCCGCCGTCGGCACCGCGGCGCTGCCCGGCGCACCGGCCGGCGCCGCACAGGACGACGCGATGCTGGTCCTCCGGGTCGACGACGTCGAGCGGTCCCTCGCCCTCGGCCTGCGGCACGGCGGCGCGCCCGTCACCGGCCCCGCCGACCGCCCGGAGTGGGGCCCGGGCCTGCGCACCGCCCACCTGCGCGACCCGGAGGGCCGGTTGATCGAGCTCCAGTCGTACTGACGCCCCGGCCCGCCCGGCCCGGGGCCGCCGTCAGCCCCGGTCGGGGCCGGTCGGCGCCGGGGGCTCGTCCCACAGCTCCGGGGCGCAGGCGTCGACCAGCGCGCCGATCCGGGCCAGCGCCTCGGCCACCGGCAGCGGCCCGGGCCGACGGCCGTCCCGCAGGCGCAGCGCGAGCAGGTCGTCCGCCGCCTCCCGGGGGCCGATGACCGCCTGGTACGGGGCCAGCCGGGCCTCCCGGATCCGGGCGCCGAGACTGCCCCGCTCCGGTCCCGCGACCTCGGCCCGCAGCCCGAGGTCGAGGCAGCGCCCGCGCACCCGCTCGGCCCGCTCCCGCTCCCCCTCGGACAGCGGGAGCAGCACCAGCTGGGTCGGCGCCAGCCAGGCCGGGAACGCGCCGCGGTACAGCTCGATCAGGTGGGCGACCACCCGCTCGACGCTGCCGATGACGCTGCGGTGGACCATCACCGGACGGTGCTTGGCGCCGTCCGGCCCGATGTACCGGAGGCCGAACCGCTCCGGCTGGTGGAAGTCGATCTGCACGGTGGAGAGGGTGGACTCACGCCCGGCGGCGTCGGCGATCTGGATGTCGATCTTCGGCCCGTAGAAGGCCGCCTCCCCCTCCGCCGCCTCGAACGGCACCCCGGAGCGCTTCAGCACCTCGGTGAGCAGCGCGGTGGCCCGCTCCCAGAGCGCCGGGTCGGCCACGTACTTGCCGCCCGCTCCCGGCAGCGAGAGCCGGTGGCGGACCGGCCGGATGCCGAGGGCGCGGTGCGCCTCGCCGATCAGCTCCAGGGCGGCGACCGCCTCGTCGGCGGCCTGCTCGGGGGTGCAGAAGACGTGCGCGTCGTTCAGCTGGATGGCCCGCACCCGGGTCAGCCCGCCGAGCACGCCCGACAGTTCGGAGCGGTACATGCCGCCCAGCTCGGCGATCCGCAGCGGGAGTTCGCGGTGGCTGCGGGCGCGCGAGCGGTAGATCAGGGCGTGGTGCGGACAGAGGCTGGGCCGCAGCACGACCTGCTCGGCGCCCAGGTCCATCGGGGGGAACATGTCGTCACGGTAGTGCTGCCAGTGGCCGGAGATCTCGTACAGCTCGCGCTTGCCGAGGACCGGCGAGTAGACGTGGCGGTAGCCGGCGCGCCGCTCGCGGCCGCGGATGAACTCCTCCAGGGTGTGCCGGATCGCGGCGCCGTCGGGCAGCCAGTACGGCAGGCCGGATCCGATCAGCGGGTCGGTGCCGAAGAGTTCGAGTTCGCGGCCGAGCCGGCGGTGGTCGGGGGCGGACGCGGGCGCGGCCTCGGCCGCGACGGGGTTGCTGCTCATGGCGGTGGGTCTCCACTCGGGTCGGCGGGCGAGTGGACCGGTACGGCGAAGCCCCGGGGCACTCGCCCCGGGGCTTCGGACTAGGTCAGCAGTCAGCGCGCCGGGACTCTCTCCGGCGTCGTCGTGAGGACGGCTGCGGCGCGCTTCATAGGAACGACGCTAGCACTCGACCGCCCCGGCGGGCGAGCGGTTTTCCCCGGACGGGCCCGCCCGCGCGGCCTCAGCGCAGCACCGCGCAGCCGCGCGCCGCCAGCGCCGACAGCAGCGCGGGGGCCGGCTCGACCGGGTTCCAGCGCAGGTCCAGCTTCTCCAGCGCGGGCAGCGCCGCCGGGTCCGCCAGCCAGTCCGGCAGGCCGGTGATCCGGTTGCCGCGCAGGTCGAGCCGGCGCAGCAGCGGCAGCCCGGCCAGCACCGGCGGCACCTCGGGGAGCGCGTTCTCGCGCAGTTCGAGCTCGCGCAGCTCGGTGAGCCCGGCCAGCTCCTCCGGCAGGGCGGTCAGCGCGTTGCCGCGCAGCCACAGTTCGCGCAGCGCCCGCAGGCCGCCGAGCGAGCCGGGCAGCGCGGTGAGCCGGTTGTGCTGGGCGCGGAGTTCCACCAGGCCGGCCATCGCGCCGACGGCCTCGGGGAGTTCGGCGATCCGGTTCTCGCCGACGTTGAGGTAGCGCAGCGCGGTGAGCCGACCGAGGGCCTCCGGGAGCGCGGTGAGCGCGTTGTCGTGCAGGTAGAGGAAGTCGGTGAGGCCGGTGAGGCCGCCGATCTCCGGCGGCACCTCGGCGATCCGGTTGTGCCCGAGGTCGAGGGTGCGCAGTCGGCGCAGCCGGCCGACGGCGGGCGGGACTTCGGTGATTCCGGTGTCCGCGAGGATGAGCACCGTCAGGTCCGTGCGGTCCCAGACGTCGCCGGGCACGGCGCCGAGGTGCCGACGCCAGAGGTTGAGGATGGTGTCGGTCACCCGGCCATCCTGCCGCACCCGCGCCCGCCGGCCCACCGGGTCGACGACGGGGCGTCAGGGACGGTGGCGGACACGGCGGGTGCCGCTCACCGAGGCCGGGGCGAAGGGCCCGTCCGGCGGGGGTGGCTCCCCGCCGGACGGGCCCGGCGCCGGAAGGACGCGATCACATGTTGATCATGTGGCCGGCCAGTCCGTGGATCGCCTCCTTGACCGCCTCGCCCAGGGTCGGGTGGGCGTGCACGTTGCGGGCGACCTCGTGCACGGTGAGGTCCCACTGCTGGGCCAGCGTCAGCTCCGGCAGCAGCTCGGTGACCTCGGGCCCGATCAGGTGGGCGCCGAGCAGCTCGCCGTGGGTGTTGTCGCAGATGACCTTGACGAAGCCGGTCGGGTGGCCGAGGCCGTGTGCCTTGCCGTTGGCGGTGAACGGGAACTTGGCGACCTTGACGTCGTAGCCCAGGTCGCGGGCCTGCGCCTCGGTGTAGCCGAAGCTCGCGATCTGCGGCTGGCAGTAGGTGGCGCGCGGGATCATCGCGAAGTCCACCTCCATGGTCTCCGCGTCGCCGATGGTCTCGGCGGCGATCACGGCCATCGCCTCGGCGGCGTGCGCCAGCATCAGCTTGGCGGTGACGTCGCCGATGGCGAAGATGTGCGGGACGTTGGTCCGGCCGCGGCCGTCGACCGCGATCGCGCCGCGCTCGGTGAGCTTGACCCCGGTGTTCTCCAGGCCGTAGCCGTGCACGCGCGGGGCGAAGCCGATCGCCTGGAGCACCTTGTCGGCCTCCAGCACCTGCTGCCCGCCGTCCTTGGCGGTGACGGTGACCTTGACCTTGGCGGCCGGGTCCTTGTCGTCGATCGAGTCGACCCGGGTCGAGGTGAGCACCTGGATGCCGAGCTTGCGGTACTGCTTCGCCAGCTCGGCGGAGACCTCGGCGTCCTCCAACGGCACCATCCGGTCCAGGAACTCGACGATGGTGACCTGCACGCCGTAGTTGTGGAGCACGTAGGCGAACTCGACGCCGATCGCGCCGGCGCCGGCGATGATGATGCTGCCGGGAAGGTCCTCGGTGAGGATCTGCTCCTCGTAGGTGACCACGCGGTCGCTCAGGCTGGTCCCGGGCAGCAGCCGGGTGGTGGCACCGGCGGCGATGACGCAGTGGTCGAAGGTGACGACCTCGAAGCCGCCGCCGTTGAGGGCGACCTGCAGCGTGCGGTCGTCGACGAAGGTACCGCGGCCGTCGTACTCGGTGATGCCGTTCTTCTTCATCAGGTAGTGGACGCCCTTGACGCGGCCGTCGGCGACGGTGCGGCTGCGCTTGAACGCCTCGCTGTAGTCGAAGGTCACCTGGCCCTCGACCTTGATGCCGAAGGTCTTGGCCTCCTTGGTCACGATGTGCGCGAGCTCGGCGTTGCGCAGCAGGGCCTTGGAGGGGATGCAGCCGACGTTCAGGCAGACCCCGCCCCAGTACTTCGACTCCACGACGGCGACCTTCAGGCCGAGCTGGGCGGAGCGGACGGCCGCGGTGTAGCCGCCGGGGCCCGCGCCGAGGACGACGACGTCGTAGTGCGTGCTGCTCATGGTGCTGACTCCTCCGAGGGTGTCACGGTGTCGTGATCTCGGTGCCATGGTGTCAGGCCACCGCCCCGCGCACCCATCGGACCCCCGCCGCCGGACGGCCGACCGGGTTGCCGGCCCGGGGCCGCCGCCCGCCGGACGGGCGGGGGCACCGGGCCGGCGGACCTCAGGCCTCGACCCCGTCCGCGTGGCCCTCCTGGAGGCCGCCGCCCTCGGTGCGCTGCGGCGGGACCGGGGCCCGCAGCGAGGAGAGGTCCCAGGCATAGGTGCCCACCGAGTCCGCGATGACGTCGATGTTGACGTCGAAGGCGTCCAGGTCCAGGTTGCGGAGGTCGTCGCAGGCCTTGTGGTAGCAGGGGTCGAAGGCCTGGCCGGCGGTCCCGCCGTACCTGGCGGCCTGGGCGGCGGTCTTGATCACCTCGGCGCCGGTGTCGGTGCCGCCGGCCGGGATGCCGGCGTCGATGAACGGACCGTAGTCGGAGCGGCCGGTGAAGTCGGTGCCCTCGTGCGGCAGGCCGCGCCGGTCGAGGTAGTCGGTGATGTGCCGCTCCAGCTGGGCGGAGCCGTCCGGGCCGGGGCCGGAGCCGACGTGGTCGGAGTCGTCGCCGTCGTAGACGAACTGCGCGGAGTTGGGCGAGGCGATCATGTCGAAGTTCAGATAGAGCTTGATCTTCTTCCGGTCGGCCTCGGAGAGCGACTTCACGTACGCCGCGGAGCCCCGGAGGCCGAACTCCTCGGCGGACCACCAGGCGAACCGGACCTTGTTCCTCACCTGCCGGTCGCCGAGGTTCTTGGCGACCTCCAGGATGCCGGCCGAGCCGGAGCCGTTGTCGTTGATGCCGGGGCCGGCCTGCACCGAGTCCAGGTGCGAGCCGATCACCACGGTGTTGTTCGGGTCGCCGCCGCGGGTCTCGGCGATGACGTTCCAGGTGGTGCGCTTCTCCATGTGGGTGCGGATGTCCAGGGCGACGGTGACCGGACCGGCCGCCGCCTTGGCGGCCAGCGCCTGCCCGGCGGCCTGGGAGATGCCGCCGGTCGGGATCCGGCCGAGGTCGGGCTCGCCGAGGGTGCCGTTGAGGTCGCCCTCGACGTTGTTGTAGATCACCGCGCCGAGGGCGCCCGCGTCGGCCGCCGCGGCCTGCTTGACCGCGAAGCTGCAGCCGCCGCGCCGGATCAGCGCGATCTTCCCGGTGACCGCCCCGGCCGCGTAGTCGGCGGCCTCGCAGCCGGTGGTGGCGTCGACCGGGACGACCGCGAGCGGGGCGCCCAGGCCGTTCTCCGGGCCGCCGACCGAGTAGGTCATCGCCTTGATCGCGATGTCCTCGGCCTGCGGGGAGACCACCGAGAACCGCTCGGACAGCTCCTGGAAGTACGTGTACTCGAACTCCTGCTTGGACACCTTGAGCCCGGCCCGGCGGGCCTGCTCGTAGACGTAGCGGGCGGACTGGTCGTGGCCGGCCGAGCCGGCCACCCGGTTGCCGCCGTTGCGGCGGGCGATCCGCTGGAGCGCCTCCAGGGTGTCGTAGGCGTCGTCCGCGCTGCTCTCCTGCACCAAACGGGTGGCCAGCCTGGCACCCTTCCGGGCCGGGTCCGGGTCGGCGGAGGCGGCGCCGGAACCGACCAGCAGCAGCGGGGTCACCAGCGCCGCCACCGCCAGCGCGGCGCCCGCCGTCCGGCGGGTGGGGGCGGTGCGGGCGCGGAGGGTGGCGGCCGGGCGACCGGTCCGAGCGTTCAAGGCTTGTCCTTCCGACGGTCCGTGGGACTCCCGATTTGACATGTTCCTCGACGCCTTGCCAACCCCGGCGCACAAGCTGACCGGATGCGGACACCCCGGTGTGCGGCGATGCTGGGAGAGGTGGGGCCGTCTCATCCGGGAGTGTGACCACATGTCCATGTTGGATAAGCTCAAGAGCATGCTCAAGGGCCATGAGGAGCAGGCCGAGAAGGGCGTCGACAAGGCCGGCGACATGGTCGACGAGCGCACCCAGGGCAAGTACAGCGGCCAGGTCGACACGGGCCAGGAGAAGCTCAAGGACCAGCTGCGCGACGACCGCCCGCCGCAGTAGCCCCCCTCCCCTCACCCGGGCCGTCACGCAGTCTCCGGCCCGCCGCCCCGGTTCGTGTGCGCGCTTCCCCGCGCCCGCACGGACCGGGGCACTATTTTTCAGACTTTACATACTCATTACTATTAGTCCGGTTGCGCGTTCGCGTGTCATACGCGGTCAGGCGCCGGCGTCCCCTGCTCCGGCGTGCCCGCGCCGCGTGCAGCCGCCCGGGAGCCCCCCTGACGAGAGGACAGCAGCCATGTCGATCGCCCGTGTCCGGACCACTCCGCTTCCCGGTGTCGGCGTCCAGTACGACCTCACCACCCGAGAACAGCGGCACCTCTCCGTGATCGCCCACCGGGACGGCTCACGCAGTCTCAACGTCTACCACTCGGACGACCCCGACGCCTGCTCCCAGGCCTTCCGGCTGACCGCCGAGGAGTCCACCGCCCTGGTGGACGCCCTGACCCCGGCTCACCAGAACCCGGCCCTGCTGCACACCACCGACCTCGGCCTGGTCGCCGAGCGGCTCCCGGTCGACGGCGCCTCGCACTGGAACGGGCGGCTGCTCGGCGAGACCCGGATGCGCACCGAGACCGGCGCCTCGATCGTCGCCGTGCTGCGGCGCACCGGCGCCGTCCCCTCCCCCGCCCCCGACTTCCGGCTGGCGGGCGGCGACACGCTCATCGTGATCGGCACCCGCGAGGGTGTGGACGCGGCGGCGGCGATCCTGGAGCGGGGGTGATCGGGGGGTGCACACCGCCACCGTCTTCATCGAGCTCGGCTCGGTCATCCTCGTCCTCGGTCTGCTCGGCCGGATCGCCGGCCGCTACGGCTTCTCGCCGATCCCGCTCTACCTGCTCGGCGGACTCGCCTTCGGCACCGGCGGGCTGCTGCCGCTGAGTGCCAGCGAGGAGTTCGTGGCGACCGGCGCCGAGATCGGCGTCGTCCTGCTGCTGCTGATGCTGGGTCTGGAGTACACCGCCGCCGACCTGGTCACCAACCTCAAGGCCCAGTACCCGGCCGGCGCGGTCGACTTCCTGCTCAACGCGATACCCGGCGCGGTCGCCGCGCTGCTGCTCGGCTGGGGCCCGGTGGCCGCCGTGGTGCTGGCCGGCGTCACCTGGATCTCCTCCTCGGGGGTCATCGCCAAGGTCCTCGGCGACCTCGGCCGGCTCGGCAACCGGGAGACCCCGGTGATCCTCAGCATCCTGGTGCTGGAGGACCTCGCGATGGCGGTCTACCTGCCGATCCTGACGGCCCTGCTGGCCGGCGCGGGCCTGGTCGCGGGTTCCGTCACGCTGGCCATCGCGCTCGCCACCGCCGGCGCGGTGCTCTTCGTCGCCCTCCGCTACGGCCGGCTGATCTCCCGGTTCGTCTCCCACGACGACCCGGAGAAGCTGCTGCTGGTGGTGCTCGGACTGACCCTGCTGGTCGCCGGCATCGCGCAGCAGCTCCAGGTGTCGGCGGCGGTCGGCGCGTTCCTGGTGGGCATCGCGCTCTCCGGCGAGGCCGCCGAGGGCGCGCACACGCTCCTCAGCCCGCTGCGGGACCTCTTCGCGGCGGTGTTCTTCGTCTTCTTCGGTCTCAGCACCGACCCGACCAGCATCCCGCCGGTGCTGCTCCCGGCCCTGCTGCTGGCCGTGGTCACCGCGCTCACCAAGGTCGCGACCGGCTACTGGGCGGCCCGCCGCGCCGGGATCGCCACCCGCGGCCGGTGGCGGGCCGGCGGGGCGCTGGTGTCGCGCGGCGAGTTCTCCATCGTCATCGCCGGCCTCGCCGTCACCGCCGGGATCGAGCCCGGCCTCGGCCCGCTGGCCACGGCGTACGTGCTGATCCTGGTGGTCACCGGCCCGCTCGCGGCCCGCTACACCCAGCCCGCCGTGGAACGCCTGGGCGGCGTCCTCGCCCGGCGCCGTCGCCCCTGGGCGCCCGAGGCGCGCATCCCCGCGCAGGGCACCACGGTGGACGGCGCGGCGGTGGACGGCGCGGAGCCGGTGGAGGATCCGGTGGACGAACAGTCGGGTCAGCCGCTCGACGGCCTGTCACGCTGACCCCGACCTGAACGGCGCGCCCTCGCGCCCGTCGAACGCCCGGCCCCCGGGCGGCTCACCTCCGGTGGTCCGCCCGGGGGCCGCTGCCGTCCTCGGTGTCCCGTCGCCCGGGGCCCGCGGCCCGTCCGGCCCGAGCGCCGTCGCCGCAGTGCTCGCAGGGGCCCGGGCCGGACCGCTCACGCAGCTTCCCGCACTCCTCGCACACCCGGTCCAGCCAGCAGGCCGGCTCTCCGCCCTCGTCCATGCGGCGATTGTGCCCGCCGACCGGCCCCGCATGCGAGTAGACAGTGTCTACTCGGCCTTGATAGACACTCCCCCATGACCGCACAGGACTCTCCCACCGGCCTGCGCGACCGCCTGGTCGCGGCCGGCGTCGAGCTGCTCGCCCTGGAGGGCGTGCACGCGCTCACCCTGCGCGAGATCGCCCGCCAGGCCGGGGTCTCGCACGGCGCCCCGCGCCGCTACTTCGCGACCCACGCCGAACTGCTCGCGGCCATCGCCCGGCACGGCTTCGGCGAGCTGGCCGACGTGCTGGGGCTCCGGGGCCCCGACGCCGCGACCGGCGTCCACGGCCCTGCCGAGGCGCGCACCCGGCTGGACCGGCTCGCCCGCGACTACCTCGCCTTCGCGGCCGACCGGCCGGGCATGTTCGAGCTGATGTTCCGCCACGACGTCCTGGAGGGCAGCGGCGCCGGGCTGCGGGACACCTCGCTCCCCCTGTTCGACGCCCTCACCCGCCTGGTCGCCGAGGTCCATCCGCCCACCGGGCCCGACGGCCCCGACCCGACCGCGGTCGCGGCGGCGCTCTGGGCCAACCTGCACGGCCTCGCCCAGCTCCGCGCCTGGGGGAGCCTCGGACTCGCCGCCGGGACCGACGCCCTCGGCCCCGTGCTGCGCGCCGCGCTCGACGCCCACCTCGGCCCGGAGCCCCGGTGAGCGCGCCGGACGCGGTGAGCAGCGCGGCCCCGGCGGGCACGCTCGGCGCGGCGAGCACCGCAGGCGCGGCGGGCGCGCGGCGCCTCACCCTGACCGGCAGCATCCTCGGTGCCGCGATCGTCGCGCTCGACGGAACGGTGCTCACCGTCGCCCAGCCCAACCTCGGACGCGACCTGCACGCCTCCCTCCCGGCCGTGCAGTGGACCAGCACCGCCTACCTGGTCACGGTGGCCGCCCTGCTCGTCCTCGCCGGCCGGCTCGGCGACCGCTACGGCCACCGCCGGGTCTTCGCGGTCGGGGTGCTCGGCTTCGGCGCCGCCTCGGCCGGCATCGGCCTCGCCCCCGGCATCGGCTGGGTGATCGGCCTGCGGATCCTCCAGGGCGCCGCCGGTGCGCTGCTCCAGCCCGCCACCCTCGGACTGCTGCGCGCCGCGTATCCGGCCGAGTTGCTCGGCCGGGCGATCGCGCTGCGCACCAGCGCGATCGGGCTCGCGGCCGCCGCCGGCCCGCTGGTCGGCGGCGCTCTGACCACGCAGTGGGGCTGGCGGTCGGTCTTCTTCCTGACCGTCGCCCCCGCCGCGGTCGCCGGGGTGTCCGCCCTGCTGGTCCGGCTGCCCGGGCCGGCCGCCACCGACCGCACCGCCGCACCGGACCTGCCGGGCGCCGCGCTGCTCGGCGGCGCGCTGGCCTGCCTGGTGCTCGCCCTGGTCGGCCTGCCGGAGCGGGGGCCGACACCGGGCACCGGCGTCGGGCTCACCGCCTCGGCCGCCCTCGGCGCGGTCTTCGTACGCCACGAGCGGCGCACCCGGTCCCCGCTGCTGCCGCCGGCCGTTCTCCGCGCCCCGGCGGTGGCCCCCGCGCTGGGGGTGCTGCTCGCCGCCTCGGCGGCGCTCTTCGGCACCCTCTTCCTCGCCACCTACTTCCTCCAGGACGTGCTCGCCCTCGACCCGCTCGCCAGTGCGCTCCGGGCGCTGCCGCTGGCGGTGGCGATGGTGGCCGCCGCACCCGCCTCGGCGGCCCTGACCCGCCGTCACGGGCCGCGCCGCACGGTCGTCGCGGGGATGTCCTCGATCAGCCTGGGCGCCCTCGCGGTCGCGACCTTCCGGCCGGACACCCCGGCACTCGCGATCGGCGCGGCCTTCCTGGTGCTGGGCGCGGGCTTCGGGGCGGTGCTGGCGACGGCGACGGCCGCGCTCGTACGCGCCGTTTCGGTGCGTGACGCGGGCGTGGCGGGCGGACTGCAGCAGACGGCGATGAACATCGGGCCCGCCCTCGGCGTGGCCGTCGCCACCACCCTGACCACCGGACGCCCCCTGGCCGACGCCCTCACCCCGGCCCTCGCCGTCCTGGCGGCCACCGCCGCGGGCGGCGCGCTGCTCGCCACCCGGCTCCCGGCGGCGCGCACTGCGTGACCGTCCGGCCTTCGGGCCGCTCGGCCGTTCGGGGCCTTCGCAACGGCTCGGACCGGCCGCGGTTCCGCGGCCGGTCCGAGCCGGCGACTGCCTCCAGCGACGCCCGCCTACGGCGCCGGGGTGCCGAGCGCCGGCGCGTCGGCGTTCGTCGCGGCGGGCGGCCAGGCCGCTTCCGCGCCGGGAGCGGGCCAGGCGGCCTCCGTTCCGGCAGCGGGCCAGGCCGCGTCCGTGCCGAGAGCGGCCCAGTCGGCGTCCGCACCGGTGGGGGACCAGGTGGCGTCCGGACTCGCGGCGAGCCAGTTCGCGTCGGCACCGGCGGGGGGCCAGCTCGCGCCCTCGGCGGCCGTGGGCCAGGCGACGCCCGTGTCGGCGGCGGCGACTCCGACGCCGGTCAGGCACAGGACCGTGGCGGCACCGGCCACGCAGAGCAGTCGTCTCATGGGAGAACCTCCTCGATGGGGGGGGTGGAACTCCGCCAACAGTTCCCACACGATCCATCCGGGTAACCGGCCATTCGCATGATCACGCCGCCCAGCGGGCGCCACCGCCCTCCGCCGCCGGCCGGTCCGGGTGCGCTCCGCGCGGCCGACCGGCGGATCGGAGAGTCGGCGGACCGGCGGACCGGCGGCGGACGAAGAAGGTGGCGGTGTCGCGGGTGCCGAGCCGGCGGAGGGTGAGGGGGCCGTGCGACACGGCACGCCACTGAGCCGCGAGTTCGGCGAAGAAGGCCGGGTCGGCGCACATGCCGCCGGGCCGGTCGCCGAGGTGGAGCAGGCCGGGGCCGCGGTAGGCGCGCAGGGCGTCGGCGGCCATCGGGTCGCGGTGCGGCGGCCGGAGCAGGGCGAGCGCCCGGTCGGGGTGGGCGGCGGCGTCCTCGGCGGCCCGGCCGTGGCGGACCTCGCTGGACTGGAAGCGGTCGGTGAATCCGTTGCGCCCGGTGCGGGCCTCGGCGTCGGCGGCCGGCACGTCGATGCCGCGGGCGCGCAGCAGCCGGGCCCAATAGCCGCTGCCCGCGCCGACCTCCAGCAGACCCCGGCCGTCGAGGCAGTCGGCGATCCGGTCCACGGCGGTGCGCGAGGCCAGGGCCCGGCTGTAGATCCGGGAGAGTTCCTGCCGCCGGGGCAGCGGTGCGCCGAGCCCGGCGGGGAGGTGGTCGAACACCTCGATCACCGGCCGCTCGCGGCCGCCGCCGCGCAGCGCGGGGTACCACAGCAGCGGCACCATCCGGGGGTTGTGCACGGCGAACTCGACGTCCGACCCGGGCAGCAGGTCGGCGAGCCGGCGGAACGGCCGGTCCCAACCGGGGTGGTGCAGCTCGGACCGGTCGGCCCAGAGGCCGATCAGCCGCTCGGCCGTCCCGGCGACCGTCCGGGCGGTGGGGTCGGCGGGGCCGGCGGTACCGACGGCGCCGCCCGGACGGCGGCCGGGACGTTCGGGCCGCACCGTCGACTCGGCCACAGGTGGCGTCCGGTGGTGCGTCAGAGCGCCATGTGGTCCTGGACGGCGATCCCGGCCGGGCCGTCGCCGGGCTGGACGAGCATGCCCATGTGCGCCTCGACGACGATGCCGGGAGCGGTGGCGGGATCCTGGACCGCGCTGACGCCGCTCACCACCGCGGCGGCCGCGAGCGCCGCGGTGGCGGCCCCGATCAGAGCGGTGTGACGACTGCTCAGCTCGATGGCTCCACCTTTGCTTTCGGAGATCGGTCGTGCGCAGCGCACGTGGGCGCCTTTCGATCGATCAAGCGAATTTCCGACGCCCCTTCAGATCCGCCGGCGGCGGTCCCGAAGCCTCCGGCGGCCGGTCGCGGGCGGGGCAGCAGGAGGCGGAGCAGGCCGAGCTGGGCGAGGGCGCCGATCGCCATGCCGGCCCAGAGGCCACGGACGCCGAGCGGGGCCGACAGCGCGGCGCCGGCGGCGAGTTGGACACCGAGACCGAGCAGCACGGCGAGCACCAGCGGCCGGCCGGCGCCGGCCCCCTGGTGGACACCGCCGAGGGCGACCACCAGCGCGTAGGGCAGCAGGGAGAGGCCGGCCATCCGCAGGAAGCCGACCGCCTGGCCGGCCACCGCCGGGTCGTCGGTGAACAGCGCCGCGACCGGCACCGCGGCCGCCGCGCAGAGCACGGCGGCGCCCGCACCGAGGGCGGCGGCCAGTTTCGCGGTGTCGCGTCCGAGGGGGCGCACGGCGTCGGCGGATCCGGCCCCGACCAGGCGCGCGGCCTCGATCGCGGCGGCCTGCCGGACGGCGTAGAAGGCCATGGTGACGATCAGCAGGACGCGGTAGCCGACCCCGTACCCGGCCACGGCGGACACGCCGAAGGAGGAGACCAGCGCGAGCTGCGCCGTACCGGCGCCCATCCGTGCGGTGAAGTCCAGGCCGAACGGCGCGCCGGCGGCGGTGATCGCCCGGGCCTCGGGCAGCAGCCCGCCCGCCGGTGCCGGAAGCCGGCGACGGCGCCGGAGCAGCAGGGTGACCGCGAGCGCGACGGCCCGGGAGGCGGCGAGCGCGAGCGCGGCGCCGGTCACGCCGAGCGCGGGGAACGGGCCGGGCCCGAGGATCAGCAGCGGGTCCAGGGCGAGCAGCAGGGCGTTGGCGAGCAGGGCCGTCCGCATCGGCGTCCGGGTGTCGCCGACACCCTTGAACAGCTCGTCGGCGACGCGCTGGCCGAAGAACAGCGCGAAGGCCGGGAAGGCGACGGTGAACCAGTCGGCGGCGAGCGCGGCGGCCTCGCCGTCCAGGAAGGCGGCGGCGAGCTGTTGCCGGAACAGGAAGCCGGGGACGGCGAGGAGGAGGCTGCCGACCGCCCAGAGCCGCCAGGCGGCGCGGGCGACCCGCCCGGCCGCCTCCCGGTCGCCGGCGCCGTGTGCCCGCGCGAGTCGCACGGTCGTCCCCGAGGCGACCACCAGGACCAGGCCGAGCAGCAGGTTCTCCACGGTGCCGGCCAGGGTGACGGCGGCGACGGCGGGAGCGCCGAGACCGGCCACCCAGAAGGTCCCGACGATCGTGGCGACCACCCCCGACAGCAGTTCGCCGTAGACCGGTCCCGCCAGTGCGACGAGCCGCGGCAGGTGCCCCCGCATGGTTCCTCCCCGTTGTCCCCGCCGTTGCAGCGGTCCGTGCGGCGCGCCGGTCCGACGCGCCGCCTCGAATAGAGATACATCGAATCGATGCACATCGACAAGAGGTAGCATGGGTCCGCACGAGGGCGCGCGACCGGGGGCGCACGCCGGTGCGGACGGAACGCCACGACGACGGAGAGGCCTCGACCGTGCTGACGCTCGCGATCCTCGGGTTCCTGTACGACGAACCGCTGCACGGCTATCAGCTGAAGTCCCTGATCACCGGCCTGACCGGCCACGCCCGCCCGGTCAGCGACGGCGCGCTCTACCCCGCCATCACCCGGTTGGAGAAGGCCGGACTGCTGCGGCGGCGCAGCGAGCCGGGCAGCGGCGCCGTCCCCCGGCAGGTGCTGGAGCTGACCGCCGAGGGGCGGACCGAGCTGGAGCGCCGGCTGGCCGATCCGGAGGAGGTCGAGATCTCCGACCAGATCCGCTTCTTCACCGTCGCGGCCTTCCTGGACCGGCTGGCCGACCCGGTCCGGCAGGCCGCGGTGCTGCGGCGGCGGCTCGCCTTCCTGGAGGCGCCGAGCAGCTTCTTCTACGACGCCGAGGGCCGGCCGGTCACCGCCGAACGGGAGCCCAACCCGTTCCGGCGCGGCATGCTGCTGGTCGCTCGCGCCTCCGGAGCAGCCGAGCGGGCCTGGCTGGCGGAGACGATCGGCGCACTGGAGCGCGAGGTTCCGCACGCGTGAACGGGGACCGGTCACTTCGGTCCGAGGGGGTCCTGGCCAGGCGCGGCGTGGCTATGATGAGCCGCCACACACCACGGCCGATCCGTCCGGTACCACGGCACCGCCGCGCGTGACCAGAGGGCGCGGGCCCACCCCGGGCCCGCTCCGCTCCGTCCCGTCCCGAGGGAGACCGCCGTGCCCAGTGCCGAGACCGCCGCTTCCGATCGAGCCACTGCCGATCGCCCCGCCGACCGACCCGCCGCCGCCCCGAACGCGCCCCTTCCGCCCGCGCGCCAGGCGGACATCCCCGGCTGGTTCTTCCGGCTCGACCAGGAGGCCTTCCGGCACCTGCTCACCGCCCAGACCGAGGCCGGGCTCACCGGCGACGTCCTCGAACTCGGCAGCTACCTGGGACGCAGCGCCGTCCTGCTCGGCGACCACCTGCGGCCGGGCGAGCGGCTGACGGTCTGCGACCTGTTCGACTCCGCGGCGGGCGACGCCGACAACGACGCCGAGATGACGATGTCCTACCGGGCCTCCCTGACCAGGCGCGGCTTCGAGGCCAACTACCTGGCGTTCCATCCGGAGCTGCCGACGATCGTCCAGGCGCCGACCTCCGTCCTGGCCGACGGCCGCATCCCGGCCGGCAGCTGCCGGTTCGTCCACGTCGACGCCTCGCACCTCTACGAGCACGTGTCCGGGGACATCGAGGTGGCGCGGCGGGCCCTGGCGGAGAACGGGCTGGTGGTGCTGGACGACTACCGCTCGGAGCACACCCCGGGCGTGTCGGCGGCGGTCTGGCAGGCGGTGTTCACCGGTGGGCTGCGGCCGGTGCTGCTGACGCCGATGAAGTTCTACGGGACGTGGGGCGACCCGGAGCCGCTCCGCGAGGCGCTGCTGGCCCGGGACTGGCGGGCCGAGGGGTTCACGGTCGACGAGGACGCCATCGCGGACCGGCGGGTGCTGCGGCTGAACAACGCGGTGCGGCCGGCCAAGGCACGCTCGGCACCGCGCCGACTGCTGCTGGAGCTGCTGCCGCCGGCGGCCACCCGGGCGGTCCGGCGGGGCCTGCGGACGCTCCGGGAACGGCGCGGCACCCGGCCGGGCGGGGCCGCCGCACCGCGCTGACCAGGTGTTTCCCCCACCGATCAGGCGGCGGCGCTCCCGGCGGCGGCCGGCTGGTCGTGACCGGCGCTCAGGGCGCACACCCCGGCCAGGTGGTGGCCGGGACGGCGCTCGGCGACGTCTGCGCGCCGGTCTTCACGCTGCCGCGCCGATCCCGCTGCGCGGACGCCCCCGCCACGCGGGTGGCCCGCCGGTAGGGTCGACCGGTCCGCCGATCCCACCGGCGGACCGATCCCGCACCGTGGAGGACCCGTGGAACCGCGACCGCCGCACCTGTCCGACCGACCGGACTCTCGGTGGTCGGACGACCCGTACCTCCCGGCCGACGAGGAGCTGGCCGAGGCCCTGCTGGCGCTCGCGGTGCCGTTCGAGGAGGTGAACGGCCTGCTGGCGGCCCGCACCCGGCTGGCCCGGGACGCGGGGCTGCGCGTGCTGTTCGAGGAGGCGCTGCACGCGCAGGCGGCGGCCGTGGGAACGCTCGGGCAGCCGGCCGGGATCGACCGCGACTGGCCGGCGGGGGTCGCGGACGGCGCGGCGTTCGCCACGCTGCTCTTCACCGCGCTGGCCCCGCGCACCCGGGCCCACCACCGCGCGCTGGGCGTCCCGCCGGAGGTGACCCGGTCGACGCTGGCCGACCTCGGCCGGCAGCTCGCGGTGAGCCGTTGGCGCGGCCGCCCCGGGCTCGGCAATCCGCGCTGGCTGACACTGCACTTCCGGGCCGAGCTGTTCCACCTCGGCCGGCTGCAGTTCCAGCGCCGGCGGCTGACCGGGGCGGACGCCGCGGCGGCGCGGGCGGCGGGGCTCGGGGAGTGGAGCCTCCAGGTGCACATCCCCGACCACTGCGGCCCGCTCTCCCCCGCGGCGTGCGACCGCGCGCTGGACCGGGCCCGCACGTTCTTCCCCCGGCACTTCCCCGGCGAGCCGTACCGCAGTGCCCGCGTCTTCTCCTGGCTGCTCGACCCGCAACTCGCCGACCACCTGCCGGAGGAGTCGAACATCGTGCGCTTCCAGCGGCGGTTCGCCCCGCTGCGGCGGCCGGGCTCGCCGCCGCAGCCCGAGGACACCAATCCGCTGCGGTACGTCTTCGGCGACGTCGACCGGCCGCTGGAGTCGCTCCCCCGGGACACCGCCGTCCAGCGCGCCCTGGTCGACCACCTGCGGGCCGGCGGCCACTGGTACGTGTGCGGCGGCTGGCTCGCGCTCTGAACCGGGACCGGTGCCGGGTCCTCCTCAGGCGTCGAAGGCCGTGGCCCTGGACGTGTTCTCCCAGGCGGCGACGTCCTCCCGGACCTGGTCGAGGTGGGCGAGGACGGCGTCGATCGAGTCCTCGCCGAGCGGCAGCCGCAGCGGGGTCCGCTCGGCCTCCAGCGCGGCCAGGATGACCGCCGCCGCCTTGTCCGGGTCACCGGGCTGCGAGCCGTCCCGGCCGGCCACGAACGCGCGGGTCCCGCTCACCTTGGGGTAGCTCCCGCCGTCCGCGCTGGCCCCGGCCCGGCCGGCCTCGAAGAGCGAGGTCCGGAACGCTCCCGGCTCCACGATCAGGACCTTGACGCCGAACTCGGCCACCTCGTCCGCGAGCGCCTCGGACAGGCCCTCCAGCGCGAACTTGGTCCCGCTGTACGCGCCGAAGCCCGCGAAGGACAGCTGCCCGCCCACGCTGCTCAGCTGCACGATCGCCCCCGAGCGCCGCTCCCGCATGTGCGGCAGCACCGCCCGGACCAGCGCCGCCGGGCCGAAGAAGTGCACGTCGAAGAGGTCGCGCAGTTCCTGGTCGGTGGTCTCCTCGACAGCGCCCACGTGGGTGCGGCCCGCGTTGTTCACCAGCACGTCGATCCGCCCGTGCCGGGCGAGCACGTCCCGCACGGCGTCCTCGATCGCGGCCGTGTCGGTGACGTCCAGGCGCAGCGCCTCCACCTGGTCGGGATGCGCGGCCGTCAGATCGTCCAGCGCCTCCGGGCGCCGTGCCGCGCCGACCACCACGTCACCGGCGGCGACGGCCGCCCGCGTGATCGCGCGTCCGAAACCGCTGCTCGCACCGGTCACCAGCCATACCTTGTTCACGGCAACTCCCCGTCGTTCCGGTGGATCCCGTCGATCCGATGTCTCCCGACGCCGATCAGCCTGCCGTCCCGGGCCGTTGCCCGTCCAAGACCGACGGTGATAACCAACGGTTATGACCATGGACGTCCGGGCCCGGGACCTGCGCTACTTCGTCGCCGTCGCCGAGGAACTGCACTTCACCCGCGCCGCCGCACGGCTGTACGTCTCACAGCCCGCGCTGAGCAAGCAGATCCGGGCGCTGGAGCTGCGGTTGGGCGCGCACCTGTTCCGCCGCGACCGGAGCGGGGCGGCGCTCACGGCCGCCGGCGAGGCGCTGTTGCCGCACGCCCGGAAGGTGCTGGCCGCCTGGGAGGAGGGCGCGGCCGCGCTGGAGGCGGCCAAGGCCGAGCAGCGCAGCACGCTCGTGGTGGGCATGAGCACCAGTCCGGCCCGGGGCGGCCTGCTCCCGGCCGTCCGCTCCCGCTTCGGCGCCGCGCATCCGCACGCCACCACCCGGCTGCGCCAGGTGAGCTGGGAGGACCCGACCGCGGGATTGGCGGACGGCGGCGTCGACATCGCCTTCGTCTGGCTGCCGCTGCCCGACCGGGAGCGCTACGGCTGGACGGTGGTCGCCGAGGAGCCCCGGCTGGTCGCCCTGCCCGACGCCCATCCGCTGGCCGCCCGCGCCGAGGTCGACTTCGCGGACCTGCTCGACGAGCCGTTCCTCGCCCTGCCCCCGAGCGCGGGCCCGCTGCGGGACTTCTGGCTGGCCCTGGACGCCCGGGCCGGCCGGCCGCCGCGCATCGGCGCGGAGGTCGCGGGTGTGGAGGAGACGTACGAGGCGCTGATCGCGGGCCTCGGCATCTGCCTGGTGGCGGCGGGAAACGCCCCGCTGATCGCCCTGGGCGGTGTCACCACCCGTCCGGTGCGGGGCGTCGGCACCAGCCGCTACGCCCTGGCCTGGCGCCGCGAGGACGAGCACCGGCCGCTGGTGCGGGCGTACGCCGAGGCGTGCCGGGACACGGTCGCCGGGTAGCGGGGCCGGTCCCGGGTGAATTCATCAGATTTCTCTTATTCATAGGACTGCATTCACTCCAACGAGGGAACTTCATTTAAAGATTTGCCCACGGAACGTTAAAGGTCGCATAGTGATGGCATCTCAGTTGGCTCTAGGAATGGCCAACTTATGGCAAAGGACCGTGCGCGTCCGGCACGGGTCCCTGGCAGAGAAGGAGATGGCGTTGCGTCACGGGAACCTCCACGACGGCTACGGGCAGCGACTGCGCGAGCGGATCGCCGCCCCGGGAACGACCCCGCTCATCGGTGTCTACGACATGTACTCCGCCTCCATCGCGGCCGCGCACTACGACGGCATGTTCGTCTCCGGCTTCGGCTTCGCGGCCTCCTACTACGGCCTGCCCGACATCGGCTTCATCGCCTGGCCGGACATGGTCGCCTTCGTCGAACGGCTGCGCGGCGCCTTCCCCCGGCACCACCTGCTGGTCGACATCGACGACGGCTACGTCGACCCCGAGGTGGCCTGCCACGTGGTGCGGCGGCTGGAGCGGATCGGCGCCTCGGGTGTCATCCTCGAGGACCAGAAGCGGCCGCGCCGCTGCGGCCACGCCGACGGCAAGCAGGTCCTGCCCCTCGACGAGTACCTGGAGAAGCTGGACCAGGTCCTCGCCACCCGCACCGACCTCCTCGTGGTGGCCCGTACGGACGCCACCGAGGAGTCCGACATCCTGCGCCGGGCCGAGGCGCTCGCCGCCACCGACGCGGACGTGGTGCTGGTCGACGGCGTGCGCAGCGAGGAGTGGATCCGCCGGATCCGCCGCGTGGTGGGCGACAAGCCGCTGCTGTTCAACCAGATCGCCGGCGGCAAGTCGCCCCGGCTGTCGCTCTCCGAGCTGAGCGCGCTCGGGGTGGACGTCGCCATCTACAGCACGCCCTGCCTCTTCGCCGCCCACCAGGCGATGGACGAGGCGCTCGCCGGGCTGAAGGTGGCGGACGGGCGGCTGCCCGCCGCCGCGGAGCGGCAGGAGATCGGCGTGCGGGAGTCCACCGAGCTGCTGGAGCGCAACATCCCGCGCCCGCACGCCCGCGAGGAGGTGGGCGTGTGACGCTCCGGATGCCGCGATCCCTCCGGCGAGCCGCGGTGGCCGGGCTCGCCGGGGCCTGGGCCGTGCTGGGGTGCGCCGCCGCACCGGAGGCGTCCGCCGCCGACCGCAGCCTCGTCACGGTCATCGACAACTCCCGGGCGGACTCGATCATCGAGGTCGACCGGACGGCCGACCTCCTGATCGGGCGTGGCTCGGCCGGCAGCGACCACGACGGCTCCACCGCCCTCGCGACCGGCCTGCTGGGCACCGCCCTGGCGCTCCCGGAGTCGGAGGAAGGGGACGAGGAATGAGTACGGCCCGTCAGCACCGGGCGCCGCCCGCGGCGCAGGCCCGGGGCCGTCCACCGGACGGGGGCGAGCGGCGGCCGTGGTGGCGCGTGCTCGACCCGTATGTGGCGGCGCTGGCCGGGGCGGTGGCGCTGGCCGCGCTGCTGCCCGCCACCGGGCGGGCCGCGCGCGCCGCGGAGCTGGCCTGCGACCTCGCGGTGGGGCTGCTCTTCTTCCTCTACGGCGCCCGGCTCTCCACCCGGGAGACGGTCGCCGGGCTGCGTCGGCTGCGGTTGCACGGGCTCGTCCTGGCCGCCACCTTCGTCCTGTTCCCGCTGCTCGGGGCGGCCCTGACGGCGCTCACGCCCGGGCCGCTCACCGAGCAGCTGCGAACGGGCGTGCTGTTCCTCTGCCTGGTGCCGTCCACGGTGCAGTCCTCGGTGGCGCTCACCGGTGCCGCGCGGGGGAACGTCCCGGCCGCGATCTGCGCCGGCGCCTATTCCAGCCTGGTGGGCCTGGTGCTGACACCGCTGCTCGCGGCCTGGCTGCTGGGAGCCCGGGCGGCGCTGTCGGCCGACGGCCTGCTGCGGATCTGCGCCCAGTTGCTCGCGCCGTTCGCGCTCGGGCAGTTGCTGCGGCCGTGGACCGGCGGTTTCCTGGCCCGGCACCGCCGGGTGCTCGCCCCGGTCGACCGGGGTTCGATCCTGCTGGTCGTCTACACCGCGTTCAGCGGCGCGGTGGCACAGGGCGTCTGGTCCACCGTCACGCCGTCCGCCCTGTTCACGCTGGCCGGGGTCCTGGTGGTCCTGCTCACGGCCGCCTTGGCCGCCGTCCGGCTCGGCGCGCGCCTGCTGGGCCTCGACCGGGCCTCCGGGATCGCGGCCGTGCTCTGCGGCTCGCAGAAGAGCCTGGCCGGCGGCCTGCCGATGGCCACCGTCCTCTTCGGCCCGCAGGCCGGGCTCCTGGTACTGCCGCTGATGATGTACCACCAGCTCCAGCTGGTGGCGGGGGCCCTGCTCGCCGGCCGCTGGGCCCGGACGGCGAGCAGCCCGTCGGACGGAGCCGGGCCGGCCGCCGCCGAGGGCTCGGCCCCTCCCGCCCGCGCCTCTCCCGAGGCCGCCTGACGCCGACGGTGGCGCGCCGAGACCGGTGGTGCCCTCAGGCCGGCGGTGCGCTTCGGCCGCGCACCAGAGGCAGGTACACCTCGTCGACGATCTCGACCAGGACCTCGTCGGGGGCGGTGGGAGCCCCGCGCACGACGAACTCGTTGCGCAGCAGGGTCATGGCGACGGTGGCGACCCTGGGGTGGAGCGCTTCCGGGGAGGCCTCGCCGCGTGCGATCGCGCGCCCCAGGATGGTCAGCCAGGGGGCAGCCGCCGCATCGCCGGACTGCTCCTGGAGCTGGGCCAGGAGTTCGGTCGTGCCACCGGCCGCGGAGAGCAGTTCCCGGAGGATCGCGCCCTGGGGGGAGCTCCAGTAGCGGTTCGCCTGGCGCAGCCACTCCAGGACGTCGCTCCGCAGGCTGCCGGTGTCCGGCGGCTGGACCGTCGTGGCGATCCGCCGGTAGGCCGCGACGGCGAGGGCGAGACGGTTGGGCCAGCGGCGGTAGAGGGCGTTCTTGTTGGTGCCCGCGCGAGCGGCGACCTTGTCCATGGTCAGGCCGGAGAAGCCGGACCCGGCGAGTTCGTCCGCCGCCGCGCGCAGGATCGCCTCCTCCAGGGCGGCTCCGCGGCGCCGCGTCTGCCCGGCACCCGGCGGGCCCATCGGTCGCTCCGGCATGGCCCCTCCTCACCATCGGCACTCTCCGTACCTTCCGATCTTGGCCGCCGGTCGGGACCCTCGCCAAATAAGGTACGGTCAGTACCGTAAATCATCGCGATCGAGGAGGGGGCGACGCATGCGCGCCAAGGGCATCAGTTACGACACCGGATTCGCCCGCGACGGCCACCTCGGCCGTGAGCGGTTCGACCCGGAGGTGGTGCGGCGCGAACTGGCCGTCATCCGCGACGACCTGCACTGCACCGCCGTCCGCGTCATGGGCGGGGACCCGGACCGGATCGAACTCGCCGCCACGTACGCCGCCGACCTCGGATTGGAGGTCTGGTTCTCCCCCTACCCGCTGGAACTGACCGCCGAGGAGATGCTGTCGCTCTTCGCCGACTGCGCCGAGCGCGCCGAACGGCTCAGGCTCCGCGGCGCCGAGGTCGTGTTCGTGACCGGCGCCGAACTGAGCCTGATGAACAAGGGGTTCCTGCCCGGCGGGAGCACCGACGAGCGGGTCGCGCTCCTGAGCCGCCCCGAGCAGGCGCGCGAGCACATCGGCGCGGCCGGCGCCAGGGTCAACGCCTTCCTGGCCGAGGCCGCGGCGGTGGTCCGCGAACGCTTCGGCGGCAAGGTCACCTACGCCGCCGTACCGCTGGAGAACGTCGACTGGACCCCGTTCGACTTCCTCTCCCTCGACCTCTACCGCTCGGCCGAGATCGCCGACCGGTTCACCGCGGGCATCGAGCAGCTCGTCGCCCAGGGCAAGCCGGTGGCCATCACCGAGTTCGGCTCGGCCGGCTACCTGGGCGCCGGCGAGCGGGGGGCGCGCGGCCTGGAGATCGTCGAGTACCGGGGCGGCACCGCCGTACCGCTGCGACTCGACGGGAGCTACGCCCGGGACGAAGCCGGTCAGGCCGCCTATCTGCGCGAACTGCTGGAGGCATTCGACGCCGGGGGCGTCGACAGCACCTTCGTGTTCACCTTCGCCCTCTACGACTTCCCGCACCGCCCGGACGGCGATCCCCGCGAGGATCTGGACCTGGCGAGCTACGGCGTCGTGAAGGTCCTCGAAGGCCGTCCCGGTGCCGCCTACCCGGACCTGCCCTGGGAGCCCAAGGCCGCGTTCACCGCGGTCGCCGACTGCTACCGCGACTGAACCACCGCCCACGGGAACGGCTCCGGAACGGCGGGGGGGCCCGGGGCGCGGCGGGGGGGTCGGCAACCTGACCACCCGCCACCAGTTGAACCCGCGCCGGGGGGGCGGCGCCGACAGCGGGGCCC
>NZ_JBHJUI010000001.1:724277-802383 GCF_042268405.1 Kitasatospora sp. NPDC056184 | reverse complement strand
GCCGCAAAAAACCCACCTCCCGACCCCGGGCCCGGGGGCCGGCCCCGGGCCCCCGCGCGCCGGGGCCCCCCGCTCCGCGGCGGGCCGGGGGGGGGCCCCGCGGTCCCCGGGGAGGAGCGCCGGGTACGGGGTCAGCTCCGCGGGGCGGCGTCCAGGCTACGGGCGTCGCCGGCGATCAGGCGGGCGCGGTCGGCGGGGACGCTGCGGCCGGCCTGGTTCTCGGCCCAGTGGGCGAGCGGCTGGTACTGGCCCTGGCCGAGCATCACCGTCAGGGTGGCGACGGCATTGCGGTCGGCGCCCGAGGTGAGCACCAGCGAGGCCAGTCCGGCCGGAGTGGCCGCGACGGTGAACTCGGTGGCCGTCTCGGCGCGGCCGCCGGGGCCGGTCGCCTCGGCGCGCAGGGTGTGCTTGCCGAGCGCCAGCGCGGTGGTGTCGAGGGCCGAGCCGACCGGCAGCTCCTTGCCGTCCAGGGTGAGCCGGACGGTGTCGGCGCCGTTCGCCTGCACGGCGGTCACCGGCTGCTGGGCGCGGTCCAGGACCGCGCCGGAGGCCGGCGAGGTGATCGCCACGGTGGGCGCGGCCGGCGGGGTGGTGACGGTGCCGCCCTGCAGCCAGGCGGAGTTCCAACCGGCGAGCTCCGCCGGGCGGTTGGTGATGATGCCGTCGACGCCGGCGGCCTCCAGCGCCTTCCAGCGGGTGGCCGAGTCGACGGTCCAGACGTTGACGGCGACGCCGGCCGCGTGCAGGTCCTTCACCACGCCGAGGCGGGCCGCGAGGGCGCCGTCGGACGGGTTGTAGGCGGCCAGGCCGAGCTGCTTGGCGATGGCCACCGGGTCGGCGTCGAGGTCGCCGCGCAGCAGGCCGAGGGGCAGCTCGGGGGCCAGCTCGCGGGTGTGGCGCAGGGCGTCGACCTCGAAGCTCTGCACGAACACCCGGCCGGTCATGCCGTGGTCGCGGATCTCCTTGACGATCCGGGCGACCTCGTCACGGGTGTGGGCGCCCTTGATCTCCAGCAGGAGCCTGCCCCCGCGGGTGCGCAGGTCCTCCAACTGGGCGGCCAGGCTCGGCACCCGGGCGCCCGCGTAGGTCGGGCCGAACCAGGAGCCGGCGTCCAGCGCGTCCAGCTGGGCGGCCGTCAGGTCGCGGATGCGGCCCTTGCCGTTGGTGGTGCGGTCGACGGTGTCGTCGTGCAGCACGTAGGGGACGCCGTCCTTGCTGGGCTGGACGTCGTTCTCGATCCACTCGGCGCCGCCTCGACGGGCGACCTCGTCCGAGTCCAGGGTGTTCTCCGGGGCGGCGGAGGAGGCGCCGCGGTGGGCGAACACGGTGAGCGGCGAGCCGGCGGGGCGCAGCCAGCCGCCGGGGGCGAGGGCGGTCACCTTGAGGTCGTCGAAGGAGACCTTCGAGCCGTTGACCACCAGGGCCTGGCCGCCGTCGGCGCTGCGGGCGACCTGGGTGGTGCGCATCACCTCCTTGCCGTCGAAGATCCAGCGGGCGGTGGTGCCGTGCACCTCGACGGCGATCCGGACGTCGCGGCCGGTGCCGGCGGCGGTCGGGGCGGAGGCCGTGTTGGTGACGTTCCAGCCGTTGGCGGGGGTGCGCTGGGCGAACTCCAGGCCGTTGGCGGCGGTGGTGCCGGAGCGCATGGTGGCGATCGACCACGGCGTGGCGCCGCTCGCGGGGACGTCCAGGCCGACGGCGGTCCAGCGGGCGGCGTCCTGGACGCTCTCGAAGCGGGCGGTCGCCTCGATGCGGAAGTCGTCGAGGTGGCGGCCGAAGGTGATCCGGCTCTGCTGGCCGGAGTTGGCCGAGGTGCCGACCAGTCGGCCGTTCTCGACCTTCCAGTCCCCCTCGACGGCATTCCAGCCGGCCGGGAGCGCGGGGCCGGAGAAGCGCTCGTCGACGATGACCTCCCCGGCGGCCGGTACCGCGGCCGGAGCAGCACCCGGCGCGGCGGCCGTGGTCGCGGCCGCCGTGGTCGCGGGGGCGGCGTCGGCGGGCGCGGCGGGCTCGGCGGAGGCGGCGCTCGGGGCGGTCAGCGCGACGGTGGTGAGGCTCAGTGCGGAGGCGACGGCGGCGGCCAGCAGGCCGGTGCGACGTGCCCGGTGGGGGCGGTGACTCTGTGTCATGGGCGGCACGCTAGGGACGACACCCGAACCGGAAGCCACCACTCCGAAAACCGTTCGTGACCATTGCGCGTGCGGTTCGTGGTGGTGGCGGATTCCCTGCGGTGCACGGCCGGTTCGCTTCCGCACGGTACCCCGGGGAGGAATCCGGGAAGACCCTCCGCCGGAGAGCCCGGCGGACCTGCGGCGTTGCGCTCCGTGCAACCCGGCCGCCACCGGCCCCTCCCCTCCCCCGGCGACGGCGCGCCCGCCGCGCACCTCAGGCGGACAGCTTCTTCAGCAGCTCGACGGCGAGCGGGGCGGCGGAGGCCGGGTTCTGACCGGTGACCAGGTTGCGGTCGACGACCACCTTCGGCGCCCAGGCCGCCCCGGCCCGCACCTCCACACCGGCCTCGACGAGGCGGTTCTCCAGCAGCCACTTCGCCTTGTCGGCGAAGCCGGCCTGGGCCTCCTCCTCGTTGGTGAACGCGGCGACCCGGTAGCCCGCGAAGGCGTTGCCGCCGTCCTCCGCGACCGCGGCCAGCAGCGCGGCCGGCCCGTGGCAGACGACGCCGAGCGGCTTTCCGGACCTCAGCGCGCGGACCAGCAGCCGGCCGGAGTCGGCGTCGACCGCCAGGTCCTCCATCGGGCCGTGGCCGCCCGGGTAGTACACGGCGTCGTACTCGTCCAGTCGGACGTCCTCCAGCGCGATCGGGCTCTTGAGCTCCTCGGCGGAGGCGAGGAGCTCCGCGACCCTCCGCGAGCCCGCCTCGCCGCCGTTGACCTCCGGAGCGAGACTGGCGGCGTCGACGGTCGGCACCACGCCGCCCGGGGTGGCCACGGTCACCGCGTGGCCGGCGCCCTTGAACGCCTCGTAGGGCGCGGCGGCCTCCTCGGCCCAGTAGCCGCTCGGGTGCCGGGTGCCGTCGGCCAGCGTCCAGTGGTCGGCGCCGGTCATCACAAAAAGGATCTTCTTCGACATGGTGTGGTCTCCGGGTTGTCGGCTCGTCAGATCGACTCGCTCGTGCCACCGACCGTAGGCGCGCCCAGCGGTCCGCACCAATCGGAAAACCGATACCGGACATCGGCCCCCGGATGGCTCAGTGCCGCCCCTTCCCCGGCCGGGTGCCTAGGATGGGCGCGCATGAGCGATAGGAATTCCCATGGGTCGGGGCCACCGGACCTGAACCAGCTGCGCACCTTCCTGGCGGTCCACCGGACGGGGTCGTTCACCGCGGCGGCACGGCGGCTCCGACTGTCCCAGCCGACCGTCACCGCGCAGATCCGGGCGCTGGAGGAGCGGCTGGGCCGGGAGCTGTTCGAGCGCCGGGCCCGGGGCGTCGTCCCGCTCCCCCACGCGGACGAACTCGCCGCCCGGTTGGCGGAACCGCTCGACCGACTGGCGGACGTGGCGGGCGCGGGGCCCGACCGCGCGCCCGAGCCCGTGCACCTGGCCGGGCCGGCCGAGTTCCTCTGCACCGTCCTGCTCGGCGCGCTGGCCCCGCTCACGGCCGGGGGCGTCCGGTTGCGGGTGGCCACCGGGCTGACCGACCCGCTGCTGGCGGAGCTGCGCGCGGGGCGCCACGACCTGGTGGTCGCCACCCGCCGTCCGCGCGGCCGCGCCCTGCACGCCGAACCGCTCTCCGACGAGGAGTTCGTCCTGGTCGCCGCCCCGGCCCTGGCCGACCGCCTGGCCGACCTGGGCCCGGCCGACGGACCGCTGCCGGACGCCCTGGAGCGGGAACCGCTGGTGGCCTACGCCGAGGACCTGCCCATCGCGCGCCGCTACTGGCGCCATGTGTTCGACCGCCGCCTCCAGGTCCAGGCCGCCGTCACCGTTCCGGACCTGCGGGGCGTGGTCGCCGCCGTGACGGCCGGGGCGGGCTGGACCGTGCTGCCCGGCTACCTCTGCCGCGCCGAACTCGACTCCGGCGCCCTGCGGCTGCTCCACCGGCCGGAGGACCCGCCGATCAACACCGCCTACCTGGTGCAGCGCCCGGGCCCGTCCGCCAACCCGCACGTCGTGCTGGTCCGCGAGCGGCTGCTGGCCGTCGCCCGGACCTGGTGACCCCGGAGGTCACCCCCGCCCCGGCCCTCCCTCCCGGCGGCGGGGGCCGGGCAGCGGCCCCCGCGCGGCGAAGGTCCAGCGGTTGGCGGCGAGCGCGTCGTCGGGCTCCGGGAGGGGCCCGCGGCCGTAGCGGCGGGTGAACTCGAAGGGCGTGTGGGTGGTGGCGGACCAGCCCCGGGCGGCCAGGTCGGCGGCGGTGTCGGGCCTGGGCTCGTCGTCGAACAGGTCCAGCAGGTCGATGTCGAGCCGGTCGCGGGCCGCCAGGTACACGGGGTTGCGGCGCACCACGGCGGGCTCCATGCCGAGTTTCACCTCGTAGGCCAGGCTGCTCCCGGCGGCGCTCAGCCGGTCCACGGTCGCGGCCAGGCGCGACTCGGCGGCGGCGGGCAGGTAGAGCAGCAGGCCTTCGGCGAGCCAGGCGGTCGGCTCGCCGGCGCGGAAGCCGGCGGCGGCCAGCGCGCCCGCCCAGTCGAGGCGCAGATCGCAGGCCACCGGCACCCGCCGGGCCGTGGCCCGGGCGCCGATCCGGTCGAGGACCCGCTGCTTGAACGCGAGCACCCCGGCCCGGTCGAGTTCGAAGACGGTCGTGCCGGGCGGCCAGCCGAGCCGGTGGGCCCGCGCATCCAGTCCGGCGCCGAGCAGCACCACCTGGCGGGCCCCGAGCCGGGTGACCCGCAGCAGGTGGTCGTCCAAGGTCCTGGTCCGCAGCGCGAAGTAGCCGCCGAGCCGCTCCCACAGCGGGTCGTCCGCGCCGTCCGGGCCCTTCGGGACGTCGCGGGGGTGGACCGGCCACCGCGCGGACGCGCGGGCGGCGCGGACGAAGTGCTCGGCGAGGGGGTCCCGGGCCAGGGCGTCGGGCCGGCGGCTCTCGATCGCACGGGCGGCCGCGACCATCAGGGCGGTCCGTCCGACACCCTCGTCGACGCCGCAGGCACCGGAGGCGCCGGAGGCGTCCGAGTCGCCACCGGTCTCGACGCCCGGGGCGGCGGTCGTGACGGGCGCGGCCGCTGTGGTGGTCATGGGCTCTCCAAGTGGTCGGGAAGCCGTGTCCAGACGGCGGGTCGGTCGTGGGTGGTGACGCGGGCGCCGTAGACGCGGCCCATGAAGCGCAGGACGTCCTCGTCCGGGTAGTGCAGCGCGGCGGTGCAGTCGCGGAGCACCGTCACGTGGAGGCCCTTCTGGAAGGCGGTGCGCGCGGTGCTGTCCACGCAGACGTCGGCGAACACGCCCGCGAACACCAGGTGCCCGATCCCGCGCCCGGAGAGGTGCGCGTCGAAGCCCTCGCCGAGGAAGGCGTCGAAGCAGGCGTACTTGGTGAACACCGCCTCACCGGGCTCCGGCGCCACGGCGTGGAACTCGGCGCCCCAGCTCCCGTCGAGGCACTTGGGGCGCTTGCCGAGCACCGCGTCCCGGTGGCGCCAGGCGGCGCCCTGGTGGACGGGGTCGCCGAGGAAGCGGACGAAGAGCACCTCGGTGCCGTGCGCCCGCGCGGTCTCCACGGCCCGGGCGGAGTTGGCCGCCACGGCGGCGAGGCGCTGCGGGTCCCCGGGGTAGCGGGCGGCGGCGACGGGGCCGGCGCAGAAGTCGTTCTGGAGGTCGACGACGACCAGCGCCGTCCGGTCCGTACGGGCGATCACGAACGGTCCGCGCGCGAGCCGGCCGACAACGGGGCGACGGACGGCGGGGCGACGGACGGCGGGGCGGCCGACAGCGAACCGGCGGACGGCGGGCCG
This sequence comes from Kitasatospora sp. NPDC056184, assembly GCF_042268405.1. NCBI lineage: Bacteria > Bacillati > Actinomycetota > Actinomycetes > Kitasatosporales > Streptomycetaceae > Kitasatospora > Kitasatospora sp. NPDC056184. The sequence goes on along the minus strand of NZ_JBHJUI010000001.1, from coordinate 796,477 downwards.
ACCGCCGCCGGTGCCGTCAGGGCGTCGAGCACGGCGTCGACCACGGCGGTGGTGGAGTGCCGTCCGCCCAGGTCGGGCGTCCGCACGCCCCGCGCCCCGGCGGCGGCCAGGGCGCCCTCGACGGCGGCCACGGCACCCGGGCAGCCCGCGTGCCGTTCGGCGACGGCCGCGGCGGCGCGCAGGGTGGCGACCGGATTGACGGTGTCCTTGCCGGCGAGGTCGTCGGCGGAGCCGTGCACGGTCTGGTACTCCACCAGCTCCCCCAGCTCCGGGTGGAGGTGGACGTTCTCCGTGCAGCGGTTCTCCTGCCGCTCGCCGCCGAACCGGTCGAGCAGGACGACGTGCATGATGTCGGCCCACTCGTTGCCCGCCACGACGACCGTGCGGTCGGCGAAGCCGTGCGTTATGAGGTTGCGGTTGACCGTGTCGGGCTGGAACAGCCGCACCTCGACACCGAGCCCCCGCGCGATGTCGTCCACCCAGTCGTCCAGGGCGCCGTCGAGCAGGTGGAACTTGTAGGCCATCACCACCCGGGCGGGCCCGGCGTCGGGCCACTGCCGCCAGGCGCGCCGGACCGCGAACTCCAGCACCTTCCGGGTGATCTCCCGGCTGAACTCCATGGTGCGGGTGACCACTCCCGGGGTGTGCCGGTTCTCGCCCGTGTAGAAGCCCTGGGCCTCGTCCCGGACCAGCAGCAGCGAGGCGCCGGCGATCGGCTCGACCTTGACGGCCTGCAGCCGCTGGCGGACCAGGTAGAGCGACTGGGCGTTGACGGCCGTCCGGAAGACGGCCGTCGTACCCGACCTCGCCCGGTCGCGGCAGAACCGCTCGTAGTGGCCGGCGTCCTCCTCGGTCAGCCGGCGGATCCGCGCGGTGTCGGCCACCTCCTCGCGGAGCGAGACGTACGAGTGGTAGGTCCGCGGGGACCTGACGATCTCGATCCCGGCGCCGTGCACGGCCGCGATCCGGTGCAGGGCCCGTTCGAAGACGGTCGCGAGCTCCGCGCCCGTACCCCGGCCCACGGCGAGTCCGACTGCTGGTTTCACACTGCTCCTCGGCTGGTCGTCGACTGGTCCGGTACGGGCGGGATGCCGCGGCCGGACGGATCAGTTGGCCGGGTCGCCCACCAGGTGGTCGCCCGGGATGCCGGCCTTGTCCGGCGCGTAGTAGTCGCGGATGCCCTCCGCCCAGGTGGCGACCGGGATCCGGTCGTCGGCGGTCGGCCCGAAGGCGTCGAAGAGGGAGTCGATGTTGGCGTGTCCGAAGCCGATCGCGGTCATCAGCGCGACGAACCGCGGCCGTTCGACCAGCCCGTCGCCGTCCGGGTCGCCGAGCGCGGCCAGGGCGTCGGCGAACTGTCCGATCGTCGGCCCGAAGCGCTCGGGCGACAGCACGAAGCCGCGGAACTCCTCCCGGGTGACCACGCCGTCCCCGTTGGAGTCCAACTCCGTCTCCAGGGTCACCCAGTAGCGCCGGAAGGCGGCCCGAATGGCCTCCTTGGCATCCTCGTCCGAGTCGTACGCGGCCGCGACCACGCGCTTGGACATCAGGTCGAAGTCGCCGATGTCGATCACGCCGTTGCCATTGGCGTCGAACAGGCCGAAGACGAGCTCGACCCGCTGGGTGGCCTCGGTCCGCATGTGCCGCTCCTTCTCTCCGTCCGTCGGGCTCTCGGCGCCCGACCGGGTCTCCCACTATCGGCGAGCGGTGGCGACTCCTCCGCCCCGCCGCAGCCTGCTTCACCTGATGGAGTGAAGTTCGCTGCTCGGAGGGGGAGTTGGCGGGAAACCCGGCCGGGCCCGGTCAGCGGACGTAGTAGGGGCGGTGGTGGGCGGCGACCGGGGCGGACTGGTACGTCCACACGCCGGCGGCGGGCGCGTCGCCGACCAGCCGCCCGAGATCGGCCGCGGCCTCCCGGCCGGGATCCCCCGCCGGCCCCGGCCCCTGCCCCGGTCCCGGTCCCGGCCGCCCGAGGGTGAGCCGGATCCGGTCGGCGGTACGGGTGTCGAGCGGATGGAAGCGGTACGGCTGGTGGACGGTCAGCGGACCGGCGAGCAGCCGTCCCTCGGGATCGGTCCCGTAGCCGGTGACGGGGGTGTTGACGACCGGCTCGCCGTCGAGGCCCGCGAGGTCCGCCTCGACGGCGAAGAGCTCCTCCTCGTACCGCCGCAGGCCGTCCGGCCCGAGGCCGGCCCGGTGGCAGACGAAGGACCAGCGGTCGTGCACGGCGGCCGCGTTGAGCGAGGGCAGCACGGCGGTGAACCACCCGGGGTACTTGGGCTCGGCGTACAGGCGGGTGCCCGCGTCGATGGCGAGCGGGCTGTCGCAGAGCACGTGCAGCCGGGCGATGCCGAGCAGCCTGGTCTGGTCGTGGCCGCGGGCGTACTGGCCGTAGTCCACGGCCGGGACGCGGTCGGCGGCGGACGCGGGGTGGGCGATGACGTTGATCTCCACCTCCTCGGTGATCCCGCCGCCGGTCGGGTACTGGGCGAAGTACAGCTGGTAGTTGAGCGAGACGCAGGCCCGGCCGTCGAAGTCGGCGGCGGCCAGCGCGGGGTGGCGTCCGGCGAGCAGGGTGCGCACCGGCCCGGGGTCGACCAGAAAGTCCACGCCGATGTTGTGCAGCGCGCCGTAGTGGAAGGGCAGGTGGTACGGCTCGGGCACGGGCGGCAGCGGCAGACCGGTCATGACGGCTCCCTGGACGGCGTCGGGGACGGAGCGGACGGAGGTGGCTGGGAGGGCGGAGGAGGCTGAGGAGAGGCAGGAGGGGCGGCGAGGGTGGCCGGGCGGCGCAGCGCCGTCAGCTCCCGGTCGATGCGGTCGGCGCTGCGCAGGGCGAGCGCGGCCATGGTGAGCGAGGGGTTGGAGGTGCCGAGGGAGGGCATCGAGCCGCAGCCCACGGCGTAGAGGTTGGGGTGGTCCCAGCAGCGCTGCCACTCGTCGACCACGGAGGTGCCGGGCGCGTCGCCCATGACGTGGGTGCCGCCGGCGTGGCCGGCGCCCCGGTAGCCGTAGGCCTCACCCCGGTGTTCGAGGCGCCCGGGCCAGCCGGGGCCGGCGTCGTAGCGGGTGTGGTCCTCGGCGCCGAGCAGGGCGAACAGCTGGTCGGAGACGGCCCGGGCGGAGGCCATGCCCTGCCGGACGTAGGCGGAGAGGTCGTAGTGGAGGGCGGGGCGCGGCAGTCCGAGCCGGTCGCGCCGGGTGCGGTCCAGGGTGACCCGGTTGGCCGGGTCGGCGGGCTGCTCCAGTTCGAACTGGAGCGAGAACTGGCGGCCGAGCCGGTCGCCGAGGCGCTCGCGGAGCTCCCGACCGCGCAGTCCGGCGCGCAGCAGGTCGGCGGTCTCGACCTGGGGCGGGCGGCCCGCCCAGGACCAGCCCCAGTTGCCGAGCTCGATCCGGAAGGGCGCCCGGCGGGCCCGGGCGGGGCCGAAGCGGAAGGCCTCCAGGCCACTGGTGGAGCCCGGTCCCCGGTAGGGGCCGGTCGGCTGCGGCAGCAGGCCCCAGGTGAGCAGCGCCGGGTGGTCCATCAGGTTGCGGCCGACCTGGTCGCTGCGGTCGGCGAGGCCGGACAGGAGCAGCAGCCGGGCGTTCTCGATCGCGTGGGCGGCGAGCACCACGAGGTCCGCCCGGACCCGGTGGGTGGTGCCCGCGCTGTGGTACTCGACGCCGGTGGCGCGGCCGGTGCCGTCGACGAGGACCCGGCTCACCACGGCGTCGGTGCGCAGCCGGACGCCGGGTGCCCAGCGGGCCTGGGTCCGCAGCGGGGTGTACTTGGCGCCGGTGGGGCAGACCGGGACGCAGGAGGCGGCGCCCTGGCAGAGCGGCCCGTCCGGGTGGGCGGGGCGGGCGCCGTCCGCGGCCGGGGTGGGCCGGGTGTTGCGGGCGTGCGGGGTGGTGCTGACGGTGAGCAGGGCGTCCTCGTCGGCGGCCGGGTCGCGGGCGGTGCGGCCGTCGAGGGCGCGGGCGGCGATCCGGTCGAGGTGGCTGGCCGGGACGGGGCGCATCGGGAAGGCGTAGTCGTCGGGGAGGGGCAGGCCGACGGCGCGGCGCTGCTGGGCGGCGTCGGCGGCCACGCCGAGTTCCTGTTCGGCCTGGCGGTAGTACGGTTCGAGGTCCCGGTAGCCGATCGGCCAGTTGCGGCCGTGGCCGAGGTCGGCGGTGCGGAAGTCCTCGGGGTGCATGCGCGGGGTGAGGCCGGTCCAGAGCAGTCCGGTGCCGCCGTTGGCCCGCAGGTAGCCGCTGGCGTAGGGCAGCGGGCCGTGCTGGACGAGGTGGCCGGTGGCGGTGAACCCGCCGTCGGGCAGGCCGGTCAGGTCGTCGACGTCCGGGGAGGGGGCGTCGGCGCTCCGCGGGTAGGGCGAGGTGGGGGTGCCGCCGCCGGCGGCGCGGTACGCGGTGCCGGTCGCGGCGGCGCCGGGGACGGCGTGGCCGGCCTCCAGGACGAGGACGCGGTGGCCGTGTCCGCCGAGGCGGTGGGCGACCAGGGAGCCGGCGATGCCCGCGCCGACGACGATCACGTCCCAGCGGTGCCCGCCGTCCGCCGGACGCCGGGGCGGGCGGCTCACCGCTCGCCCCCGCCGCGCGGGGCCTCGGCCCAGCTGCCGTGTCCGGGGGCGGCGCTGCCGGGGGCGGCGCCGTGGAAGGTGCGCCACATCAGGCCCCGGTCGTGGGCACGGGGCGAGGAGGGCGGTTCGTCGGGCCAGGCGCCGACGTACCAGAGGTGGAGCAGGGCGTGCTCGTCGCGGACGCGGTGGGCGAGGAGGGTGCGGTGGTGTTCGTGCGCCATGCCGGTGTCGCGCAGTTCCGTCTCGTCGAATCCGGTGAGCTCGGCGGAGATCCGCAGGAAGGCCTGGAAGTCGGCGAGGTTCCTGAGGCCGGCCTCGGTGGGCACGCCGTCCCGGCCCGCCCGGTCGGACCGGTGGTCGTGGTCGTGGTCGTGGTCGTCGATCGCTGGCAAACCGGCACCCCCGCGGTGAGTACGCCCCGGACATGACAGTCGATCGGGCCGAGACCCGATCGCCGTCGGAGCGATGCTGCCTCGCCGATCGCCCCCGGAGGCCTGGCGACCGCAATCGTTCGAACCTGCCCGCCTTCTGTCCGCCACGCCCTCGATCGCGACCAGGCTCTTATCGGATCAGATGCCGAAATGATCAAAGCGGACCGCCCGGGCGTCTGCCCCGGACGGAGCAGCGCAGCGCGCGGGCACCGGGGCGGGGCTGCGATCTTCGGAGCACGCGCGCCTTCGTCGCGCCGTCCGCCCGGTGCCGAGACCCTGGAGGCCCCCGATGTGGCAGGCTCCCCCCGCCGCCACCGCCGCTCCGCAGGAGTGGCTGCCACCGCTCGACCTGCCCGCCCCCGGACCGCAGAACCGGCTGACCGTGCTGCTGCGGATCCTGCTGCTGATCCCGCAGTTCGTCGTGGTCTGGGTGCTGTCGGTGGTGACCTTCTTCGTCGCGGTCGTCGGCTGGTTCGGCGCGCTGGTCCTGGGCCGGCTGCCCGGCTTCGCCGCCGACTACCTCTCGGCGTACGTGCCGTACGAGACCCGGGTGACCAGCTACCTCCTGCTCACCCACGACCGCTACCCGCCGTTCGCGTTCCGCACCCCCGACTACCCCGTCCGGGTGGAGCTGCGGCCCGGCGAACTCAACCGCCTCGCGGTGCTGTTCCGGCTGATCCTGGTCATCCCGGCGGCCGTCGTCCAGGGGCTGCTCCTCGCCGGCTGGTGGGTGGTCGGCTGGATCAGCTGGCTGGTGGTGCTGATCCTCGGACGGATGCCGCAGGCACTGTTCGAGGCGACGGCGGCGGTCCTGCGCTACCGGATGCGGTACATGGCCTACCTGCTGATGCTCACCCCGGCCTACCCCAAGCGGCTCTTCGGCGACGAGCCCGGCTCCGAGCCGGGCGGCCCGGTCTCGGCGACCCGCCCGCTGGTCCTCGGCGGCGCGGGCCGCGGCCTGCTGGTGGCCTTCCTGCTGCTCGGCCTGCTGTCGGGCGCGACCAGCTCGATCACCGCGAGCGTCACCGACGATGACGACGAGGTCAAGCAGGTCACCGGCCCGCTGCTGCCGGGCCCGTCGGCCCGCTGACGGCCGCGTCCGGCGCCGGCCGGTGGCGGCGCTGCCGGAACGGCCGGGCGTCCGGTCGCCCCCGGTCGTCCTCGGGGAAGCCCGGCTGCCCGGCGGGAGGGTCCGGGACCTCCGGGCCGGGGAACCGGCCGTCGTCGCGGGCGCCGTTGCCGATCCGGGCGGTACCGACGGCCGGGTGGATCCCGGCGTGGGCGATGCCGCCGGTCGCCGGACGGTCCTCTCCGCGACCGGGGCGCGCGGTCCGGCGGGGCCGGAGCGCGCCACTGTCCTGGTTCTCCGGTGGACGAACCAGGACAGTGGGGGGCTCACCCGGGTGAAGCGGGCGCCGCGGTGGGTGCCGTCCGTGCCGCCCGTCGGACGGAGTGGCCGTCAGCGGGGCCGGAGGGGTCAGAAGGTGAGGTTCCAGGCGTCGATCGTGCCGGTGTCCCCGGACGCGCCGTCCTTGACCCGCAGCTTCCAGGTGCCGTCGGCCTGGCTCGCGGAGGCGTTCACCGTGTAGGTCTTGGCGACGTTGTCGGCGCTGTCGCCGTTGGCGAAGTCCTCCAGCAGGAAGACGGTGCCGTTCGGGGCGACCAGCGAGAGGACCAGGTCGCCGCGGTAGGTGTGCTTGATGTCGACGCCGACCTTGAGGGCCGGGGGGGCGCTGCCGCCGACGCCGGTGACGGCGATCGGGCTCTCCACCGTGGCGTTGTCGGCGATCGCCACGTCGGTCTGGTTCTCGAAGTACTTGCCGGTCGGCGGAGTGCCGCCGCCGACGGCCTTGAGCGCGTCGACCTGGCCCTCGCCGAAGAAGGCGTTGTTGGCGGTGGTGCCGGTGCAGCGGCTGTCGGACGCGGGGCAGGCCACGTCGTTGGCCTGGGTGGCGAGCCGGGCCCGGAGGTCGGCGGGGGTGAACGCGGGGTTGGCGCTCGCGATCAGCGCCGCGACGCCGGTGACGTGCGGGGAGGCCATCGACGTCCCGCTCTTGGTGCCGTACTTGCCGCCGGGCAGGGTGGAGTAGACGCCGGTGGCGCCGTCCCCGCCGGGCGCGGCGACGTCGATGACGCCCCGGCCGTAGTTGGAGTAGGAGGCCTTGGCGGTGCCGCTGGCCATCGCGGAGACGGTCACCACGCCCGGCAGCTCGGTCGGGATGTCCAGGCAGGCGTTGGTGATGGTCCGGGTGACCTTGGTCGAGTCGTTGGGGCTGTCGCTGTCGGTGGTCTTGTTGGCCAGGTCGTAGGTGGAGTTGCCGGCCGCGGCGACCTGCAGCGAGCCCTTGCCCTCGGCGTACTCCTGGGCGCGGCGCACGCCCTCGATGATGGCCGCCTGGTCCGCGTTGTCCGGGCAGTTGAACTGCCAGGGATCGGTGTAGTAGCTGTTGTTGGTCACCTTGAAGCCGTGGTCGCCGGCCCAGACGAAGCCGCAGACGGTGTTCTCGGCGAAGAACAGCGTGCTGCTCGGCTCGGCGATCCGGACCGAGGCGATCGTGACGCCGGGGGCCACCCCGATGACGCCCTTGCCGTTCTTCGCCGCGGCGATCGTGCCGGCCACGTGGGTGCCGTGGGTGTCGACGTCGCGCCAGGCCCCGGTGCGGGTGTCCGGCTTGCCGTAGGCGCAGGAGACCGAGTCGGCGGCGTCGAAGTTGGGCGCGAGGTCCTGGTGCTGGTCGTCGACGCCGGTGTCCAGCACGCCGACCTTGACGGTGGGCGAGCCGGTGGAGACGGCCCAGGCCTGGTCGGCCTTGATCTGGGTCATGTCCCAGCGGTTGGTCTCGGTGAGGGTGGTCGCCGACTGGGCGGGGTTGGCCGGCAGCGCCGGGTTGTAGGCGTCGGCCGGGACGTCCGAGGTCCGGGTGGCGCCGACCTGCTGGATGCCGGGCACCGCGCGCAGTGCGGCGGCGAAGCCGGTGGCGGTCGCGTGGGCGACGACGACGCCGATCGCGTCGTAACTCGCGAAGACGGTGCCGCCGTTGGCGGTCACCGCGGCCTTGGCGGCGGCGATGTCGGCGGGGGCGCTGATCACCAGGTAGGCCCGGGTCCCGGCGGCCCAGCCGGCGGCGGCCCGCGGGGCGGTCGCCGCGGCCGGGGCCTGCGGGGCGGGGGCGGCGGCCGCCGGTCCGGCGCCGGACGGGGCGGCGGGCGCCGCGGTGGCCAGGGTCGCGGGAGCGGCCAGGGCCGCGGCGGCGAGGAGGGCGAATGCGGCGGTGGGGCGGCCGAATCGCCGGGATATCAGGGGTGACACGCGCGTCCTCCGATCGACCCGTGCTGGAGGGGATCACACGGGAATTGAACGCAACATGCCAGAACGGTGCGCCCTTGGGGAAGGCTTTACGCACGACTTGTTGTCACAAGCGCGTCAACATTTGATGTCCTACGACCGATCCCGATCGATCCCGATCGCCTCCGGCCACCCCGTGACCGCGCGTCAGAACGCGTACGGGCCGAACCGCCCCCAGGCCACGACCGCCGCGAGGGCCAGCAGCAGCACGTTGACCACGACGCTCCGACCCTCACCGCGCCGGCCGTGCACGACGACGGCACCGGCCATGACGATCCCGAGCCCGGTCGCCGCGACCGGCACCAGGCCGGGCGCGATGTCGACGGCGGACGGCAGGACGAGGCCGACGCCGCCCAGGATCTCCAGCAGGCCGATCGCCTTGATCGCGACCGGCGGGTAGTCCACCGCCCAGGTCCCGGTGGCCTCGATGACCTTCTCCTTGGACTGGAGCAGCTTGGGCGTGCCGGCCGCGAGGAACAGGGCGGCGAGGAGGCCGGCGAGGACCCAGAGAAAGACGTTCATGTCACTCCGATGGCTTGAGTTGAAGCTTCAAGCAAAGTACGCCCGCTTACTTGAAGCGTCAAGTGAATGATCGGGTTCTAGAGTGGGCGCCATGGAGAGGGACGCACCGCGCTGGCTCAGCGCATCCGAACTGGAGGCCTGGAAGGCGTTCAGCGCGATGATCATCAAGCTGCCGGCCGCCCTGGACGCCCAGCTGCGGGCCGACGCGGGCCTGAACCAGTTCGAGTACCTCGTCCTGGCCGGACTCTCCGACGCCCCGGACCGCACGCTGCGTATGAGCGACCTCGCCGTCCTCGCCAACGGCTCGCTCTCGCGCCTGTCCCACGTGGTCACGCGGCTCGAAGGGCAGGGCTACGTCCGCCGCGAGCGCTGCCCGGGCGACGGCCGGGCCACCAACGCCGTCCTCACCGAGGACGGTCTCCAGAAGCTCGTGGACAGCGCACCCGGCCACGTGGAGCAGGTGCGGTCCCTGGTCGTGGACCCGCTGGACGCCGAGCAGCTCGAACAGCTGCGCCGGATCTGCCTCCAGGTCCTGCAGGCCATGGACCCCGGGCTGTCCTGGCCCCCGCCCCGGCGCTGACGCACGACGGCGCCGCGACACGACGGACCCGGCCCGCGACGGCACCGGGCCGGCCGGGGCCCGGCGCCGTCCCCGGTCAGGCCCCCAGGTGGGAGGTCACGACCTCCAGCACGGCACGGCGCTGACCGGTCAGGTAGAAGTGGCCGCCCGGGAAGACGTGAAGGTCGAAGGCCCCGGTGGTGTGCACGGCCCAGTCGCGGGCCTGCTCGACCGTCACCCGCGGGTCGGCGTCGCCGGTCAGGGCGGTGACCGGGACCGCCACGATCTCCTCGCGCCCGGCGCGGTAGGTCTCGATGGCCGTGTAGTCGCCGCGCAGCGACGGCAGGATCAGCGCCCGCAGCTCCGGATCGGCCAGCAGCCGCTCGTCGGTGCCGCCGAGCCGGGCCAGCTCGGCGAGCAGCCCCTCGTCGGGCAGCAGGTGCACCGCGGAGTCGCGGGGCTCGGAGGGTGCCCGGCTGCCCGAGACGCACAGCCGCACCGGTCCGGCCGCGCCGTCGCGCTCGAAGCGGCGCGCCACCTCGAAGGCGACCGCCGCGCCCATGCTGTGCCCGAACAGGACCAGCGGCCGGTCGGCCCACGGTCGCAGCGCCGCGTAGACGCGGTCGGCGAGCTCGGACAGCGAGTCGAGGGCCGGCTCGTCGATCCGGTCCAGCCGGGCGGGGTACTTGACGGCGAGCACATCGGCGTACGGCGAGAGGTCGGCCGACCAGTCCCGGAAGAATCCGGCCGAGCCACCCGCGTGCGGGAACATCACGACCCGGGCCGGCGCCGCGTCGAAGGGGTGGAATCGGCGGAACCAGAGGCTGTCGGTGACGGCGGTACGGCCGGACATACGGGGAGCTCCTCATGGCTGACGGGTCGACACGATCTTGTCCGGGCCCAGTCTCCCCGGCCGACCCGCACCCGCGTCAACCGCCCGCCGGACGCCGGACGCGCCGCGGCCGGTCGGTCGGCCCGTCGAGGTCAGCCGTCCGCCGGCCGGCCGGCCGAGGTCAGCCGTCCGCCGGCCAGCCGGCCGAGGTCAGCCGTCCGCCGGTCCGGCGCCGAAGCGCGCCTCGACCGCCCGCGCCCGGGAGGCGCCGTCCAGCAGCAGGACCGACACCGCCTCCGGCACGGGTGTCGCGGTGCGGCCGCGCGCGTGCGCGGTGAGCGCGGCGAGCAGCCGGCCGAGGCCCCGCCCGTGCCGGGCGAAGGCCCGCCGCGAGGCCCAGCGGCCGCGCGCCCGCTGCCCGGCCAGCGCGGCGGCCTCGCCCACGTCGAGCAGGACGAGATGCAGCTCCCGCCCCTGCCGGGCGGCCTCGCGGGCGAGCCAGCGGCGCATCCACGCCCGGCTTCCGCAGTCGTGCACCAGCAGCGGCCCGCCCCCGCGCACCGAGCGGCGCAGCAGGCGGAAGTGCTCCAGCCGGGCCCAGGGGCGGTAGACCGCGTACGGCAGGCGCTCCGGCATGACGGCGACGCAGGCCTCGTGCACCGCCCGCGGGTCGACGGTCACGGCGCGCGGGGCGCGGGCCGACCAGCGGCGCAGCAGGGTGCTCTTGCCGCTGCCGGGCAGTCCGGAGACCACCACGACGGCGTCGCCCGGGTAGTGGACGGCGAACGGCGCGCCCTCCTCGCCCCGCAGGTCCACCAGGCCCCGCGGTTCCGTCCCCGCACCCGCCGCCCGCCCCGCACCCGGCGGAACCGTCCCCGGTCCATCCACGATGGCCGACCTGTCCATGCTGCTCTCTCATCCCGTCCGGGTCCGACCCGGAACGATAACAATCCACGCCGCCCGGGCCCCGCGCGGTTCCCTCCGCCCCCGGGCACCGGCCGCCCCACCGGCTCGGACGATCACGGATCGTGTCCGCGATCGGAGCCGTACCGCGCGCCCCGGAGGCCGGGGCGGGGACATCGACGGCCGCCGACAACTGCCCGCCCGCCGCGGCCTCCGCTCCCGGGCCTCACCCGAACGGGTCCGTCCGATACCCCCGACCGGCCCGGACGCCCTAGGGTGATCGCCGTTTCATGATGAATCGTCAGTTCCTGGACGTCCGGGGAGCGGCGGGCGGAGGACTGGACATGGCGGGGCGCCGGGGGCCGGCGCGGCGACGCGCACCGGTGCGACACCGGCGGCGCCGGGAGCGCGTATCCCGGGCCGGCGTACGCCGCCCGTGCTTCGACCGCCCGCGCACACGACCCTCCGCGCGGCGGTCGCCCGCCGGATCCACCCGTGGACACTCGACCGAGCGGGCCGGTCTGCCGATATCCCCGGCGGCACTTCCTCGCGCCGTCCCCCTGGAGGCACCTTCCGTGACCTGGCTCCGTGTCCTCACCGCTCTGGGCATCCTCGCCGCGGCGGCGAGCGCCCTGCTCGTCTTCGCCCTCTGCACGGCCGCGGCCCGCGGCGACCGCGACGACCATGACACCCCCGGTGGCGATCTGCGCTCGGACGCCGAGCGCTCCGGCCTGATCCGCCGCACCAGCGGCGGCAGTTGACGTCCCGCCACCTCCTTCCCCGGCCCGCCGGCTGGTGCGGCCGAGGGTTCGCCGTCGACAGCAGGACACAAGGTGTCCTATGGTGAACAACGTGTTCGCCGGCCGGTCCGCCCGGCCGCCGGACACCGGTGCGCCGCCCTGCCCCCGGGCCGCCGCGGCACGCCGTCCCCACCCGGACGAACCCCACCCGGACGAAGGAGAACCCCGGCATGGCCGACACCATGACCACCGCCAAGGCGGACCTGGTCGACCTCGCGCACCTCAGGATGCGCACCGCCATCCCCGACCACGGCTGGACCATCCGCCAGCAGCTCGCCCTCACCTGTCGGATCCTGTTCGACGCCGGCCACGACTCCGGCCTGGCCGGACAGATCACCGCCCGCGCCGAACGCCCCGGCACCTACTACACCCAGCGGCTCGGACTCGGCTTCGACGAGATCACCGAGGACAACCTGCTGCTGGTCGACGAGGACCTGGAGGTGCTGGAGGGCGAGGGCATGGCGAACCCCGCCAACCGCTTCCACAGCTGGGTCTACCGGGCCCGCCCCGACGTGAACTGCATCATCCACACCCATCCGCCGCACATCTCGGCGCTGTCGATGCTGGAGACGCCCCTGGTCGTCTCGCACATGGACCTCACCCCGCTGTACGACGACTGCGCCTTCCTGGACAGCTGGCCCGGCATCCCGGTCGGCAACGAGGAGGGCGAGCTGATCTCCGCCGTGCTCGGCGACAAGCGCGCCCTGCTCCTCGCCCACCACGGGATGCTGGTGGCCACCGGCGGCGTCGAGGAGTCCTGCACCCTCGCCGTGCTCTTCGAGCGGGCCGCCCGGCTCCAGTTGCTGGCCTCGGCGGCCGGCCGGATCCAGGAGATACCCGAGGCGCTCGCCCGCGAGGCCCACGACTGGACCTCCACCGCCAAGCGCAGCCAGGCCAACTTCGCCTACTACGCCCGCCGCGCCCTGCGGGCCGGCCACGGCGACGCGATCACCACCGCCCCGACCCGCACCGCCCCGACCGGCACCACCCCGACCCGCACCACCCCGACCCGCACCGAGGGAGACGTCTGAGATGGCCGGACTCGTCCTGGAGGGGATCATCGCCTACCCGGTGACCCCGTTCGCCCCCGGTGAGGCCGGCGGCGTCGACACCACCGCCCTCACCGCGCTCGTCGACCGGCTGATCGACGCCGGCTGCCACGCCATCGCCCCGCTCGGCTCCACCGGCGAGAGCGCCTACCTCGACGACCAGGAGTGGTACACCACCGCCGAGGCCGCGCTCGCCGCCGTCGCCCGGCGGGTGCCCGCCGTGGTCGGCGTCGCCGACCTGACCACCCGCAACGCCGTACGGCGCGCCCGGTTCGCCGAACAGGCGGGCGCGGACGCGGTGATGGTGCTGCCGCAGTCCTACTGGAAGCTCGACGAGCGCGAGGTCGTCCGGCACTTCACCGAGGTCGCCGACGCCGTCTCCGTCCCGGTGATGATCTACAACAACCCGGCCACCAGCGGCATCGACCTCTCCCCCGAGCTGATGGTCTCGCTGGTCGGGCAGGTGGAGAACATCACCATGGTCAAGGAGAGCAGCGGCGACGTGCAGCGGATGCACCGGCTCTCCCAACTCACCGACGGCGAGCTGCCGTTCTACAACGGCAGCAACCCGCTCGCCCTGGAGGCCTTCGCCGCCGGGGCGGCCGGCTGGTGCACCGCCGCGCCCTGCCTCATCCCCGGCCCCGTCCTCGCCCTCCACCGCGCCGTCCGCGCCGGGGACCTGGACACCGCCCGCGAGGTCTTCTACCGCCAGCTGCCCGTCCTGGAGTTCATCCTCCGCGGCGGCCTGCCCACCACCGTCAAGGCCGGTCTGGCCCTGCTCGGCCTCGACGCGGGAACCCCGCGCCGTCCGCTCCTCCCCCTCGACGAGCCCGGCACCGTCCGCCTCGCCGAGCTGCTCGCCGCCACGGCCTGAGGACCCGCCCGCACCGCCCGGCCGCACCGCGCACCCGCACCGCCCGGCCGCCGAATAGGCGACCGGGCGGTCCGCTGTCTAGGCTCGGGCCTTCCGACACCAGTGGGACGACGGGGACCACGGGAACGAGAGGGACGGTGGGCCGGATGGGCCGGTGGGAGCGGGCGCTGGACGCGGCAGGGGTCCGGGAGCCCGGGCTGCGGGCGGAGTACGGGCGGCAGCGCGAGCAGGTGACCCGCTACCGCCGCGAGGTCGCGGTGGCCGCCGGGCTGCTGCTGCCGGAGCGGACGGTCCCGCACGTGATCGCCGCGGCCGCGTTCATGCACCGCACGGACACCCTGCTCGACAGCGGCCCGCTCGCCGGCCGCCGGGAGGCCGCGGCCCGGTGGCGGGCGCAGGTCACCGACAGCCTCGCCGCCGGCCGCACCGACGACCCCGGGCTGCGCCCCCTGCTGAACAGCGCGGCCGCCCACCCCGTGCTGCGCGACCGGGTCCTGGAGTACCTCGCGGCGGCCGACGCCGACCTCGACTTCACCGGGTTCGCCACCGAGGAGGACTACCAGCGCTACGTGGACGGGTACTCGTTGCCGGGCTTCATGGTCGTCGCCGCGCTGCTCGGACCGCCCGGCGACCAGCACGCCTACCGGGCCGCCTGCCGGACCTTCATCGACGGCAGCCAGCGGCTCGACTTCGTCAACGACCTCGCCGAGGACCTCGCGGACGGCCGCCTCACCGTCCCCGCGCGGGCGCTGGAGCGGCACGGCGTCACCCGCGCCGACCTGGAGCAGGCGCGCGACCTGCCGGCCGTGCGGGCCCTGCTCGGCGAACTGCTCGACACCGCGGACCGCACCCTGGCCGAGGGCCGGGCCGTCATCGGCCTCGTACCGCCCGCGCACCGGCCGATGGTCCGCTGCGTCGTCGAGGTGGAGACGCTCACCAGCGCCGCCGCCCGCGCCGACCTCGGCGCACTGCTGCACCGCTCCGCGAGCCCCGCCAAACCCGCCGCGCTGCGCCTGCTCGCCCGCGAGTACCTCCGGGCCCGCCGTCACCGCTGACGGCGGGCACCGCCCGGAAACCCGGTCGCCGCGAGAATCCGGCCCCCCGTATGATCGCCGGGTGAATCACGAGGTCATCGACGGCATACCGGTCATCTGGGCACCCGCGCCCGGCCCCCTGGAGGCCGCCCTGGTCTTCGGCTGCGGAGTGCGGGACGAGACGCTGCGCACGCTCGGGGTGACCCACCTCATCGAGCACCTCGCGATGAGCACGCTGCCCCGGCTGCACCACGACCACAACGCCTCCGTCGACCTGGAGGTCACCGAGTTCACCTGCTCCGGGCAGCCCGAGCAGGTCGTCGACTTCCTGGCCCGGGTCTGCACCGCGCTGGGCGACCTCCCGCTGGACCGCATCGACCGGGAGGCCGGCGTCCTGGAGGCCGAGGACGGCCGGGCCGCCGCGCCGCAGACCGGCGAACTCCTCTCCCACCGCTACGGCGTCAAGGGCGTGGGCCTGGCCGCCTACCGCGGCCCGGGCGCCGACCGGATCCCGGTCGAGGCCGTCCAGGAGGCCCGCGCCCGCTACTTCCACGCGGGCAACGCCGTCCTCGTCCTCACCGGACCGCCGCCCGCCGGGCTGCGCCTGCCGCTGCCCGGCGGCGAACGGCCCGGGCACGACCGCAGCCTGCCCGCCCTGCCGACCGGGCCGTCCTGGCGACCGGAGGACGTCCCCGGCCCCGGCCTCGCCCTGAACGGCGTGCTCGCCGACGACGCACTGCGGCTGGCCCTCGACGTCTTCGCGCAGCGCCTGCGCGACAGCGCGCGCCACGAGCACGGGCTCTCCTACGACGTCGGCGGCGCCTGCACGGACGCCGGGGACGGCCGCGGCGAGTTCACCGTCCTCGTCGACGCCCGGGAAGGCCAGGAGCAGAAGGTCAGCGAGCTGCTCTGGCAGGAGGCCGTCCGGCTGGCCCGCGACGGGGTCACCGAGCAGGAGCTCGCCGAGGAGCGCGAGGCGCTGCGCGAGGCCTGGACCGATCCGCGCGCCACCATCCTCGAACTCGGGTCCGCCGCCGCCCGCTCGCTCTTCGGCCAGCCGTACCGGGACGCGCGGACCCGTCTCGCGGCGGCCGCCGCCGTCACGCCCGAACAGGCCCGGCAGGCCTTCGCCGGGGCGCTGGGCACCGCGCTGCTGGTCGTGCCCGAGTCCGCCGAGGTCGAGCCGCGCCTGCCGGACGGCACGCCGGTGCCGCGCCACCGCTGCACCGGCCACACCGCCCTGCCCGAGGGCGGCCAGGTCTTCCGGCCCGCGCTGAGCGACCGGCTGCGCTTCTCGGCGGCCCGCCGCACCCGGCTGGTCGTCGACGCCACCGGGGTGTGGGCGCGCGAGCCCGACGGGGAGATCCACCACGTGCCGTTCGACGACGTCGCGGCGGTCGAGGTGCGCGGGGCCGGCCGGGTCGTCTTCGGGCACAGCACCTGCTTCGTCCCGGTCGTGCCGGACCTCTTCGCCAACCTCGGGCCCGCGCTGCAGGCGATCGACGCCGCCGTCCCGGCGCACCTCGTCTACCACGCCTCCGCGCTGCGCGCCGCCGACTGACCCCGCCGACCGAGCCGCCCGACCCACTCGCCGGCCGACGCCGGCCCGCGCGCCGGGCCGTCCGCCCCTGCCAGAAGGAACCACCGTGCCCACCTACGCGGCCATCACCTCCGCCCCCGCCGACCGGGTGCTCCCCGCCCTCGCGCGCGGCAAGCGCGGCGGTTACCTCTACGCCGGGCCGGAGGGCACCGGCCTGCTGTTCGACCCGCCGAAGCCCCGGTTCGGCCGGATCAGCCGCAGCCGGATCATGGACCCCGCGTGGTCGCTCGCCGTCGAGAGCAAGACCGCGGTCTGGCTGCTGGAGGACGCCGAGTGGGGCCTGTGCGTCACGGTGTGCTTCCCCGGCGGCGGGTACGAGACCCTGGGCTGGGCCCGGGACTGGACCCCGCCCGCCGACCCGGCCGAGTACGCCGCCCACCGGGCCGGCTGGGACGCGTCCTGCGGGAAGATCGGGACCAAGGCCGGCCTGGCCGACCCGGCCGCGCTCAGCGGGCTGCGCAACGACCCGGCGCCGGACGGCGGCCGCACCTCCTCCGAGGAGCTGATGGGCCGGCTGTGCGAGCTGGTCGGCGCGCCCGCCGTGGTGATCGGCCAGTCCCTCGGCCTGCAGGCCGGTCCGGCCGGGCGCGACTTCGTCCGCTTCGAGGCCAAGGGGCGCTGAGGTCGCGCGGCACCGGGTTCCTACAGCGCCGGCCCCCGCCCCGCAGGACCGTCAGGGCAGGGTCGGCACGCGGTCGCCGGGGCCGGCCGGGTCGTCGTGGATGACCACGAGGATCGCGGCCGGCGCCTCCCCGGTGGAGCGGCAGCGGTGCGGCAGGGCCGCGTTGAAGTAGACGCTGTCGCCGGGGGCGAGGGCGACGGTCCGCTCCGGGAACTCCAGTTCGGCGGTACCCTCGTGGACGAAGAGGAACTCCTCGCCCGCGTGGGACTTGAACGGCGCGTCGGCGGGCTCCAGCGGCGGGTGCATCATGAACGGCACCATCTGCTTGCCCGCCAGCCCCGTGGCGATGCCCTCGTAGCGCGCGGTGCCGGCGCCGGTCCGCCCGGCCATCGGGGTCCGCTCGCCGGCCCGCACCACGGTGACCAGCTCGGGCTCGACCTCGTCCGAGAAGAGCCGCCCGACGTCCACGTTCAGCGCGTGCGCGAGCTTGAGCGCGGTGGAGATCGACGGGTCGCTGAGGCCGCGCTCCACCTTGGAGAGGTAGCTCTTGGTGACGCCGACCTGCGCCGCCAACGCCTCCAGGCTGAGCCGGTTCTGCTTCCTCAGCACCCTCACCCGGCTGCTCATGGGCCGCCCCTCACCACCTGTCGCCACCGCGGAACGTTCCGGTCCAGTATCCCAGCACCGCGGCGCCGTTCCGTCGGCGGCCGTCCGTACCCTCGCCTACCCCTCTCCCCCGCGCCGGCTCCGCTGCCCCGTCAGTGCCCTTCGAGGTCGTCGGGGCGCACCGCGATGTGGTCGGGGGCGAGTTCGACGGCGACGCGGTGCTCCATGCCGAGCGCCTCCAGGAACTTCGCCGGGAGCTGGACCCGGCCGGTGCGGTCCAGCATGACGTACTCGGTCTCGTTCACCGACTCCTCGCCGTGCTCGTCGGTGAGGGTACGGCGGAGCACCTCGCTGCTGGTGCGGCCGTCGCGGATGGCGACGGTGCGGCGGACCTCGCCGGCCACCATCGGGTCGTGGGTGACGATGACGACGGTGGCGCCGAGGTCGCGGTTGACGGTGCGGAAGGCCTCGAAGATGCTCGCCCCGGTCTCCGAGTCCAGCTCGCCGGTGGGCTCGTCGGCGAGCAGCACCGGCGGGTTGTTGGCCATGGCGACGGCGATGGCGACGCGCTGCTGCTGGCCGCCGGACATCTCGCTCGGCCGCCGGCGGGCGAGTTCGCCGATCCCCAGCGCCTCCAGCAGTTCGGCGACCCGGGCGGCCTGCCGGCGCGCGCCGCCGTGCGTCTTGCGGCCGCCGCGCAGCTGCATCGGCAGGGCGATGTTCTCGGCGGCGGTGAGGAAGGGCAGCAGGTTGCGGGCGGTCTGCTGCCAGATGAAGCCGACCACCTCGCGGCGGTAGCGCAACCGCTCGCGGGGGGACATCTCCAGCAAGTCGCAGCCGGCGACGGTGGCGGTGCCGGCAGTCGGCACGTCCAGTCCGGCGAGGATGGTCAGCAGGGTGGACTTGCCGCTGCCGGAGGCACCGACCAGGGCGACCAGGTCGCCCTGCCGGATGGTCAGTTCGAGGCCCTGCAGGGCCTGCACCTCGACGCCCTGGGCGCTGAAGATGCGGACCAGCCGGTCGCAGACGATCGCGGCGTCCGCGGCGTGGGCGCTCCTGGGCCCGGCCGCGGCGGCGCGCGCCCGCTCCTGGAGTTCCTGGAAGGTGGGGGCCTGGGCGGTCTGCTGGTCCTGGGCGCTGCCGTTCACCGCGGCTCTCCTCTCGTCGGCGCTGGGGTGGTGGTGTCGGGGTCGGTCGGGCGCGGGGGGTGTCATCGCTGGTCCCCCGCGCGCAGTTCGGTGGCGATCTGGCGCCGGCCGGCGATGAGCGCCTCGGCGACGATGCCGGCCGCGACGAGGGCGGTGAGGCCGAGGGTCGGCAGCAGGACCGGCGGGACGGCGATCGGCAGGCCGCGCGCGATCTGCGCGCCGACCAGGATCGACAGGTCGAAGGCCGGGCCGAGCAGGGCGACCGCGGCGAGCGCGACGAGGCCGCCGCCGACGGCCGCGACGAGGGTCTGCGGCAGCGTCTCGACCAGGATCAGCGCCAGGCCCTGCCGGGGGCGCAGGCCCATGGTGCGCAGCCGCGCGAGCAGCGCGGTGCGTTCGGGGGCGGCCCGGACCAGGGTGAGCAGGACGGCGAGCAGGGCGAGCGCGCCGGCGCCGAGGACGGCGGCCCAGAACAGCCGGGCGGCGGACTCCTGGAGCGGGTCGTCGGCGAGTTCGGCGGTGACGCCCGCGCTGGTGCGCACGGTGTAGCCGGTCGGCAGGGCTTCCCCCTGGTCCGCGGACCCGGCGGAGCCGACCCGCGCGCCGCGTTCGGTGTCGCTGGCGATCCGTTCGCGCACCAGGCTCCGCAGTGCGCCCTCGTCCACCGGGCCGGTGGCCAGCCAGAGGTTGGCGCGGCCGAGTTCGGGGGCGAGGGCGACGGCCGGGCCGGCCGGCAGGACGACGAACAGCCGGCCGTCGCCCTGGAGGGCGGGGGTGGCGTCGATCGTGCCGGCGGTGGCGGTGAGCAGTTCGGCGCCGTTCGGCAGGCGCAGTCGGTGGGTGGCTGCCGGGCCCAGCTGCCTGGCGAGTTCGGCGGAGACCAGGGCGGGCACGGGGGCGTCCGGGCCCCCCGCGCCACCGGACAGCGCGGCCGGGTCGAAGGCGCCGCGCCCGAGCGAGCGGGAGATCTCCGCGTAGGCGGCGGGGTCGGCGACGACGGCGAAGACCCGGGTGGCGCCGTTGCCGCCGAGCACGAACACCTCGGTGTCGGCCCAGACCGGGGCGGAGGCCCGGATACCGGGCAGCTCGGCCGCCGCGGCGGCGAAGGCGGAGGATACGGTGACGCCGACCGGGACGATGACGGAGGCGTCGCCGCCGACGCTCAGCCGGGCGGCGCGGGTGCGCCCGGTGTCGACGGCGCCCAGCACGGTGGCGCCGAAGCCGGCGGTGGTGACGGCGAGCAGCAGCGCGAGCAACGGCAGCACGGCGGCGCCCGGCCGGCCGCCGGTGCCGCGGGCGGCACGGGTCAGGCCGAGGAAGCCGACGGCGCCCGGGCGCCGGGCGGCGACCCGGGTGAGCGCGCCGACCAGCAGTGGCTGGAGGCGGGCGAGCAGCAGCCCGCCGGTGAGGGCGAGCAGCAGCGGGGCGAGGACCAGCAGCGGGTCGGCACCCTCGCCGGCGGTGGCGACGCCGCGCCGCCGGACCTCCGCCACGGCGGTGACCGTCAGGGCCAGGACGGCGAGTTCGACGACCACGCGGCGCCGGCCGGAGCCGGGCCGGGGGCGTGCCCACAGCCGCGCGGCGCGCAGCGGGAGGGCGAGCAGGGTGAACAGGGCGACGGCCGAGGCGGCCAGCACGGCGCCGCCCCAGCGCGGGGTGGGCAGCAGCCACAGGGCGAGCGCGGTCGCGACGGCGGCGGCCGGCAGGACGGTCACCGCGCCCTCGCCGAGCAGCCGCAGCAGCACCCCGGACCGCGAGCCGCCGCGGGCCTGGAGCAGCCGCAGTTCGGCGGCGCGCCGGTCGCCGGTGAGCGCGGCGGCCAGGCAGAGCACGACCATGCCGACACCCGCGAGGCCGGCCGGGCCGATCGCGGCGAGCGGCGCGGCGGCCTCCTGCCGCTCGGTGGCCTGGCGGAAGAGCTCGGGCAGCGCGGAGTTCATGTGCAGGCCGGGGCGCCGGGTCTCGTTGGCCAGGGTGTTGGCGGTGTGCCCGGTGAGGTACGAGGCGACGTCCCGCTCGGTCGCGGCGAGCCGGTCGGCACGCAGGCTGTCGACGTCGACGGGCAGCCGCCAGAAGTCCTGCGCGCCGGTCTGCCAGGTCCGCACCCGTTCGAGGGCGGAGCCGTCGACGAGTGCGGCGGTGCGCCAGTAGGCGGCGGGCTCCTTGCCGGTGGTGTAGTTGAGGCAGGCCCGGTTGAGGCAGGACAGGTCGGTCCAGTAGGGGTCGTTCTGGTCGGCGACGTCGACGATGCCGACCACCAGGGCCTGGGGCGCCTTTTCGTCACTGGTGGCCGAGGCGGTCTCCAGGATGTCGCCGAGGTGGATCCGGACGGTCTCGGCGACGTCGCGGCTGATCGCGATCTGGACGGGCCGGCCCGGCGTGGGGGCGTCCGGCCAACTGCCGTCGGCGAGCGTCACGTGGTCGCGCAGGCCCTGCACGTAGAGCAGGTCCATCACCGGGTCGGCCTTCTCGGGCCTGGCCAGGCCCGGGTTGGTGAGGGAACGCGGCTTGCCGGTGCGGCTGCCGTAGACCGGGCCGCCGGGCGCGACGCGGAAGGTGGCGCCGGTGTGCGCGGTGAGCAGGGCGGCGGCATCGTCAAGGCCCTTGGCGTCGCCGCGCAGGTCGGCGGTGGCGAGGATGCTGGTCGCGGCCGGCCCCCGGTCGCGCAGGAACTCGCGCAGGCCCTGGTCGGCGGTCCGGTCCAGCAGGCGCGGGAAGGCGGCCGCGAGGAAGACGGTGCCGAGCGCGAGCACGGCGGTGAGCAGCGCGGCGAGCGGGGTCGCGCGGAGCCGGGTGCGCACCCAGGCCGCAGGGCGGTGGGCGGCCTCCGGGCCGGCGTCGGCGGACCGGGGGGCCGCGGTTCCGGCCGGGCTGGTCACATCTCCTCCAGGTGCCGCAGTCGTTGGGCCACGTCGCGCCGGCGGCGGCCGCCGAGCAGGGCCGAGAGCAGGGGGACGGCGGCGATCGCGGCGGCCAGCAGGACGGCGGTGCCGAGCGGCAGGTCGACGACGGCGTCCGGGACGGGGCGGCGGGCCTCCGGGGTGAGCACCACGAGCGGCACGATCAGCCGCACGATCAGGGCGCCGAGGGCGAGGCCGACGACGCTGCCGAGGCCGACCAGGACGGCCTGTTCGGCGGTGGCCGTGCGGATCAGGCGGCGCCTGGGGGCGCCGAGGGCCAGCAGCAGCGCGGAGTCGCGGGAGCGCTCGGCCGCGGCGGCGGCCGAGGCGGCGGCGAAGCCAATGGCGGCGAGCACCGTGGTGACGAGGGCGATGGCGGCGAGCGCGTTCTGCGGGGCCGCGCTGAGCGGGTCGCCGAGCAGGTCGGCGGCGACCTCGTCGCGGAGCTGGAGCCCGGGTGTGCCGGCGGCCGCGCGCAGGGCGGCGGCCGCCTGGGCGGGGACCTGGTCGTCCGGGCCGGTGGCGGGCAGCCACCACTCGGTGGGCAAGGGGGTCTCCCGGCCGGTGGCGGCGAGCGCCCGGCCGACGGTACCGAGGTCGACCAGCAGGGCGGTACCGCCGGCGACGGGCAGCGATTCGACCTCGCCGGTGATCTTCACCTGCACGGTGGCGAGGCCGAACGGCACGCGGATGGTCGAGCCGACGGCGGAGCCGGTGGCGGCCAGGTAGCCGCGGGTGGCGACGCCGGTGATCTCGGCCGGCGGGTTGGCGCCGGCCGGGGTCATGACGGCGCGCTGCGTGCCGCGGTTGCCGGTGACGGACCAGTAGCGCGCGCTCAGCAGCAGCCGGTCGTCGCCCTGGCCGGGGAGGAGCTCCACGTGGGCGTCGTGGTCGGTGCCGTCGCCGGTGTTGGCCCAGCCGAAGCCGGCGGGGACGGCGGCCGGCACGGCGGGGGACGTCGCGTCGTCGGCGGCGGCGAGCCGGCGGACGGTCAGGACGCCGCCGTCGGTGGGGCCGAAGGAGAGGGTCACGCCGACGACGGTCAGCGGCGCGGACACCGAACTGCGTCCGCCGTCGGTGAGCCCGGCGAGGTTCGCGGTGACGCGGCCCTCGCCGGAGGCGGGGATGCCGCGGAGCGGGGCGACGAAGGAGACGTCGTGGCGGTCTCGCAGCAGCAGCCAGACGTCCGGGGCCCGGACCGGAGGCGGCAGGGCCTCGCCGGGGATCGGCAGCCGCGCGTCGGGCGTGAAGGTGACCTCGGCCTCGATGCGCTGCGGACGCCCGGGGAGCGGGATTCCGGCCGCGGCCCCGGCGGGCGGGTTCTCGGCGAGCGGGGTGAACAGCCGCTTCGGGTCCTGTCCGTCGAGCAGGTCGGAGCGGACCGGGACGCGCTCGGCGAAGGCGGCGGCGTCCAGGGCGAGGATCTGTCCGTGGCCGTTGTCGGGCAGGGACTGCTCCTGGCGGCTGACGGGGACGATCCGGTCGCCGCCGGGCAGGGCGGCGAACCGGCTGCCCTGGCCCAGCGGGTCGGTGTGGATGCCGTGGATGCGCAGGCCGCCGGCGGTGGCGAAGGAGGCCTGGTCCTGCTGGGAGGTGTTCCAGGTGTCGTGCTGGCCGAGCGCGAGGACGCCGGTGGAGACGCCGAGCACCAGCAGCAGCACCGGCCCGGCGGCCCGGCCGGGGCGGCGGGCGAGCTGCCAGCCGACCAGGGCGGGGCCGAGGCCCCGGCCGCGCGCGGCGATCCGGGCGCCGAGCCGGGCGACGAGCGGCAGCAGCCGCAGCGCGAGCAGGGTGCCGGCGCCGAGGGCGAGTGTGGGAGTGGCGACCAGGACCGGGTCCAGACCGAGGCGGCCGTCGGCGTCCGGGGACAATCCGCCGCTGTACTGGGCGAGTTGCTGGTAGGCGAGGACGGCCAGGGCGAGCAGCGCGAGGTCGGCGCCGGAGCGGGCGGCGCCCGCGGCCAGGGCCTGGCGGCTGCCGGCCCGGCGCAGCACGGCGGCGCCGGCACCGCGCAGCAGGGCGGGCACGGCGGCGAGCAGGACGCAGCCGAGGGCGCAGGCGATCGCGACCGGCCAGAGGGTCCAGCGCAGCGAGGTGTCCAGCGGCACGTGGCGCAGCGGGCCGAAGCCGCCGAGGACGCGCAGCAGGAGCGGGGTGAACAGCGGGGCGAGCAAGGCGGCGGGCAGGGCGAGCAGCAGCGCCTCGGTGGCGCTGAACCCGCCGAGGCGCAGGCCGGAGGCGCCGCGGGCGGCGAGCAGGGCGTTCTCGGCCTGCTGGCGGGTGGCGATGAGGTGGACGACGAGCAGCAGGGCCGCGGCGGCCAGCACGATCAGCTGGAGGGCGCCGATGAGCAGGGTGGAGCGGGCGACCACGGCGCTGGAGTCCAGCTCGCGCAGCAGGTCGGCGAGGCCGGTGCGGGCGATCAGCCCGGCGTTCTTGTTGAGGTCGTCGCCGGCCGGGGTGATCCGGCCGCGCAGGGCGTCCACCGCGGTGGCGCCGACGCCGCTGAAGTCGGCGTCGACCAGCCAGCTGCGGCCGTTCTGCGGGAGGCCGGCGGCGGTGAAGGCGGTGTCGTCGACGAGCAGCGGGCCGTAGGTGGTGAAGCCGCCGACCAGGACCTCGCGGCCCTGCAGCGGGTCGAGCCGCCAGTAGAGGTCGGTGGGGTCGTTGGCGCGGTAGACGCCGGTGATCCGGACGGTGAGCGGGGCGCCGCCGTAGCGGTCGGTGAGCCGGACCTCGGCGGGGAGGGCCTCGGCGGCGAGGCCGAGGCGGGTGAGCGCGGCCTGCGGGACGGCCGCCTGGACGGGGCCGGGGGCGCCGGGCGCGCCGGCGGCGGGCCAGTCGCCGGCGAGCAGGCGGACGTACTGGCGGTCGAGGGCGGCGAGGAGGGTGAGGTCGTCCTCCTTCGCCGCGCCGGGCTGCGGGGCGGCGGCGGAGGGCTGCGCGGCGGACGGCTGCGGGGCGGACGGAGTGCCCGCCTGCTTGCCCGTCGGGGCAGTCCCGGCGCCTCCCGACGGGCCGCCCGGCAGACCGTAGGAGCGACTGCGGGACAGCCCGCGGGTCTCGGTCGGCAGGTCGCCGAAGAGGGCGCGGGCGTAGTCGCCCACCGCCGCGTCGTCCTTGGCCCGCCGGTCCAGCCCGTGCTCGGAGTTGACCACCACGGTGGTCCTCGGATGCCCCTGGCCCTGGAGGGCCTGGCGCTGTCCGACCTCGCCGACGGTGTGCTGGAAGGCGACCAGCGCCGTGAGCACCGCCGTTGTGATCAGTACGGTGAGCAGGGCGGCGGCGGCCAGAGGCAGTCGCCCGCGCAGACGGCGCACGACGAAGCCGAGCATCCCGTTCCTCCCCCGGTCCTCAATGGTGTCCGCGCCGGCGCCGCCCGTACCGGGCGCACGTCTCCCACTGCGCGGATGGGCGCCCCTGGGGCGCCGTCACGATGATCACCGGCGCTTGATCACCGGATAGCGGACGATGCTGTCAGATCCGGTCAAGGAAGGGAAGGGACTTGCGCGAAGGATATAAGTAGTGAACAAATGCTCCGAACCGCAGCCGGACCACGCCTGACAACACGTCAGGGAAAACCGGTCTCGCGAAGCCATGAACACTTCAAACAAAGACCCGGCGCCGTCCCGTCGGCGGGGTGCGCCGGGCCCGCCCAGGGGGGACGCCGCATGACGCAGCAACCGGCCGGCACCGAGACCGCTCCCATGGTGGCCGTCACCGATGTCCACCGCAGCTTCGGCACCGGCGAGCGGGCCGTGCACGCCCTGCGCGGCGTCTCCTTCACCATCGGCCGGGGCGAACTCACCGCGCTCAAGGGCCGCTCGGGCTCCGGCAAGACCACCCTGCTCAACCTGGTCGGCGGCCTGGACGGCCCGACCGGCGGCACCATCACCCTCGACGGCACCGACCTCGGCGGCCTGGACGAGGAGGGCCGGCTCGCCCTGCGCCGGGACCGGCTGGGCTTCGTCTTCCAGTCCTTCGGCCTGCTCCCGGTGCTCACCGCCGCCGAGAACGTCGGCGTCCCGATGCGGCTGCGCAAGGTCCCGGCCGCCCAGCGCGAGGAGCGCGCCCGCACCCTGCTGGCCCTCGTCGGGCTGGCCGACCACGCCAACCAGCGCCCCGGCGAGCTGTCCGGCGGCCAGCAGCAGCGCGTCGCCATCGCCCGCGCGCTGGCCAACGAGCCCGACCTCATCATCGCCGACGAGCCGACCGGCCAGCTGGACTCGGAGACCGGCCGCGCGATCATGGAGCTGCTGCGCGCGGTCGTGCGCAGCGAGGGCGTCACCGTGCTGGTCGCCACCCACGACCCCAACCTCATGGAACTCGCGGACCGGGTGGTCGAGCTCCGCGACGGCCGCATCGTCGAGGAGGCCGAGGTCCCGGCCGGCTGAGGCTCCGGCCGGCTGAGGCTCCGGCCGGGCCGCGGCCGACCCGCGGCCCGCACTCCGGGCACGGGCACGACAGCGGCCGTACACCTCGGGACAAGTCCCGCCGCACTCCCGCTCCTAGCCTTCCGGAACGCGTCCGTCCCAGGACCGCGTTCGACCGAGAGTGGGGAGCGAGACGATGGTGGCAGCAGCGATGGAGGAAACCCCGGTGCGCGGGCCCGGCCCAGCGGCGGCCGGGACGGAGACGCCCGGGGCGGGGCCGGCCCCGGGCCCGGACGGGGCGGCCGCCGGCCGCCCGGAGCCGGACCTGAACGCCATGACGCGGATCAGCCTGCGGCCGATCGCCTCGCCGATGCCACTGGGCTTCTTCACCGTCGCCATCTCCTCCGCCGTGACCAGCAGCCTGCAACTCGGCCTGATCGACAGCGCGAACCGGCAGGCCGTGGCGCTCACGGTGTTCTCCGCCTTCGTACTCCAACTGCTGGTCGGCATCCTCGCGTTCGGCGCCCGGGACGTCATCGCCGCGACGCTGATGGGCGGGTTCGCCGGCGCCTGGCTGGCCAATGGGCTGGTCACCTCGACGGATGCCCACGGCGGGGCGCAGGTGCTGGGCGTGATGAACCTGGTGTTCACGGTGTTCGCCGCCCTGATGGCCTCGGTGGCACGGCCGAAGAGAGTGCTGTGGCTGCTCCTGATGGTCGCCGTGCCGCGCTACCTCACGGCCGGCCTGTTCGGCGTCTCCGGCGTGGAGTGGCTGGGCCGCGTCGCCGGCGCGCTCGGCATGCTCCTCGCGGCGGTCGCGATGTACGCCGCCTACGCCCTGATGCTGGAGGAGCTCCGCGGCAGGGAGGTCCTGTGGATCGGGCGCGGCGGCCACGTGCGGGACGCCATGCATGCCGGACTGGGCGACCAGTTGCAGCGTCTGGAGACCCAGGCGGGCGTGCGCCGGACCCTGTAGCCGGGCGGCGGCCCGGCCGTGCTCCCACCCGCCGCGTGACCGGGTGGGAGCACGGCCGAGTCGCCGTTCCGGTGCGGTGCGGCGGGTGCGGCGGGCGGGCGCGGACCGCCGCCGGTCCGCCCGGCGGGCGCCGAAGGGGGCGTCGAGTGTCGACAGCCGCCGACGCGCCGAGCGGCCGGCCGAGCGGCCGGCACCGCCGACGCGCCGACCTGGCGTTAGCATCCACACAGGTGCCGCACCCCGGCCCCGACCCCAGGGAAAGGCGGAGTTCGCCATGGCAGTCGAGATTCAGGTCGAGCCCCTCGGCGACCACGAGCACCTGGTCCGGGTCCGCGAGGGCGCCGCCGAGGCCGAGACCCGGATCCGGGTCACCGACGGCGTCCTGGGCCTGCCGCAGATCACCGGAGCCGACGAGACCAGGATCGTCCACGAGACGATGGCCTTCCTCGTCGAGCGCCAGCCCGTGATCGACATCCCCCCGATGATCGACCTCGACGACCTCGCGGACGCCTACGGCACCCCCTACCTGGACGACCTCGGCCGCCGCCTCACCACGCCGTAGGCCCGGGGCGCCGACGGCCGTGCCGTCAGCCGCCGCCCCGGGCGGCCACCGGGTCGGTGATGCCGCCGGGTGAGGCCTCGCCGCCGGTGTTCCAGTCGGCGAGCCGGGCCGCGGAGGCGTAGACGGACTCGTAGAAGTCGAGGACCGCGGCCCGCGGGTCCTCGCCGCCGCGCACGTCGTCGTAGCCGAGGACGGCCAGGTGGCTGCCGCCGCGCTCCACCCAGCGGGCGGCGCCGGGGCGGAGCGGGCAGTCGGCCAGGCCCGCGGGTTCGGGCGCCGCGTAGGAGTAGAAGGCCGGCCCGGGGAAGGTGTCGTCGCCGAACCAGAAGCCAGAGCTGATCACCTCGCGGGAGTACGCCTCGCGGGTCACCGGGTCGACGGTCGGGGGCTGGTCGATCGCGCGGCCGGAGAACCGGCTGACGGCGATGTCGAAGGTGTGCCAGAAGTGGTGCACCGGACTGATCTTCCCGCAGAACCGGGCGGCGAACTCCTCCAGCACCAGGTTGACCTGGCCGAGCACCTGCCAGTAGCGGTTCACCCAGAACGGGTCGTAGGCCGCGTGCTCGGTGTCGTCGGCGAACGGCCGGCCCGCGTCGGGCAGGTCGAACGGGGAGGGGTGCGGGAGGGACACCGGCACCCCGACCACGGCGAGGGAGTCGAGCGTCTGGCGGTAGAACGACGCCACGGACTGCCCGGTGAGCGGGAAGGAGACCCTGCGGCCGTCCGACGCGCAGACCACCAGCCGGTGGTCGACGAAGTCGAAGTCGACGCAGAAGCTCCCGCCCCCGTCGGCCATGGCCATCGGGCGGGTGGTGATGCCGCGCCCGGTGAGGTAGTAGGGGACGTTCCACCAGTGGTTGCGCCGCACGCTCTCCGCCAGCCGGATCTTGCCGACGACCTGGGCGAACCGGTGCACCGTCGCCTTGGAGTCCTGCCACCGCGCCAGCGGGATCGGAGGGAACAGCTCCATGGGCCCACGCTAGGCCCGCCGGAGCGGTCCCGCATCCGCGGATGGCCGAAAACCTCCCGCGGACGGCCCGCGATCCCTACGCTGTGACCCATCGGGGGCGAGGCGCGGACCGTGTGGGTTCCGGCTGCCGCCACGGGTGGGTCTGGGGGCGACGTGATCAGTGTGATGGTTCCCGAGCGGCTGTCCGAGCGCGGTCTGGTGCTCGCGCCGGACTCACCGGCGCGGGGCGACGGCACCGCGCCGGCGGGCGCCGCGGAGCCGCCGCTGGAGGGACGCATCGTGCTCGGCGGGCCGCTGACCGCCGTACTGACCGCGGAGTCCGTGGCCGACGACAGCGAGCTGAAGGCGTTCGTGGCGCAGGAGGCGGCGACGGCCGTCTACCACCTGGTGCACCTCGGGCTCACGGTGACGGCGCCGGCCGGCCTTCCCCCGCTGCACAGCATCGACCTGCGGCTGGAGCTGAAGGCGCCCGACGACGCCGCGTTCCAGCCGGTCGCCTGGTCGCTGACGCGGAGGCGGCAGGGTGGAGAGTCGTGTGGAACAGCTCCCAGCAGCTCGTCCGGACCCGGCGCAGCGCGGAGGGCACCACCCGGTCGGTCGCTCACCGAGGTCCGCCACGGCCGCAGGTCCTCTCCGACGGGCCCGCACCAGGCGGAGCCCGTCGGAGAGGAGGGCAGCGTTCAGACCTCGGCCCGTACCGCCGAGTGCCCGTCAGTTCGGGGACGAGCCGCCGTCCCCGTGCGAGCGCTGCGGTCCGAGGCGCTCGGTGGGGGCGGTGCCGGGCGGGACCAGGAGCTCCTCGATCCGGACCGGGCCGGGGATGGACTGGGCGCTGTTCGGGCCGGCCATGTCCTCGCCCGCGAGGTAGCGGTACAGCCATTCGGCGAAGCCCATCCGGTACCGGTAGAACTCGTCGTCGTCACCGACGTAGACGACCACCGACCAGGGACCGCCGGCCGTCTCCCGGTGGAGGAAGACCTCCTCGCCGTGGGCGGTGCCGGAGACCGGGATCAGGCCGTCGGGGCCGCCGAAGTCCAGCGGCTCGGGGAAGTCCGGGTCCGGGAAGTTCTCCTCGTCGAACTCGCACGCCCGGTAGGCCTCGACGGTCTCACGGATGTGGCGGTCGAGGCGGTGCACGGCGGTGGAGGGGTTCGACAGCACGACCGACCGGTGCAGGCGCACGGGTGCGTAACGCTCGGTCAGGGCCTTGAGGTCGGCCGGCAGGCCCACCCCCAGCTCGGACTCGATCCGCTGCCAGTCCTCGGCCGCGACCCCCGGGCCGAAGGCCGGGCCGATGGCGTCGTAGAGCCTGTCGAGGTGATCGTCCATGTGTCGACTCCCTGTCGTCCTCACAGCTTGGGGCAGTTGCTGGTGCCCCTGGTGGTGCCCCCGGTCGGGCTCTGGGTGATCACGCAGTGCTTGACGATCTTGTCCTCCAGAATGACGTAATTGTATTCGAGTGACTCCACCACTCCGGTGTTCGCGTTGCGGTAGGTGGGCTCCACCGACACGGCGACGTGCTTGCCCTTCTTGATGGCCTGGATGATGTCCCGTTCGACACCCGAGCTCAGGTACGGCGTGTTGGTCTTCTGGTAGATCGCCACCAGGTTGCGGAGGTCGATGCCCGAGCCCTTGGCGGCCGCCGGGATCAGGTGCCCGTTGGCCGGGGTCTCCCCCTCGGCGGCGATCTCGCTCATCCCGGGCGGCTGGGTGCTGCTGTTGGTGTTCACCCCGTCGCACCGGCGCTTGTAGCAGTAGTCGGACTTGTCCAGCAGGGCGAACACCCGGGTGGCACGGCACTCGTCACGCATGAGGAACTTGTCGTAGTAGCGCTGGCGCGGCATGAACACCGCGTGCCCGGTCGCGCTGGTCCCCGGACCGTCGTCGCACTTGTCGTCCTCGCGGGTCCGGCCGCCGTTCTTGCCGCCGGGCACCGGCTCGGTCATGGCCAGCGGGGCGTTGTCCGTGCCGTCGGCCGGCGCGAAGTGGGTCGGGTCGAGGGCCAGCAGCTTGCTGAGCTCGTCGGCCAGGTACACCGCGGTGATGTTCAGCAGCAGCTGGGCGAAGTCAGGGGCCTTCCAGTCCGGCAGCGGGGTCGGCCGGTCCGGAATGGGCCGGGGCTCCGGCCGGACCGGTCCGGGCTTCTTGCAGGTGGTGCAGGTGCCGCCACCGCCACCCCGGCCGCCGCCACCACCGCCACCGCCACCGCCGCCCGCCGGGGCGTCGACCGGCTTCGCGGTGGGCGGCACGCCGTCGCCGCCGCACTCCTGGCGCCACCACTGCCGCAGGCAGCGCCGCTCGTTGCGGTCCTCACCGCGGTCGGCGGTGATGGGCTTTCCGAAGTAGTCGGCGCAGCTCATACCGTAGCGGCCGGTGCAGGAGTCGTCGCCGAGCGGCTGGGCGTCCGCGACGATCGAGACGAGGGTCCCGAGGACGCCGAACAGCCGGCCGCCGTACTTCAGGGCCTTGCCGCCGCCCTTCTTGACGACGAGCTTGCTCCCGCCCGTGATGGCCCGGTCCACGCCGCCCAGGCTGATGTCCGGGAAGACCGTGAGGCAGGACATGCCCGGGGCCGGGGTGACGCACAGGTGCCCCGTCGGGTCGGTCCCGTCCAGCGGGTCGCCGTTGGCGTAGCCGTACCGGTTGGCCTGGGCGGAGCCGCCGGTGGTGTCGAGGTTCCAGGAGTCGCGGCTGGCGAAGCCGCCGGTGCCCGGCCGGTACCAGCGCGCGTGCATGTTGACGTCCCCGCTCGCCGGGTCGGTCCACCCGCTCTGGTAGCCCAGGCTGGTGCCGGTGCCGGTCCGGGAGAGCGGCTTGCCGAACGGGTCGTAGGCGGTGGTGGCGCCGAGCGTGGTGCCGGTGACGTCGAGGGTGGCCGTCACGTCGGTGTGCCGGTCGGTGCGCACGCGCCGGGCGCCGGCGGCGTCGGCCGCGGTCATCAGCTCGCCCGCGCTGTCCCGGGCGTAGCGCCACGTGCCGTCGGAGATGAGGCTGTTGGTGCCGCCCTCGTAGGAGAAGACGGCCGCACCGCGCCGGATCACCCGGTCGAGGCCGTCGTACTGGTAGCTGATCGGGCCGTCGCCGACCAGGCGGTCGAAGGCGTCGAACGCCCGGGTGGACTCGGTTCCGGCCGTGGTCGTCGCCGCGAGGGTGCCGCGCGCCGTGTAGCGGTACGTGCTGGTGCCGTCGGAGAGCAGACGGTTGCGCTCGTCGTAGACCGCGGTCGCGGTGCCGTTGCCGGTCCGGTTGCCGGCGGCGTCCCAGGTGTAGGCGGTGCTGCTGGGCCCGTTGGTCCAGGACGTCAGTCGGCCGGCCTGGTCGTAGCCGTAGCGGTGGTCGGCCGCCGGGGCGGCGGTCGTGGCGCTCTCGGTCCGGCGGGTCAGCCGGTCGTCGAGGTCGTACTCGTAGCCGGTGGCGGTGATCGTGGGGTAGCCGTTGCCCTCCTGGACGACGCGGTCGGAGGAGAGGCGGCCGAGCGGGTCGTACCCCAGGTAGCGCCCCGAGGTGGCCTTGAACTCGGCGGCGGGATCGGCGGCGTTCTTCGTCGCGTAGTACTCGATGCTCCGGCGGCCGTCGCCGTCGTAGCCGTACCACAGCTGGGCGGCGCTCATCTGGTCGGCGGACCAGGCGAGTTGGCCGTCCGCCTTGTAGCCGAAGGACGCCCAGCCGGTCTTGCTGTCCCAGCGGTCGGTGAGCCGGCCGTCCTTGTCGTAGGCCCAGGACTGGTCGACGCCGGAGACGCGCGCCTCCAGCAGCCGGCCTCGGTCGTTGTACGCGTAGTCCTGGGAGCTGATGCCGTTGCCGTTGGTGAGGACCATCCGGCCGGCCTTGTCGTACCCGAAGGTCCGCGCCTCGGTGGCGGCCTCGGCGCCGGTGCCGGTCTCCCCGGTCAGCCGGCCCATCGGGTCGTAGCTGCGGGTGCGGACGATCCCGCCGGGCTCGGTCGCCTTCACGGCCCGTCCGGCGACGTCGTAGACGGTGGTCCAGGTGCGGTCCGCCGCTGCGGGGTACGCCGTGGTGGCGGGCTCGACGGCCGACTCGGGCAGGCCCCAGGGGGTGAAGGTGTAGGTGGTGGTGCCGCCGTTTCCGTCCGTGTACCGGGTGCGCTGGTCGGCCGCGTCGTAGCCGTACGAGGTGGTGATCGTCCGGCCCGCGGCGACCGGCTCCACCTGCTTGGTCAGGCGGCCCCCGGCGTCGTAGGTGAGGGTGGCGACCGCGCCGGTGGCGGGGCTGGTGCTGCTGGTGAGCCGGCCTTCGAGGTCGTAGCCGCTCTGCCGGGTGCGCAGCACCGCGCCCGTGGGGTCGAGCTCCGTGCTGCGGACGACGTCGCCGATCGTGTCGTAGCCGATGGCCACCGACTCCCCGAGCGGCGCGACCGTGCGGGTGACGCGTCCGAGCGCGTCGTACTCGGTCCGGCTGACCCGGCCCATCGCGTCGGTGCTGCTGACCTGCTGGCCGGCGGCGTTGTGGGTGGCGGCGGTCACGGAGCCGGAGGGGGTGGTCACCGCGGTCCGGTCGCCCGCGTCGTTCCAGGTGTACCGGGTGGTGAGGTTCAGCAGGGTGGGCTTGCGTTCGACCACGGTGCTGGTCAGCGGGCGGCCGAGCTCGTCGTAGGTGGCCTCGGTGCGGGCGCCGGTCGGGTCGGTGGCGGAGAGCTGGAGGCCGGTGGGCGTCCAGGTCGCCTTCCAGATCGGCGGGTTGTCGTCGACGGGCGGCTGGAGGCCGCCGGCGGAGTTCGGGTCGGTGCGCTGGAGCTGGTGCCCGAGGCGGTCGTAGCCGAAGGCGGTCCGGCGTCCGGCCGGATCCAGCGAGGCGGTGATCCGGGAGAGGGCGTCGTACTCGGTGCGCGCCACCGCGTTCAGCGCCGTGGTGCCGCCGGGCGGGGTGTAGGCCGGGAGGCGGGTCTCGGTGGCGCGGCCCAGCCGGTCGACCACCCGGGTGGTGGTGCGGCCGAGGGCGTCCTTGCCCGCCACAGCGTCACCGAAGGTGTTGTAGCCGGTGACGGTGGTCGGCCGGACGACGGCCGCGGGCTGTCCGCCGCTCTCGGCGGAGACGGCCGGCTGCTGGACGGTGGTGAGCCGGCCGAGCTCGTCGTACCGGTAGGTGGTGGTGTACGCGGCCGGGTCGCCGCCCGGAGCGTTGCCGTTCGGCGAGGTGGTGGTGAGGAGCAGTCCGCGCTGGTCGTAACTGTGGGTGGTGACGGCGGCGGGGCCGCCGGCACTCGACGCCAGCTCGCTGCGCACGAGCCGGCCGGCGGGGTCGAACGTCGAGGTCACGAGCTGGTTCTCGGTGGCGCTGACGCGGGCGGTCGCGGAGGTCATCCGGTCCTCGGCGTCGTAGCCGAACGTGACGGTCCGGTCGAGGCCGCCCGGGTCGGCCGTGGTGGCGACGGTGCGGCCGGCGGCGTCGACGGTGTGCACGGTGGTCCTGCCGCCCCCGCCGGTCACCTGCTTGACCAGGTGTCCGGCGCCGTCGTACTCGTTGCGCTCCAGGACGACCGGGCGGGTGGTGCCGTCGGCCTGGGTGACCGACCGGGCGGTGACGGTGGCCGGAAGGCCGTCGTCGAAGTAGGTGTAGGCGGTGGTGGCGCCCATCGCGTCGGTCACCGAGGCCAGCCGCCCGGCGGGGTCGTAGGCACGCGACTCGACGGTGAGGTCGCGGGTGCCCTTCCCGTCCCCGTTCCAGCCCTCGACGACCGTGGTGGCCAGCTGGCCCCGGGCGGTGTAGGTGGTCCGGGTGACCTGGCCGAGCGGGTCCGTGACGGAGGTGGTGCGCCCCAGCGCGTCGTAGCCGTACCGGGTCACCCCTCCTTCGGCGTCGGTGGTGGTGAGGGGACGGCCCGCGGCGTCGTACGCGGTGCTGGTGCTGCGGGCCTGGTCGTTGCCGAGGTCGTCCGAGGCGGTCACGGCCAGCGGTCGGCCGTCCTCGTCGAACGTCCGGGTGACGCGCAGCGCGTGCCCGGCGCCGGAGACCGCGTCGCTGGTGCGCGCGCCCGTCTCGGCGATGACCCGGGACAGCGAGTCGTGGACGAAGCTGGTGACGGTGCCGTCCGGTTGTGCGTCCGAGTACTGGGTCTCGCTGTTCTGCCGGCCCATCGCGTCGTAGGTGTAGGCGACGCGCAGGCCGGACGGGGCCGTGGTGGAGGCGAGGTCGCCGTTGCTGCGGTAGGCGTACGCGGTGGTGGCTCCGGAGGGGCTCACCTCGCTCGCCACCAGGCCTGCCGGGGTGAGGCCGCCGCCCGCGGCGGGCTCGGTTCCGGTGGTGTACGTCGTCCGGGAGACCCGGCCGTCCGGCAGCGTGGTGAACTCGGGCAGGCCGAGCGCCGTGTAGCCGATGGTCGTCCGGTAGCGGTTGTCCGCCGGTCCGGTGGAGCGGGCGTCGCGGATCTCGACCGGCTTGTCGTTGCGCGGGTCCTTGTCGTTGTCCTTGTTGAGGTAGTAGCCGGTGTAGCTGGTCCAGCAGGAGTCCTTGTCGCGGCAGGTCGTCCGGGAGACCGTGTTGCCCCGGGCGTCCTGTCCGGTGATGGTGCTGTGGCCGTTGGCGTCGACCACGGTGTGCAGGTAGCCGCCAGTGTCGTAGGAGTAGGTGGTGGTGGCGCCGGCGGTGTCGGTGCGCGCGATGAGGCGCCCGCCGCGCTGGGCGTCGTAGACGTCGGTGGCGATCCCGCCCGCCGGGTCGGTGACGGTCACCCGCGAGGCGAGCGTGGTCGCCGCGGAGAGCGAGCGCGCCTGGTAGTGCGCGGCGACCCGCTCCGCGGACAGCGGGTGCTGGTAGACGGCGGCCTCGTCGATGCTGCCAGTGAAGCGGCTGACGGCGGCCGGGGCCGCGGGCCAGCCCTGGGCGAACCCGGCCCCCAGGTACGTGTGGACGTTCGCCTGGTGGTCCACCGGACCCAGCGACGACGCCCCCACCAGGGCACCGTCGAGGTACAGCGAATGCGTCTTCCCCTCCGCCGACAGCACCACATGGTGCCAGCCGCCATCGGTCACCGCACCCGCACTGACGATCCCGTCACCACCGTAGAAGTGCCCGTACAACCGGTTGTCCGACCCGACGTACAGCAGCGGCGCCCACGTCACCCCGCCACCCGGCGCACCGTCCATCGTCAACGACTGGTCACCGACCAGCACACCCGGCTGCCGCGTGCTGAACCACAGCTCCACCGCCAGGTCCTTCGAACCGTGCAGAACCCCCTCCGGCAACTCCACCTGCGACTGCGCCCCACCCGAGAACCGCGCCGCGGCGCCGTCCCCGGGACCGAAGACGCCGGGACCGCCGGGCTGCGTGCCGGAGCCGTAGCTGCCGTCGCCCTTGACGGCCGCGACCTCGCTCGCGGCGCGGGTTCCGGAGCTCTCGTCGAGCCGCCAGAAGCCCGCCGGGGCGTCGGCCGCCACCGCGCCGCGGTAGCCGATGCCCTGGCCGGTGACCTGGGCGCTGCGCGCACGGTGGTGGGCGAGGACGTCGGCGGCGCTGAGCGGGTGCTGGTAGACGGCGGCCTCGTCGATGCTGCCGGTGAAGCGGCTGACGGCGGCCGGGGCCGCGGGCCAGCCCTGGGCGAACCCGGCCCCCAGGTACGTGTGGACGTTCGCCTGGTGGTCCACCGGACCCAGCGACGACGTCCCCACCAGGGCACCGTCGAGGTACAGCGAATGCGTCCTGCCCTCCGCCGACAGCACCACATGGTGCCAGGACCCGTCAGTCACCGCACCGGCACTGACGATCCCGTCACCACCGTAGAAGTGCCCGTACAACCGGTTGTCCGACCCGACGTACAGCAGCGGCGCCCACGTCACCCCGCCACCCGGCGCACCGTCCATCGTCAACGACTGGTCACCGACCAGCACACCCGGCTGCTGCGTACTGAACCACAGCTCCACCGCCAGGTCCTTCGAACCGTGCAGAACCCCCTCCGGCAACTCCACCTGCGACTGCGCCCCACCCGAGAACCGCGCCGCGGTGTCGTCGGCGGGAGAGAAGACGCCCGGGGCCCGCAGGCCGACGCCGCTGCCGTAACCGCCCGCCGTGCCGGTGCCGACCTCGCCGGCCGCCACCGCGCCGTCGCGTTCGCCGAGGCGCCAGTACCCGGCGGGGTTGGAGGCCTTGACCGCGTTGCTGTAGAGGAACGAGCCGCCGGTGTAGGCCGGTTCGGAGACCTTCCAGACGCTGCCCGCCCCGTCGGTCACGGTGGCGACCCGCTCGCTGGCCGCGTTGTAGCCGACCTGCGCGCTGGTGCGGCCCGAGGGCAGCGTCACCTTGCTGAGCTGCGCGGCCGGGGTGCGCAGCGCGGCGTGCGCGGCGGCGAGCTGCTCGGTCACCGGGTAGTCGTAGACGGCGACCTCGTCGATCTGTCCGGTGAAGGCGGTCTGCGCGGGCGCGTCCGGCCAGTTGGTGGCGCGGCCGCCACCGAGGTAGGTGAACTCCTCGCCGAGGTGGTCGACCGTGCCGGCCAGGGTGCCGACCTGGCGGCCGTCGAGGAACAGCGCCTGGGTGGTCACGGCCGAGGACAGTACGACGTGGTGCCACGCGTTGTCGTTGACCGGGGTGGCGGAGGCGATCGTGGTGCCGGTGCCCTGCCAGAACTCGGCCCGCAGCTTCCCGTTGGCGTCGACGTACAGCGCCGGGGTGTAGAGCCAGGGGGTCTGGCTGAGCTCCAGGTTCTGGTAGGAGAGGATCACGCCGGGCGAGGCGGTGCGGAACCAGAGCTCGACCGAGCGGGAGGTGGAGGCGCTCACGGTGCGCTTCGGGAGCTCGATGAAGGAGCCCGCCCGGCCGGGGAAGGCGGCGGCGTTGTCGCCGCTGCCGCCCGGTGCGCCCGGCGCGTCGAAGGTGACGTCGGAGGCGCGCGCGGGCGCCCGGTCGGCGACCTGTGCCTCGTTGGGGACGGTGGCGCCGTCGGCGGAGCCCAGCCGCCAGTAGCCGACCGGCCCGGCGTCCAGGACGGCCGAGCGGTAGCGGGAGCCGTCGGCGTAGTCGTACTGGGTGCAGCCGGTGGCCGCGGTGGTGGCGACGCCCGGCGGGCAGACCTTGGTCAGCCGGTCGCCGGTGTAGGCGTACGTCCAGCTGCCGCCGGCGCCGGAGGCCGTGACCGAGGTGATGTGGGCGCCGGTCCAGGCGAAGTCGAGGTAGCGCCCGGAGAGCACGTCCTTGGCGCGGGCGAGGCGGCCGTCGGTGTAGCTGATCTCCTGGGCGTGCCCGGCGGCGTCCGCCGTGCGCACCAGGCGTCCGGCGCTGTCGAAGGTGTGCACGGTGCCGGTCCGGTCGGTCAGCGTCCAGCCGCCGGCGTCGAGCTTGCGCAGCTCGGCGGCCAGGCCGCCGCCGGAGACGTAGGCCTTGGCCACCGGGTCCCAGGCGAAGCGGGCCCGCGAACCGTTGGAGGCGGTCAGCAGGACGTTGCCGGGCAGCGAGAGCCAGCTGCTGGACTCGACGTCGATGCGCATGTCCCAGCGGCTGGTCCAGCCGGCGCCGAAGGCCCCGTCGGTGCGCGGGTCCAGCGAGTTGTAGCTGCGGGTGACGGACAGTTCGGGGCCGACGGTGGGCAGCGTCGCGTCGGTGGCCGCGGTGGTGTAGTTGCCCGCCGCCGCGTTGAAGTCCCGGCCGGCGTCGGCCGGGGTGGTGTACTGGGTCGGCTGCGGGACCACGGTGCGGAAGAACGCCGGCTGGGAGATCGGGCTGGCGTCCCTGCCGTCGCCGACCTCGGCGTACCACGCGTACTGCTGGTTCCAGGCGAGCCAGCCCTCGGGCACCACGAAGGTGTTGGCGGGCTGCCAGGCGGACTGCTTGCAGTCGACGTCGTTCTTCTGGCCGACCACCTTGCAGAGCGTGAAGCGGTAGTCGACGGCGGCGCGCGGCGCGCGGTCGGGGTCGTTGCCCTCGGCGGTGAGCGTGGGCTGGAGGTGGCGGACCACGGAGTGCGAGAGCGGTGCCATGCCGGTCAGCACGGGCGGGATGTTGACGGAGGAGAACCGGATGGTCAGCGGGGGTATGCCGGTGTCGGCGTAGAAGTTGCTGTGCCCGTAGTCGTCCATCGTCCAGGCGATGGTGTACGTGCCCTGCGGCAGGTTCCGGATGTGGGCGTCGAAGATGTTGCCCGCGTGGGTGGGGATGTCCGCCGAGACCGGCGTCCAGGCGATGTTCGTGCCGTAGTTGGTGATGTTGTTGCCCCACTCGTCGAAGAGCAGGTACGACATCTTGTAGTTGCTCGCCGGGGTCCAGGTGTCCTGTCCGCGGTTCCAGGCCCGGATGCGGAAGATGCCCTCCTGGTTGGCGGTGACCGGCTGGACCCAGCCGAACAGCTCGTAGTCGGCACCGTACTTCGACCAGGTGATGTCCAGGCTGGGCGTGCCCGGGCCGTCGTTCTCGCTCGCGAACTTCTTCCAGCCGTAGGAGTCCCAGTCGTCGGCCTTCACGGCGAGGCCGTAGTTGGCCTGCCAGCCGTGGGTCCAGCGGTTGACGAGGTTCTTGCCCTCCTCGCCGAGGTCGATGCTCTCCCAGTCCGGGGCGCAGGACCAGTTGCTGCTGCCCTCGGCGTGCCAGCCGTGGGCGAAGCTCTTCGAGACCAGGGCGGATCCGGTCGACGGGCCGGGCCAGGTGCGGACCGAGCCCTGCGACCAGTTGGAGGTGATCGGGTGGACCGTCACCGGCCGGGCGTTGCAGGAGTACGACCAGCTGTTGTAGAGCGCGAGCTTGGCGTTGAGGACGGTGGCGTTGCGCAGGGTGTTCTCAAGACCGTTGAACTTGAGGAAGGCCGCCGCCCGGTTGCCGCCGCCGTTGTACGTGCCGGCCTTCAGGAGGGTGTCGGAGGAGAAGTCGGCGTTGTTGGGCGAGAGGACGTAGGTGCTCTCCACCGCCTTCACCCGGGAGACGGAGGGGTCCACGACGACGGGGAACACCCGCTCCGGCGCGCGCAGCCAGGCCTGGTCGAGCTTCACCTTCAGGGCCGTGCCGTCGCCGGACGGGACGAGTTCGTAGGTCACGCCGTTGGAGACGACGCCCTGGCCACCGGAGTCGGGGGCCTGGTTGGAGTCCTCCATCCAGCCGGCCGGCATCCGGCCCTGGACGGTGCCGCGGGCGTCCTTGAGCAGCAGGGCACCGGTCTCGTCGAGGCCGGCGGTCAGCCCCTGCAGGCGCAGCGGGAAGACCCACTCGGCCGGGGCGTCGGCGTTCTTGAGGACGAGCGTCTCCTTGAACGAGTCGCTGCCGGCCCGGAACGTGACGTCGGCGCCCGGGAGGGCGTCGGGGTAGCTGATGGTGCTGCCCTGGGCGGTGCCCTGGACGGCCTTCGCCCCCTGGAGGGCGTAGCCGACCGAGAGGCCCTCGCCGAGGGTCAGGCGCACCAGCGGGTCGCGGTCCGCGGTCGGGGCGAAGGTGAGCAGCTGCTCGCCGGAGGCGGTGGTCCAGCCGTCCTGGGTGGGCGCGGCGCGGCCCAGGGTCGCCGTTCCAGCGGGCAGCAGCGTGGAGTCGATCGCGGCCCAGGTCCCGTCGGCGCGGCGGAAGTTGACCGGCGTCGGGTAGTAGCGGGTGGTGAAGGTGCCGTCGGTGTTGCGGTACGTGCGCTCCTGCTCGGCCCGCTTCTCGACCACCTCGGCGCTGCTGGCCGGGTCGAAGCCCTCCGCGGGCTTGGCGGCGATCCCGGGATTCGGCACGACCTGGGTCTGCGGGACCGGCAGCGCCGGCGCCGCGGTGGCGGCGGCCGCGGCCGGCGCGGGGTCCGGCTCCGGTTCCGGGGCGAGTTCCCCGGCCACCGACTCGTGCCCCGGCCTGCCGCCGTCGGCGGCTTCGCCGGTGCGGTCGGCGGGTACCTCGCTCGGCTGCCCGGCGGCGTCGGATCCGGCCTGCGCGGGCAGGACGCCCGGGTCCGGAACGGCCGTGGCGGCCGGCGGCGTGACGGCGATCGCCCCGTCCGCACCGGCCAGCACGGTGAGGATCGTGCAAATGAGCAGCACAAAGCAACGACGTATCGCCAACACCGAAAACCATCCCCCGACTCATGCTGAAGATCGCCAGAGGTATATCCGAACGGAGTGGCGACTGAGAAGCCGCATCGGGCACCGACGAGCCAGGATGTGACCGGCATCACAGGAGGAAATTGCGCGTGAACCGGTCAAAGGATGATGGATCGCCAACGGACGGATGGAACCGTCGCGGCGTGCGGAACGTCACCGCGGCGAACCCGCCCGCCCCCCTTCGGCCGGCCCCGCCCCGCCCCGTGGGGATCCTGTCCGACCTCTGTGCGAGACTCCCCGCCATGCGGGCCGATCCAGAACTTCTGCGGGACCTGATCGCCACGACACCGGGGATCGCCACCCGGCCGGGCCGCGGCCGACCGGAAGCCGCGATCCGCGCGGCGGAGGCCGTCACCGGCCCGCTCCCCCACTCGTACCGGTGGTGGCTGGCCGCGTACGGCGAGGGCTCGCTGCGTGGCCGCCCGATCGCCACCGTGGATCCGGTGCCCGACCTGGGCGAACCCGGGCTCACCGAGGGCTGGTCCGGCGGGGACCGGCTCTGGTTCCACGAGGACGACGACCACGAGCGCTACGGATTCGCCCTCGACCTGGCCGCCGACGGCGAGTGGCCCGTCGTCGTGCACAGCCCCTTCACCGGCGAGGAGCAGCCGTTCGCCGACTCCTTCGCCGGGTTCCTCACCGTCTGGACGGCGCTCGCCGCCGGGCTGAAGGAGGGACCGAACCCGGCCGTGGCCCGGCTGTGGCGCGCCACCCCCGGAGTCCGGCTGCCGGACGGCGGCACGCTGTACGGGCCGCACACCCTCCGCGCCCGCAACGACGCCCGGGAGGTTCCGTCCTGCGCTCCCCACTGGGTCCTGGTCGGCGAGGACGGCGGAGGAGCGGGCCTGTTCATGCGCCGGCACGGCCGGGACCGCTCGTCCCTGTACCGGCTCCCGCCCGGCCGTCTCCGGGGCGACATAGCGGACCACGGGGAACTGCTGGGCGAGGACCTCTTCGACTGGCTCGACCGGCTCACCGAGCCCGGGCCCCCGCCCCCTACCGGCCGGTCCTCCGCGCGCCCGGTCAGGTCGCCAGGGTGATCGCCTGCACGTGGTGGAAGACGTCGCCGTCGTCCCGGAGCCGCTTGGCCCGCTGCGGGCGCGCGCAGTGTGCCCGATGTCGGTCCAGGGCGCGGGAGTAGGCGCACCACGACCATCGCGGCGGCGGCCACCGCGGGAACATCCCTTCCGAGGCCGGCACCGTGCTGGGCCCCGGGAATGGGCCCCGGGAATGGGGCCCGCACCGAAGTGCGGGCCCCCATCAGGGTGTCCGGCCGGCGGCATGGCCGCGGTCCACCCGCCGGGACGGGCCTTCATCGTGTCGCCGTCCCGCTTGATCGGCTTGTGGGGGCGTGCACGCCGGCTTGTGATCCCGTGCGGATCGAAGGCGGTTCGACCCGGCGCGGTACTCACTCGGAGTCGTTCCGTAGGCGGCCTTGAACGCCCGGCTGAACTCGGCCGGCACGAACAGCCCCCAGCGGGCCGCCAGGACGGCTATCGGCCGGTCACGCTTGCCGGGGTCGGCGAGGTCGGCCCGACAGCGTTCCAGGCGCAGCTGTCGGATCGTCGCTGCGACGGTGGCCGGTTCGTGCCGGAACAGGGAGTGGAGGGACCGCAGGGACATGTGGTGATGGGCGGCGATGGTTGCCGGCCGGAGTTCGGGGTCGCCGAGGTGCTGGTTGATGAAGGCGTTGATCCGTGCACGCAGCGCTGGGGCGCCGGCCTCCGGCGGTGCGGGTTCCGTCCTGTCGAGTCGGTCGGCGACGAAGCAGGCGAGGAGGTCCGCGGTGATGGTGCCCAGGCGGTGGACTTCCGCGGGTCCGAGCCCGGAGGCCTGCGCGACGAGCGTGTCCAGGTGCTGGCGCAGCAGGGAACCGCTCACCCCGCCGGGGGCGAGTCGTCGGGCGAGGAGACGGTCGGTCTGCGCGGACGACAGGGAGAAGGCGCTTCTCGGAATGCGGAGCACCGTCACTTCGGCCCTGGCGCCCACACCCCGCACGTCGGCCTCCATCGGGTGGGACGTGTCGAGGAGGACCATGTCGTCCGTCGTGATCACCGCATCACTGCGCTGTTGGGTGACCCCCATGCTTCCGGAGCGCATCCACCCCAGGTGGTAGCTCTCGGGATCGATGTGCCGCACATGTCGTGCTGTCCGTGCTGCCCGCAGAGGAGGAATCGTGAAGTGCGCGACCTGGACGTCGCCGAGTTGGAGCACTGACACCCCGCACGAGAAGTCCGCGGCGCACGAGGTGGAGAGCGTGACGGGGAAGACGTGCTGCCGGACCTGATCGGCGAACCAGGCGAAACGGTCCGCTGCCGGTACGGCCTCGTTCGACAAGGCGATGAGTCGCCCGCGGCTGTCGGCGCGCTTCCCGGGCGCCGAGCCGAGTGCCGACCCTTGCCCGCGCCCCGGCCCCACCGGGCCGCTACGCGTCGCCCAGCGGCCGGCTGGGCAGTTCGCGGCGGAGCACCGGGGCGATCTCGGCGAAGAACAGCTCCAGCGTGCCGAGGTAGTCCGCGCGGTCCAGGACCTCGCCGTCCACGTGCAGGTGGAGCAGCTCGTGGCCGAAGTGCGCGTGCTGGCCCAGCACTTTCTCGATGATCTGCTGCGGGCTGCCGACCAGCACCGAGCCGTGCTCGATCCAGTCCTCGACGGTGTCGAAGCGGATCGAGCCGGCGTCGAAGGCCCGGTTGACCTTCAGCCGGGCCTCGAAGACCGGGCGGTAGCGCGCCACCGCCTCCTGCGAGGTGCGGGCGCCGAAGTAGCCCGCCGTGCCCGCGCCGACCAGGGCGCGGGCCGGGTCGTGGCCGTACGCCGCCCAGCGTTCCCGGTAGTGGCGGACGATCGCGGCGTACGGGCCGATGGCGCCCGCGCCGTTGGGGGTGAACAGCGGGTCGCCGTGGCGGGCGGCGAAGTCGGCGGAGTCCGG
Source organism: Kitasatospora sp. NPDC056184 (assembly GCF_042268405.1). Lineage (NCBI taxonomy): Bacteria > Bacillati > Actinomycetota > Actinomycetes > Kitasatosporales > Streptomycetaceae > Kitasatospora > Kitasatospora sp. NPDC056184. The sequence goes on along the minus strand of NZ_JBHJUI010000001.1, from coordinate 752,874 downwards.
GTTGCTCCCGGCGCCGTGCCAGATGCGGATCTCGGGCCGGAAGGGGCGCGGCAGCGGTTCGGCGTCCTCCAGCGAGCGGCCGAGCCGGCCCTGCCAGGTGACCTTCTCCTCCCGCCACAGCCGGCGGAACAGCAGGTAGTTCTCCTGGAGCAGCTCCCACTGGTTCTCCCGCGTGACGCCGAACAGGCGGGAGGAGCGCGGGTAGGCGCCCTTGGCGACGATCAGGTCCAGTCGGCCCCCGGCGAGGTGGTCCAGGGTGGCGTAGTCCTCGTAGGCGCGCAGCGGGTCGAGCAGGCCGAGGGTGGTGACGGCGGTGAACAGCCGTATCCGCGAGGTGACGGCGGCGATGTGGGCGAGCAGGACGGGCGGGGAACTGGAGACGGCGGGGCGGTCGTGCCGCTCGCCGATGCCGTAGCCGTCGAATCCCAGCTCCTCGGCGAACACGGCGTAGTCGACGAGTTCGCGGAGCTGGTCGTGGTCCGGCTTGGACTGGTCGGGCAGATGGGGCAGGAGCAGGAAGCGCATGGCGGTCCCCCGGGACGGCATCGAGTTGACGTGTCAACCCCAGCATGGGCGCGCCGGGTTGACACGTCAACCGCCTTCCGCGGGTTTCAGGGGGCGGGCCGGTCGTCCTTCAGCCGTTCCGTCAGGGCGGCGGAAATACCGACGAGCGCCCGTCGCTGATCCTCCGTCAGAGGATCGGTGAGCCAGCGGCGGATGTGCGCCGCGCGCCGGGGCAGCGCGGCGGCGACGGCGACCCGGCCCTCCTCCGTGAGGGCCACCACGGCGCCGCGCTCGGCGTCCGGGGAGGGCTCGCGGGTGACCAGGCCGCGCCCGGCCATCCGGGTCAGGTGGTGGTGCAGCCGGCTCTTCTCGAACTGGGTGACGCCGCTCAGCCGGTAGGGCCGCAGCTTCCCGCCGGGGGCCGCCAGCAGGGCCTGGAGGATGGCCAGGTCCGGCTCGGACAGGCCGGTCTCCTGCTGCAACTGCTGGGCGAGGCGGCGCCAGAACAGCACCTGGGTCTCGAAGAAGCCGCTCCAGACCTCGTCCTCGCGCTCGTCCAGCCACCCCGCCCGGTCGGCCTGCCCCGCCTGCTCCGCCCACTCCGCCCGCTCAGCCATGCGGCCGATGCTATCGACCGCACGGCGTAGCCCGCGGATGGTCGGCGCCCTCCGTCCGGGCAGCCTTGGACCATTGTGCTGGACGCACACCGGCTCGGACTCCACGAGGACAGCCCGCTGGAGGGCGTGCAGCCCCTCCGTACGACCCCGAGCGAGCCGGTTCCGTTGCCGGATCCGCCTGTGGGCCGACAACGGGACTGAGACAGCCTTGCCACCGGCTGCTGCTCAGCTTCGTCCGCTTCAAGCGGCAGGCCGTGATGGTGAAGGTCCTCGGAAGCCGACACCGAACGGGGCACGAACGCGATCCTGAACCTACGGGACGACCTCGGTAACGGCTCCACTCGCCACGATTCCCGGGCCGTGCTGGAACGAGAAGCGCAGGCCCTCCACCAGGACGATCTCGCGGTCCAGGGTGGCAGTCAGGTCGGTGCTCTCGCCGGGCACTGCCCTATCGATCCCATCCGACAGCTTGATGGATCCGTCGATGACACCTCCGCGAATGACGAACCTGGGCCGGTATCCCGTGGTGATGGCGACATCGCGGCCGCCTTCGTCCGCGGTCAGTACGTAGACGTTGGCCTTGAAGGTGGTGCGTGCGGTGAAGCTGCCCGGCTTGGCCAGGACCTGACCCGCTTCGATGTCCTTGGCGGCAATGTCACGCAGCAGCACGGCCACGGCCTTCCCATCCTCTCCTTCCTTTGCCGTTCGGTCCGCCTCGACCCCTGCGCATTTGGCCGCAAGGGACTTGCCGGCACCGACGATCTCGACGTCGTCCCCCACCTTGACGCCGCCGCGTTCGATACGGCCGAACAGAACGGTTTCACCCCCCGGGAGAGAGTTGACGTTAACGATGGACATCAGGAACGGCTCGTCGACTGCCGCCTCGGCTGCCTCTTCTGACATAGGTGACTTCTCCTCGTGCGGGTGGTCCGGACGGGCTGCCGACGCAATGGACGGCAGCACTGGGTCTCAGGAGCTGCGGAACGCATACGCATGCCCTCGCCAATCCTGGCGGCCCGTCACACGGATCAGCGGCAAACGGACCCGAGACACTCGGTGGCGAACCCGTCCGAGCGACAAGGGGATGTGAGACCAGTTGACCTGCGTGGTCTCACATCCCACTACATCGGCCCGGTTCAGGCGCCATACCACCGATAAAGATCAAGTGGGACAGGGCAGGGCTCGAACAAGCGGACCTGGTGATCACTCGTCCGGGTGTTCCCGGGACAGCGGAACGGCCTTCACCTGATCCGGAACTCGACCACGATCTTGAGGACTTGACGCGAATTCCGTAGTGATGAGCGTGGCGGAACGGGGCGTGCAGTGCGAGCCGTTCGCAGAACTGTCACGCTTCCGGGGGTCTTCTACGACTGCCTGACCGGACGACGCGACACGCTGTTCGAACTCGCCGACGCGGTGCTCCGCATGTACCGACGACCCGGTGAAGACCCTGGTCGCCCTGACGCCGGTTCCCGAGCACCGGCGCGGCCACGACGCGCTGAACCATGGCCGGGTGGACGTCGGGCGGCCGCGGGCTGGGCGCGGTGGAAGATGCCTGAGGTTCCGCCTTGTTCAGATGTCTTCGCTGGACAAGTCTGATGGCCTCGTCCTCGGGAGGGGCGAGGCCATCGGTGGGACCTGCTGAGGCCTTTCCGACAAATGATCACCGGGTCGGTGAGCGGGCCCCGGCAGCGGCCGCTGTGTCCGATCGGGGGGCGGTCGGTGGATGGTGTGGCATCGGATTCACGGGGTCGGCCGTTCCTCCCGGGTGTGGGGAGGAACGGCCGGTGACGGGCCGGTGTGCGGCCCTGTTGGTGCTGGGACCGTCAGGCGCAGTTGATGAGGAGCGAGGTGACGGCGGTGCAGGTGCGCGATGCGCTGTCGTTGGCGGGGTTGGGGTCGGTGGGTGTGCTGGTGGTGCGGGTGGCGGTGACGGTGTAGGGGGTGCCGAGGCTGAGGACGGCGACGGGCACGGTGATCTGACGGGTGGTGGTGGCGCCGGGGGGCAGGCCGGTGGTGGTGCAGGTGGCCTTGCCGGTGGTCAGGGTGCAGTCGGGGCCGGTCGCCCCGGTGGGGGTGGGCAGGTCCACCGTGACGGTGGCGGAGGCGAGGGTGCGGGGTCCGTGGTTGGTGAGGGTCACGGTGTAGTCGATGCGGCCGTTGAGCAGGCCGGGGCGGGGGGTGGCGGTCACTTCCACGCCGAGGTCGGCGAGCGGACGTTCGGCGATCGCGATGTCGACGGGGGTCGTGCCCACGGGGATGCCGCTGGTGGTGTGGGTGGTGGTGTCGATCACGGAGACGGTGGCGGAGTTTCCGTTGGCGGTGTAGACGTGGCCGCCGTCCGGGGTGACGGCCACGCCTCGGGGGGTGTTTCCGGAGGCGGTGGTCGCGGTCACGGTGTTCGTCGCGGTGTCGATCGTGGCGACGGTGGCGCCCTGGCCGCGGGAGACGTAGACGCGCGTACCGTCCGGGGACGCGGCGACGTCGTACGGGCCGTCGGTGAGGGGGATGCCGGCGGACACGGCGTTGGTGGCCGTGTTGATCACGGCGACGGAGTTGGAGTAGGGGCGGGTGACGTAGGCGCGGGTGCCGTCGGGGGTGAAGGCGACGCCCTGGGGGAATCCGCCGACGTTGATGGTGGCGGTCACGGTGTTCGTCGCGGTGTCGACCACCGACACCGAGCGGGCGTTGTAGTTGGTGACGTAGGCGCGGCTGCCGTCCGGGGAGACGGCCACCTCCTGCGGGGCGCTGCCGACGGTGATGGTCGCGGTGACCGTGTTGGCCGTGGTGTCGATGACGGTCAGCCGCTGGAGGGCGCTGTTGACGACGTAGGCGCGGGCCCCGTCGGGTGAGACGGCGATGCCGTTGGCGCCGTTGCCGACGGGGATGGTCGCGGTGACGGTCCCCGTCGAGGTGTCGGTCACGGTGACCGAGCCGGCGTCCCCGTTGCTCACGTAGAGGCGGGCGCCGTCCGGGGAGGCGGCCACGCCTTTGGGGCCGTCGCCGACCGGGAAGGTGGCCGTGACGGTCTGGGTGGCGGTGTCGATCACGGAGACCGTGTCGTCGCTGTAGTTCGTCACGTAGGCGAGCGGCGCCTCGGCCGCGGTCCGCGCCGCGGGGGCGGAGTAGGAGGCCGGGGCGGAGTACGCGGCGGGGGCCACGGCGGTCAGCGAGGCCACGGCAAGGCCGCAGGAACCGGCGATCGCAAGGAGTCGGCGGCCGGGCCGACTCCAGGACCGGACCGATGCGGTGGGCAGGCTCATGAGGGGTTCCTCTCGTCGGACCCCGGCGTGGGAGCACATGGCCTGGCGGCCGGCCGGTGGCCCGTGCAGTGGTGTTGTGGAAGTGGGTCGGAGTGCGGCTCACCTGCCCCACCGAGCGGGGGCCGGAGCGGCGGCCCGCCCGAGGGGCACCCCGGTCCCGGGTTTCGGGGCCGCGCCGGGACACGGTGTCGGCGAGCGGCGCCGACCCACCAGGGCCGGTCATGCGCGGCTCGACGGCATGAAGCCGTCGCGGTCGATGTCCAGGGGAAGATCCGCTCCGACTCGGAGCGGGTCGGCTCCTCGGCGAACTTCCCGTACACCTCGGCCTCTTCATCGGTCAGAGAATCCACCGGCACGAACGAACCGTAGCCAGCCCCGGCACCCGCCCGGCAAGGTTTCCGCGAACCCCAGCGGAGCCTCCGGCCGATGTGCTAGGGCTGCTACAGACCGTCTACCAGTGGTTCGCCCGCTGGGAGGCGGACGGCTCCTGGGCGAAGCTGCTGGAACACGTCCAGATCCGCGACGACGCGGTGAGGCGGGAGCACACCCCGGGCCGGGCCGCTCCCGGTGCGCACTGCCAGGCGGCCCCGGTGCGCACCGGTGACGGGCCGGCCACGGGCGGCTGTGACGCTCCGAGCACGGTGACAAGTGCCGGCCGTTTCGGCAAAATACGCCCCTCACCGAGACGGAAACAGACCATTCCGGACTATCGAGCTGAGCGACCGCATCGAGGGGACTACCGCGGATCGGCTTCGAAGGCTGGGGCTTCTGGCACCTCCTCGTGGAGCGATGTCCCGTAGAAGGGTCCGAATTGCTTCGTCTTCGTGGCCGACGGAGACAGTGAGTCTCCTGGGCCGGTGGGCGCACCGACCCTCGCCGGGTCCTGCCTCAGTGACCGGCGAGGGCAGGACCTGTATCTGGCCGGGGGCTCGGTGGACGCCCCTGGCCGGCACGCCGCCGGGGATCACGATGCCCCGTCGCCGTCTGCCTTGTCGCCATCGCCATCGCCATCGCCATCGCCATCGCCATCGCCATCGCCAAAGGGTGAGGCCGGTCCGTTGGCCATTGTCCGGACTTGGCGGCTTCGGAACGGATGGGAGCGTTCTGTGCGTCCTTCTGGCCGTTCTTCGAGGTGAGGCGTCCTTCCCTCCCGCGGATACGGCCGTTCTCCTCCGGGCGGGGGCGCGTCCGTGCCATGGTGTGGACAACGGTCCTGATGTCCAAGTCCTCTGTTGCGCACCTGAGTTGATGGCCAGGGCCGGTGCGCCCGGCTGTCTGCGCGACTGTGGCTTCTTCCGGCCGTTGTGCTGCTGTGCCGCGGTGGTCGAAGGGGGCCGTCGGTCTCCCGCCTCCGTGGTGCGGACCGATGAGAGGGGAGATGTCCATGTCTTCGTCAACACCGCCCCGTCCTTTGCGTGCGTCCTGGCCCGGACGGCTCGTGGCCGTGGCCGCGACGTCCGCGCTCGCGGGCGCCGGTCTGGTGGCCACGGCCCCGGTGGCCGTGGCCGCCGGGGTGTGCGCGGCCCCGGTGGTCACCGGCGCCACCACCACGGTCACCTGTTCGAGCGCGGGTACCGGGAGCGTCACGGTGCCGGACGGTGTCTCCAGCGCGACGGTGACGCTGGACGGTGCCGGTGGCGGCAACGCCTCCGACGGCACCCCGGGCGGCAAGGGCGCCCACATCGTCGCGGCCGTCCCGGTCACGCCCGGGCAGACGTTCCTGGTGTCCGTCGGCGCGCGCGGCAACAACGCCGGATCCAGCTCCGCCAACGGGATCGCCGGCTTCGGCGGCGGACTCGTGGCCGTCACCACCGACACCGGCGCGCCTCTGCTGACCGCGGGCTCCGGCGGCGGTGCGGGCGGCCCGGGCGTGGGTACACCCCGTTACCCCGGCTCCCCGGGCGGGGACAGCAGCAGCCCGGGCGCGGACGGCGGCGGACTGGCCGGGGTGGCGACCGGCGGCGGCGGGGGCGGGGCCGGCACGGCGACGGCCGGCGGCCCGGGCGGCACCCCCGGCGCGGGCGCCCTGTCGGGCGGGACCGGTTCCGCGGGCGGCTTCCCCAACGCCGCGGGCGGCGCCGCGAGCTACTCCACCTACTCCCCGGCGGGAGGCGGCGGCCGGGGAGGCGCGGGCTACGGCGGCGGTGGCCGCGGCGGCTCCGGCGCGTCGGCGGGCAACGGCACCGGTGGTGCCGGCGGTGCCGGCGGCGGTGGCGGTGGCGGGTCCAACCTCGTCTCCGGCCTCCTGCCCGGCACGACGCCCACCGTCGTCGACGGCGCCAACGCGGGCAACGGGCAGGTCGTGTTCACCTTCACCCTGGACGCGCCCACCGTCACCGGCATCAGCCCCACGAGCGGCCCGACCGCCGGCGGAACCGCGGTCACCATCACCGGCACCCACCTGTCCGGCACCACCGGCATCACCTTCGGCCCGGGCAACCCCGCCACCGACGTGTCCTGCACCGACACCTCCTGCACCGCCACCGCCCCCGCCGGGACCCCGGGGACCGTGGACGTCCAGGTCACCACCGCCGGGGGCACCAGCGCCACCACGTCCGCCGACCAGTACACCTACATCGCCCCCGGCGCGGACCTGGCGGTGTCGGTCACCGACTCCGCCGACCCGGCCCCGCTCGGCACCACGTTCACCGACACGGTCACCGTCACCAACAACGGCCCGGCCACCGCGACCGGCACCACCACGACGGTGGTGCTGTCCGGCACCTCCGCCGGGATCGTTTCCGCCGCCACCTCGCAGGGCTCGTGCAGCGTCTCCGCGCCCACCGTCTCCTGCGCGCTCGGCACCCTCGCCCCCTCGGCCAACGCCACCGTCACCCTCGTCCTGTCCCCGGCCGCCACCGGAACCGTCACCGCGACCGCGAGCACCGGCGCCGACCAGAGCGACCCCTCCCCCGGCAACAACACCGCCGCGCAGAACACCACCGTCGACAACGGCCTGGGCTGCACCATCATCGGCACCAGCGGCAACGACACGCTGAACGGGACCAACGGCAACGACGTCATCTGCGGCCTGGGCGGCGACGACACCCTCAACGGCAGCAACGGCAACGACACCGTCTACGGCGGTCCCGGCAACGACACCATCGACGGCGGCAACGGCGACGACGTCCTCTACGGAGGGGACGGCGACGACATCATGGGCGGCGGCAACGGCGCCGACTACCTCTACGGCGAGGCCGGCAACGACGCCAACTACGGCGAGACCCTCCTCGGCTCGCTGCTCCACCTGTTCGACAACGGCAACGACCACATCTACGGCGGGGCGGGCAACGACGACCTCGACGGCCAGAACGGCAACGACGTCCTGGTCGACCACGACGGCATCGACACCATGAGCGGCGGTGTCGGCAACGACAGCATCGACGTCCAGGACGGCGTGGGCGGCGACACCGCCAACGGCGGCCTCGGCACCGACACCTGCACCGTCGACCCCGGAGACACCGCCACCAGCTGCTGACCAGCGGAAAGCAACCCCCGGCCCCGGGCCAGACCGAGGCGGCTTCGGTAGGGACGGGCTGCGCCCGTCCCTACCGAAGGGACCGGACGTCCCGCAGCCGAAGGCGCCTGAAGTGCGCCCTCACCAGCTCCGGACCATGCCGCTCGCACCGAGCACCGACCGACGGCCGCCGGTGGACCCGGGCGGTGGCGACGAGTTCCGGCGGCAGGCGAGCCACGGCCGCCCGGCCCTGATCCGTCACCGGTGCCCGCCCGGGCACCGGTCCGGCCGCCACCGTGTGCCGGGGCCACCTGCGCCTCCTCGATACCCCGCACCATCGCCGGGCAACAGGCCGGCCGACAACTCGGCCTGAGCGGGAGGAAGAGTGGGGTTCACGGCGTCGGAAGCATCGGGCCGTCCAGGCCGACCTGTTTTGACCGCGCTGTCCCCTCTCCGACGAAGACTGCCCCTCCAGCTGTCCCTCGTCCCCATGAGCGCGTACCCGCCAGCATCGCCTGACGCTCCATCAGGCAAGGTCGGCAAAAGTCAGCACGAGTTCGAGCAGACCCTCCGAGAGATGCGCGCACCTGAGAACTTGGGCCCTGGCGCGCACCATTCACCCCGGTATGAGCCGCTTACCGGATGGTCGACATGGCTCTGCGTTCACACTCACGACGGCAGGGTGACCGACTGGGCGTGGTGGAAGACGTTGCCGTCGTCCCAGAGCTGCTTGGCGTGCTGCAGGCGAGTGTAGTTGTGCTTGTAGTACAGGCGTTGGTAGGCGGGGTTCGGGTCGGCGGTGGTGCCCAGGTCGGTGTCGGGGTAGTTGACGTAGGCGCCGTCGGTGTCGGTGCCGATCTCCGGGATGCCGCCGGTGGCGCGGTAGGTGTCCTCGTAGAGGCCGCGGAGGTAGGCCAGGTGGCCGGCGTCCTGGGCCGGGTCGGTCCAGTAGGTCTGGTACTGGAGCTTCAGCACCGAGTCGCGCTGCGGGACGGCGGTCTCGGCGGGGCCGCGGTCGTTGACCCGGCAGCCGTAGGAATCGATCTGGACCAGGGTCTGGGTGAGGTCGACGCCCTCGACGTCCCTGGTCAGCCAGGTCCACCAGGTGTCGATCTGGGCGGGGGTGAAGGCCGTGCGGTGGTAGGCGGACTTGTACTTACCGCGCTGGTTGGCACCGGAGCCGTTGACCGTCATGGTCGCCTGGAACCAGGGCAGTTGGCGCCGCCGGTCGGGGTAGGGCAGGAAGAGCAGACCGGCCTGGTCGGTCTGCGTGGTGGCCTTGGTCCGCATGCCGGCCTCGATCTCGGCGAGGAACGCGTCCAGCGGCGCCGGGTCCGGCTCGTCCCACTGGCTGAACAGGACGACGTTCCCGTTCGAGTGGTGGGTGAGGTGGAGGATCGAGAACAGCCCCTGGTAGACCGACTCCGACGGTCCGCTGCGGGCGGCGAAGAAGGCGCCGAAGTTGGTGAGCAGGGTGCGGAAGTCCTCGGGGTTCCTGAGCAGGTCGGTCCACTTCCAGGCGACGCTGCTGAGCCAGACCCGGGGCGGCGGCTTCGGCAGGGCGTGGGCGAAGTGGTAGCGCAGCACGACGCCGAAGTTGCCGCCGCCTCCCCCGGTGTGGGCCCAGAACAACTCGCGCTCGGGCGAGCCCTCGGGATCCGCGCGGTTCGCCCTGGTCACCTCCACGGTGCCGCCGCGGACGGTGGCCACGTCGACCTGGACCAGGTGGTCGACGGTCAGCCCGTGCCGCCGGGAGAGCAGTCCGTACCCGCCGCCGCAGATGTGGCCGCCGGCGCCGACCGAGTAGCAGGAGCCGGCCGGCAGCGTCACCCCGTACCGGCGGAACAGGCCGGTGTACATGTCCCAGTTGGTGGCACCGCCCTCGACGCCGTAGGTCGGGGCGCCGAACTTGTCGGTCGCGGCCCGGACGCCGCGCAGGGTGCTGAGGTCGAGGATGGCCCCCTGGTCGTTGTCGACGAAGCCCTCGTAGCAGTGGCCGCCGCCGCGGACCGTCGGCCGCAGCCCGCGGTCCAGCGCCGAGCGCAGCGCGGTGACCGCGTCGGCCTCGCCGCCCACCAGCCGGATGTACGCCGGCCGGCTCCGCCAGCGCTGGTTGAAGCCCTGGCTGAGCGTCTCGTAGCGGGGGTCCGAGGGGAGGACGGTCACCCCCTCGGACCGTTCGACCGGCTCCGCCTCGGCCTGCACAGCGGCGGAAATACCCCCGGCGGAAATACCGGCCGCGGTCATTCCGGCGGCGGCCATTCCGGTGCCGCCGAGGAATCCCCGGCGGGAGAATGCACGATTCATCGATCGACCCACTTCCTCGACGGCGATCAGCCGGTGGCCGGACGCTAGCACGGCGGCCCGAGGCGATGGATCATGGATGAATTAGTCCGACATTATGGTGTCGCATTCCCGTTCCGCTTCAGCGCTCCGGGCTTTCCCCGGGAGAATCGGCCGGGCGCAGCGCCGCCGCGACCAACCGCCGGACCTCGTCCGGGCCGACGCCACGACGCCGAGCGTCGGCCGCGCAGCCTGCGGGTGACCCGCGACGCCCGCCGGGCCGGACGGCTGGGGCACCAGCCCACCCACCCGCTCGCCGTCGCGGCCCTCAACGCCCGGCGCGCACCTGGGCGGACAGGGCAGGGCGGGGCCGAGCGGAACGGAGCAGCGCCGACCCGACTTGACCCGGCATCTGATTAGCCGCCATATTACTTCCATGGCACAGCAGCACGAGGCCGGCAACGGCGCACCCACGCTCGACCAGGCCCGCCGGCAGCTCTCCCGGTACGGCCTGACGGCCGACCCCCAGGCGGTCCTGGTCGCGGCGCGGCTGATGGCCGCCGGCTCCCGGCTCGGCCAGGCCGGCGAGGCGCACTTCGCGCGCTTCGGGCTGTCCACGGGCCGCTACCGGCTGCTGGCCGAGCTGGAGGACCACGGCGGCGAGAAGCCGCCCTCGCAGCTGGCGTCCGCGCTCGGGGTGTCCCGCGCGACCGTGACCGGCCTGGTCGACGGACTGGAGCGGGACGGCCTGGTCGCCCGGCGCCCGTCCGCCGAGGACGGGCGGGGCAATGTCGTGGTGCTGACCGCGCGCGGCGCCCTGCGGCTGCGCGAGATGGCGCCGGAGCACTTCGAGCGGATGCAGGCGATGGTCGGCGGCCTCTCGGTCGAGGAGCGCACGGTGTTCCTCGACCTGCTGGCCCGACTGGTCGCGGGCATGTCCGCCCTGACCGACGACTGACCACCGATCGACTGCCGACGGATCGACAACCGGTCGACGACCGGCCGACCCGCACCCGTACCGCTCCCCCGAAGGCCGCCACGGCCTCCACCGGGACCCTCCACGCCCACATAGTTAGCCACCTGATCACTTATAGTTAGCGACCTAAGCACTTTGGAGCCATCCATGCCCGGCGCCACACCCACCACCGAGCGGCGGCCCGCCGCTCCCGCCACCGCCGCCCCGCCCCGCTTCGTGCTCTGGCGCGAGGTCCTGGTCGCCTACGCCGCGCCCGCCGTCATGGCCGGGATCGGCGGCTTCGCGACCGGCCAGTCGGAGCTCAAGATCGCCGCCGTCACCACCATCGCCGGCACCTCCGCGCTGGTCGCCACCCTGGTCGGCCTGCGGCACCGGCGCCGTCGGGCCGGGTCCTGGGCCACCCGCGGACCGGCCCCGCTGCTCGCGATCGCGTTCGGCCTCGGCGCCGCAGCCGTCGCCCTCGCCATCGGCTGGGCGGGCGCGCAGTGGCTGCCCCGGATCCCGGCGCTCGCCGACAGCCCGTGGCCGGGCCGGCTCCGCCTCGACCTCCCGCTGTCCTCCCTGATCGCGGCGACCATGACCACCTGGCGCTGGCGCGCCTCCCTCCCCCGCCCGCACCGGGCGCACTGACCCACCCGATCCACCGACCCACCAGACCCACCAGATCCACCGACCGAGGAGAGAACCCCGCATGATCACCATCATGGGCGCGTCCGGCGCCACCGGCGGCGCAACCCTGCGCAGCCTGACCGCGCTCGGCATCCCCGTCCGCGCGCTCAGCCGGGACCCCGAGCGCCTGCTGGCCGACCTCGACGCGACCGCCCGCCCGCTGGTGCAGGCGGTGGCCGCCGACGCCGCCGACCCGGACACGATGCGCGCCGCCCTCCGCGACACCCGGCAGCTCTTCCTCACCATGGAGAATGGCCCCCGCCAGGTCGAGTACGAGCTGCGCACCGTCGACCTCGCCGTGATCGAGGGTGTGGAGCACATCGTCAAGGTCTCCGCGCCGGCCGCCGAGCCGGATTCCCCGGTGGCGGTCTCGCGGGGCCACCACGTCATCGAGGAGCGGCTGCGCGCCTCCGGCATCCCCACCACCGTGCTGCGCCCGTACGCGTTCATGCAGAAGCTGCTGCTGCTCGCGCCCGGCATCGCGGCGGCCGGGCTGATCCACGGCGCGATGGGCACGGCCCGGTGCAACTACGTCGACTGCCGGGACATCGGCGACGTCGCGGCCGCGGCGCTGATCCGCCCGGGGGACGCGGGCGGCAGCATCGCGCTGACCGGCGGCCGGGCCTACAGCCACTCCGAGCTGGCCGGGCTGCTGAGCACGCTGCTGGGACGGCCGGTGCAGTACGTCGACCTGCCGCCCCGGGAACTGCACGCCCACCTGGTCACCCGGGGCGGGATGCCGGACTGGCTGGCCGCCCACGTGGTCGAGATCCAGCAGCTCGCCGTCGAGCGCCCGGAGGCCCCTGACGACGCGGCCACCCGGCTGACCGGACGGCCCCCGCGCACCCTGGAGGCCTTCCTCCAGGAGCACGTCGAGCAGTTCCGCCACCCCTTCCACTGATCCCCGCCCCACCCCGGAGGGCCCGCCGCACCCCCGTGCGGCGGGCCCGTCACCCCGACGGAGCAGCATCCGGTGTGGCATGGGTCACGGTCGGAAAATCGACCTGACGGTCCGTCAAAATGACTGATGGTTCGTCACATCCGATCCGCAGGGCCTCAGTTATGAGCTGACGTTCCATCAGATTTGGCCAATTCAAGGCAAGTTGGGCCGAGCGCCCGCCATGTCGCCGTTCACCACCCCGGGCTACCATCGGTTGGGTTGTCCGCTCCGGCCCCGGAGTGGGGTCGCCCGGACAGGCGAGTGCTCCCACCGCCCCCAAGGGTCGGACATCGATCGGGACGGGGCGAGGACAAGGAGCACAGGGCAGCCATGACAGCCGCACCCAGCCGGGAACCGGGCCCGGACGCCGCCACCGCGCAGGCCCCCGGCACCGAGCAGGCCGCCCGGGCCGAGACGCCGGCCGAGCAGCGCTCCGCGCACGCCGAGCGGGCCGAGAAGCAGGCCCGCTACCCGGGCCGCCCGGCCGCCGCCGCCCGCACCCTGGTCGACGTCCTCGACGCGACCGCCCGGCAGCACCCCGCCGAGCCCGCCCTCGACGACGGTCGCACCGTGCTCAGCTACCGGGCGCTGGCCGCCGAGGTCGACCAGCTGCGCCGCCGCCTCGCCGCCGCCGGCATCGGCCGCGGCGACCGGGTCGGCGTCCGCGTGCCCTCCGGCACCAACGACCTCTACGTCTCCGTGCTCGCGGTGCTCGCCGCCGGCGCCGCCTACGTCCCGGTGGACTTCGAGGACCCGGACGAGCGCGCCCAGCTGGTCTTCGAGGAGGCCGCCGTCGCCGCCGTCCTCGGCGCCGAGCGCGCGCTCACGCCCGTCGGGCCGGCCCGCGAACCGCTCGCCGACCAGACGCCCGCCGCCCAACGCCCCACTCCGGCGGACGACGCCTGGATCATCTTCACCTCCGGCTCGACCGGCCGCCCCAAGGGCGTCGCCGTCACCCACCGCAACGCCGCCGCGTTCGTCGACGCCGAGGCCGCGCTCTTCCTCCAGGACGAGCCGATCGGCCCCGGCGACCGGGTGATGGCCGGCCTGTCCGTCGCCTTCGACGCCTCCTGCGAGGAGATGTGGCTGGCCTGGCGGCACGGCGCCTGCCTGGTGCCTGTCCCCCGCTCCCAGGTGCGCTCCGGCGCCGACCTCGGCCCCTGGCTGGCCGAGCAGGAGATCACCGTGGTCTCCACCGTGCCGACGCTGGCCGCGCTCTGGCCGGCCGAGGCGCTGAACGAGGTCCGGCTGCTGATCTTCGGCGGCGAGGCCTGCCCGCCCGAGCTGGTCCAGCGGGTGGTCACCGAGGGCCGCGAGGTGTGGAACACCTACGGCCCCACCGAGGCCACCGTGGTCGCCTGCGGGGCGCTGCTGACCGGCGAGGGCCCGGTGCGGATCGGCCTGCCCCTGGACGGCTGGGACCTCGTCGTCGTCGACGAGGCCGGCGAGCCGGTCGCGCCCGGCGGCACCGGTCAGCTGGTGATCGGCGGCGTCGGCCTGGCCCGCTACCTGGACCCGGAGAAGGACGCCGAGAAGTACGCGCCGCTGCCCTCGATGGGCTGGGAGCGCGCCTACCGCAGCGGCGACCTCGTCCAGGCCGACCCCGAGGGCCTGCTCTTCCTGGGCCGCGCCGACGAGCAGATCAAGCTCGGCGGCCGGCGGATCGAGCTCGGCGAGGTGGACGCGGCACTGCAGGCGCTGCCCGGCGTGGCCGGCGCGGCCGCGGCCGTGCGCACCGCGCGCGGCGGCAACCAGCTGCTGGTCGGCTACCTGGTGACCGGCGAGGGCTTCGACCGCGAGCAGGCGGTGGCGCGGCTGCGCGCCGAGCTGCCGGCCGCGCTCGTCCCGCTGCTCGCCCCGGTCGACACCCTGCCCACCCGCACCTCCGGCAAGGTGGACCGCAACGCGCTGCCCTGGCCGCTGCCCGACCTGGAGGCCGCCGGCCCGACCGAGCAGCTGTACGGCACCGAGGCCTGGCTGGCCGAGCAGTGGACGGAGATCCTCGGGGTGCCGGTGAGCGGCCCCCGGGAGGACTTCTTCGCGATCGGCGGCGGCAGCCTGGCCGCCGCCCGGCTGACCACCCTGCTGCGCACCCGCTACCCGAACGCGGCGGTGCTGGACATCTACCAGCAGCCGACGCTGCGCAAGCTCGCCCGCCACCTGGAGGGCACGGCGGTCAGCACCGGCGAGGCCCGGACGGTCGAGCCGGTGCCGACCCGCGCCAAGCTCCTGCAGCTGCTCCTGCTGGTCCCGCTGTTCACCGTGGTCGGCCTGCGCTGGACGGTGGCCCTGCTGGCGCTCGGCAACCTGCTGTCCCACCTGGACGGCTTCGCCTGGGCGCCCACCGCCTCCTGGTGGGCGGTCGGCGCGGGCGCGGCGGCGCTGTTCACCCCGGCGGGCCGCCTGGCGATCGCGGCCGGCGGCGCCCGACTGCTGCTGCGCGGCCTGCGGCCGGGAAGCTACCCGCGCGGCGGCGGCGTCCACCTGCGGCTGTGGACCGCCGAGCGGCTGGCGGAGGTGAGCGGCGCGACCTCGCTGTCCGGCTCCTGGCTGGTGCGCTACGCCCGGGCGCTCGGCGCCAAGGTCGGCGAGGAGGTGGACCTGCACTCGCTGCCGCCGGTGACCGGCATGCTCAAGCTGGGCCGGGGCTGCGCAGTGGAGGCCGAGGTGGACCTCAACGGCTACTGGCTGGACGGCGACCGACTGGAGGTCGGACAGCTCAAGGTCGGTTCGGGCGCCGTGGTCGGCACCCGCTCGACCCTGCTGCCGGGCGCCCGGGTCGGCAAGCGGGCCCAGGTGGTGGCCGGCTCCAGCGTCATCGGGCACGTCCCGACCGGCCAGCGCTGGGGCGGCGCGCCCGCCGTCAAGCTGGGCCGCGCCGAGCGGAGCTGGCCCAAGGAGCGCCCGGTGCGCCGGGCCCGCTGGTCCGGGCTGTACGGGCTGAGCGGTACGGCGCTGAGCCTGCTGCCGCTGCTGCCGGCGGTGGCCGGTCTGGCGGTGCTCGCCCCGTTCGTCGACCCGGCGGACGGCCTGGGCGGCGCGCTCGGCGGCGCCCTGCTCGGCCTGCTGCCGGCCACCCTGGCGTTCGGGGTGGTGTACGCCGCGCAGCTGGTCGCGGCGGTGCGGCTGCTGTCGATCGGGCTGGAGCCGGGGGTGCACCCGCTGCACGGCCGGGTCGGCTGGCAGGCCTGGACGGTGATGCAGCTGATGGACCAGGCCAGGGAGATCCTCTTCCCGCTGTACGCGGGTCTGGTGACCCCGCTGTGGCTGCGGGCGCTGGGCATGCGGGTCGGCAAGCACGCCGAGGTGTCCACGGTCCTGGCGCTGCCGAGCCTGACCACGGTCGGCGACGGCGCGTTCCTCGCCGACGACACCCTGATGGCGCCGTACGAGCTGGGCGGCGGCTGGGTGCGCCTGGGCGAGGCGAAGGTCGGCGAGCGGGCGTTCCTCGGCAACTCGGGGATGACCGCGCCGGGCCGTTCGGTGCCCAAGCGCGGCCTGGTGGGCGTGCTGTCCGCGACGCCGGAGAAGGCGAAGAAGGGCGGCTCCTACCTGGGCATGCCGCCGGTGCGGCTGCCGCGCTCGGCCGACCGGGCGGACCAGAGCCTGACCTACGAGCCGCCGGCGCGGCTGCTGTGGGCGCGCGGGCTGGTCGAGGTGGCCCGGCTGCTGCCGGTGCTGGCCTCGGGGGCGCTGGGCGCGCTGACCCTGGCGGCGCTGTCCTGGCTGTCGACCGCGTGGTCCCCGCTCGCGGCGGCGCTGCTGTCCGGCGCGGTGCTGCTGGTGGCGGGCACGGCCGCGTGCGCGGTGGCGGTGGCGGCGAAGTGGCTGCTGGTCGGCCGGTTCCGGGCGGTGGAGCACCCGCTGTGGAGCGGCTTCGTGTGGCGCAACGAGCTGGCGGACACCTTCGTGGAGGTGCTGGCGGTGCCGTGGCTGGTGGGCGCGGTGCCCGGCACGCCGGTGCTGAACGTGTGGCTGCGGGCGCTCGGCGCGAAGGTCGGGCACGGCGTGTGGTGCGAGAGCTACTGGCTGCCGGAGGCGGACCTGGTGACGCTCGGGGACGGGGTGTCGGTCAACCGCGGCTGCGTGGTGCAGACCCACCTCTTCCACGACCGGATCATGCGGATGGATACTGTCGTCCTCCGCGAGGGCGCCACCCTGGGGCCCGGCGGCATCGTGCTGCCCGGCAGTACGGTGGGCGCGCGCAGCACGCTGGGCCCGGCCTCGCTGGTGATGCGCGCCGAGTCCGTGCCCGCCGACAGCCGGTGGCTCGGCAACCCGATCGAGGTGTGGCAGACCACCTCCTGACCGCCGTCCCCCGGGGGCCGGCCGGGGTTCGCCCCGTCCGGCCCCCGGGCGTCCCCCGTCCCTGCCCAGTCCCTGCCCAGTCCCGTGTTTCCAGGAGCGTACGACCCGGTGAACCCCCGCCCGGCGCAGTCCCCGCAGCCCCCGCAGCCCGTCTCCCCGCCGGACCCCTACTTCCCGGCCAACGGTGATCCGCGCTACCGGGTCCACCGGTACGAGCTGGCGCTGGACTACCGGCCCGGCCCCAACCGGCTGGGCGGCACGGCCCGGCTGAGCGCGGTCGCCGTGAGCGCGCTGACCGAGTTCGCGCTGGACCTCGCCGAGTTCCGGATCGGCCGGGTGCTGGTGGACGGCAAGGCCGCCCGCTACACCCACCGGGCGGGCAAGCTGCGGATCCGCCCGCCGAAGGCGCTGGCGGCGGGCGCGGTGTTCACCGTCGACGTGCACTACACCGGCAACCCCCGGCCGGTGCGCAGCCCGTGGGGCGGCCTGGGCTGGGAGGAGCTGACCGACGGCGCGCTGGTGGCCAGCCAGCCGGTCGGGGCTCCGTCCTGGTTCCCGTGCAACGACCGACCGGCGGACAAGGCGACGTACCAGATCGCGGTCACCACGCCGTCCCCGTACACGGTGGTGGTGGGCGGCCGGCTGCTCACCCGGACGACCGGCTCGTCCAGCACCACCTGGGTGTACGAGCAGTCCGCGCCGACCTCGACGTACCTGGTGACGGTCTCGATCGGGCAGTACCGGCCGGTGGTACTGGCCGAGCACCCGCAGGTGCCGCAGACCGGGTACGTGCCGGAGCGGCTGGCCGGCGCGTTCGCCGCGGACTTCGGGCGGCAGCCGAAGATGATGGCCTACTTCGGGGAGGTGTTCGGCCCGTACCCGTTCGGCGAGTACACGGTGGTGGTCGCCGACGAGGAGCTGGACGTCCCGGTGGAGGCGCAGGGGGTGGCGACCTTCGGCACCAACCACCTGGGCGGCGGCTGGGAGCGCGAGCGGCTGGTGGCCCACGAGCTGGCGCACCAGTGGTTCGGCAACAGCGTGTCGATCGGCGACTGGAGCCACATCTGGCTCAACGAGGGGCTGGCGAAGTACGCGGAGTGGCTCTGGTCGGAGCGCTCCGGCGGGCCGACCGCGGGTGCCCGGGCCGCGTACGCGCACCGGCTGCTGGCCGGGCACCCGCAGGACCTGCGGCTGGCCGACCCGGGCCGCAAGCTGATGTTCGACGACCGGTTGTACCAGCGCGGCGGTCTGGTGGTGCACGCGCTGCGGCTGGCGCTCGGGGACACCGCGTTCTTCCGGATGCTCAAGGACTGGGCCTCGTTCCACCGGCACGGGGTGGTGACCACGGCGGACTTCCGCGCGCACGTCGCCCGGTACGCGCGGGCGCCGCTGGACGACCTGTTCGAGGCCTGGCTGTGGCGGCCGGAGCTGCCGCCGCTGCCAGCGGGCTGACCCGCCGTCCGGCGTCGGCCTCCCGCCTTCGCGCCTTCGCGCTTTCCGCGTTCCGATTTCCGCGTTCCGCTTTCCGTGCCCGGGCTCAGGCGAGTTCGGGCACGGTGCGGTGCAGGCCCTTGCGGTCGTAGTAGCGGGTCATCGCGAAGCCGAAGAGCAGGGCCGCGACGGTGCCGATGGCGATCCACGTCCAGGCCCGGGCGAGGCCGGCGTCGGCCTGCGCGTCGAAGAAGAGGATGGCGCGGACCCCGTCGGTCAGCTGGCGCATCGGTTCGAACAGCGCGAGGAACCGGTAGAACGACGGCAGGGCGTCCAGCGGCACGGTCGCTCCGGAGGACGGCAGGCCGAGCACGATGAACACGAACATGCTGACCAGCAGGCCGAGGCCGCCGAAGGCCGCGTTGATCGCCTGGACGCCGAGGCCGACCGCGCTGCTGGCGCAGACCGAGAAGATCCACAGCAGCGGCAGGTGCGCGGCGTCCATGTCCAGGATCACCGCCCCGGCCAGCATGATCAGCGAGGAGGTGAGCAGCGACAGGCCCACCGACATCACGCACTTGACGGCGAGGGTGCTGGTGCGGCTGATCGGCACCACCGGGTGGCGGGCGCGCCAGGGGCCGACCTCGTTGTCGGCGTAGCCGAGCGCGACGTCGACGCCGTTGCCGATGATGTTGGCGCCGAAGAAGCCGGCCAGGACGAGCAGCAGGGTGTAGTAGAAGGCGGAGAGCCCGAGGCCGCTCCGGTTGCCGATCGGGTGGCCGACGGTGGTGCTGACGGCGACCGGGTCGGCGATCAGCAGCCGGGCCGCGTCGTCCAGTCCCT
This sequence comes from Kitasatospora sp. NPDC056184, assembly GCF_042268405.1. Classification (NCBI taxonomy): domain Bacteria; kingdom Bacillati; phylum Actinomycetota; class Actinomycetes; order Kitasatosporales; family Streptomycetaceae; genus Kitasatospora; species Kitasatospora sp. NPDC056184. The sequence continues at coordinate 733,583 of NZ_JBHJUI010000001.1, read as the reverse complement.
GGGCCTGCGGCAGGGCGGCGAGCCGGCCGCCGAGGGCCAGCGAGGCCTGGTGGACGGCCTGCTGGCCGATCTGGGCGGCGAGCGAGGAGCCGAGACTGCCGACGCCCGGGTTGGTGTACTGGATCACGGTGGGGCGTGCGGGCTTGGCGCTCGCGCCGCCGAGGGCGGCGACCGTGGCGGTGAAGTCGGGCGGCACCTGGAGCGCCCCGTAGAGCTTGCCGGAGGCCAGTTGCTCCCGCGCGACGGCCTCGTCGAGCTGTCGCCAGGAGACGGCGTCCCCCTGGCCGGGGGCGGTGGCGATGCCGGTGACGAGCTGCTCGCCGAGGTTCTGCCGCTGCCCGCCGACCTCGGCGCCGCGGTCGGTGTTCACCAGCGCGATCGGCAGGTGGTGCAGGTCGCCGCGGGGGTCGAGGATGCCGCCGAGGTAGAGCAGCGACATCAGCAGGCTGAGCAGGCCGACCAGCACGGTCGGGACCGCCCAGACCTTGGGGTTGCGGAGCACCCGGCCGGCCTTGACGCCGGCGGGCGGCTCGGGCCGACGCGGCTCGGGAAGGGAGGGCATGACGCTCCGTAGGGTGGTCGACGGTCAGACGGACTCAGGGTCCGTCTTCGAACCCCCGCCTGCCGTGCGGCGTCTGGGCACGCACCTCGCCGCGTTGTCGTCGGTCGCCAATGCTCCGCAGTGGCTCCCTCCTCCGCCTTGCGATGCACGCACCCAGACGCCGCACGGCCCGCCCTTCGAGCGGACGACGGGGGTTCGAAGACGGACCCTAGGAGCCGGGCGGGGACCCTGCGCGGTGCCACGCCGCCGGGGTCACCCGCCCGTACGGCACCGACGGCGCGGCCCGGCCCCTCCGCCGAGGGGCCGGGCCGCGGTCCTGCCGGGGTGTCAGCCGGTGAAGCCGGCCGTGATGGAGGTGAACTGCCAGTCGTTCTGGGCGATGCCGGAGCAGGTCTCCTGCTGGCCGCTGCCCGGGCAGCCCCGGTCGCGGTTGACCGACCAGAAGGCGAGCCGGGCCAGGTGGTGGCTGTTGGCCCAGTCGCGGATCGCGGTCCAGTTCTGGACGCTGGTGACCTCGTTGTTGTCGCTGAGGCCGTTCATGCCGGAGATGCCGATGTGCGCGTAGGCGGTGGCGTCGTCCCAGCCGAAGACGGACTTCAGCTTGGTCTTCAGGCCCTCGGTGGCGCTGACGGTGGCGGCGTACATGTCCGTGGAGGCGTTGCCGAAGTCGAACGGCATGATGGTGAAGACGTCGATGTCCGCGCCGAGCGCCTTGGCCTGCTCGATCAGCCGGTTGCCGTAGTAGGTCGGGCCGGTGGTGGCGGTGCCGAAGGTCAGGATGGTGCGCAGACCGGGGTTGTTCTGCTTGACGATCTTGAGCGCGCCGAGGATCCGGTCCTGGACGGCGGTGTTCTCGAACTCGTCGGTGTTCTCGATGTCGACGTCGATCGCCTTGAGGCCGTAGGCATCGATCACCTTCTGGTAGGCGGCGGCGAGGTCCGCGGTGGTGGCGCAGTTGGGGCCGAGCTTGTTGCCGCTCCAGCCGCCGATCGACGGGACCACGTCGCCGCCGGCCGCGCGCACCGCGTTGATGGTGGCCTGGTCGACGCCGTTCAGCAGCGGCCGCTGGCTGTCCCAGGTCGGGTTGCAGCCGTTCTGGGCCAGGACGAACGCCAGGGTGAACCACTTGATGCCGGTGGCGTTCATGACGGTGGTGGGGGACGGCGGGTTGCCCCAGCCGTTGTAGAGGTAGGGCGCGGCCTGCTTGAAGCCGCTCGGGGTGGGGCCGCCGCCGGTGTCGGTCGTCACGGACACGGCGGTGGAGGCGGCGGAGGTGTTCCCGGCCGCGTCGCGGGCCCGGACGGTGAAGCTGTAGGCGGTGGAGGCGCTCAGGCCGGTGACGGTGGCGCCGGTGCCGGTGGCGGTCGCGACCTTGGTGCCGCCCTGGTAGACGTCGTAGCCGGTGACGCCGACGTTGTCAGTGGCGGCGTCCCAGGCCAGGGTGACGCTGGTCGCCGACTTGCCGGTGGCGCGCGGGTTGCCGGGCACGGTCGGGGCCTGGGTGTCGACCGGCGGGGTGGTGCCGCCGCCGGGGCCGTCGAAGACGATGTCGTCGGCGTAGTAGGTGCCCTGGCCGTACCAGCCGTTGACGTACACCTCGGCGCTGGTCTGGGTGGCGCCGGTGGTGAAGGAGACGCTGAGCTTGCTGTAGTCGGCGGCGGAGGTCCAGGCGGACCCGCCGCCGGTGACGCCGAGGTAGACGTAGCTGCCCCGGACCCAGCCGGAGAGCGTGTAGGTGGTGCTGGGCTTGACCGCGACGGTCTGCACGCACTTGGCGGTGTCGCTCGCGGTGGCCGCGCCGGCAAGCGCCTTGCCGCCGCCGTGCACGGGGGCGGTGACGACCGAGCCGAGGCCGCCGGAGCAGGTCCAGCCGGCCAGGCCGCCGGTCTCGAAGCCGCCGTTGGTGAGCTGGTCGGCCGCGTGGGCGGCGGTGGGCGCGGTGAACGCCGCGGCGGCCGCGAGCAGCGCGGCGGCGCCGGCGGCGGGCAGTCGGGTGCGCTTGTGCACCGTTGACCTCCAGTGGGGGATGTGGGGGGTGGAGGTGCGGGGAGGGCCCCAAAATGGACTGGACCAATTGCTCATGTCAAGTCGCGTCCGCCGGACGGACGATGAGGGAGTGTCGGTTGGGGCGCGGGATCGGGAGAAAATGGGTGGAAAGGCCTGACGGTGACGAACTAGGTTGGTGCGGCCGTACCCCGGCACCGCGCACCGACCCCTCCCGCACCACGTCAGAGGATCAGATGACCGACCTGTCCGACGAACTGCTTCCCACCACCCGACGCGCGCTGTTGCACCGCCTGGCCGTCGCCCAGTCCGAGGGCCGCACCCCCTCGATGGTCGCCGCCGTGGTCCGGGACGGGCGGTTGGTCTGGAGCGGCGCCCGCAGCATGGTCGACGACCACGCACCCACCGTCGACGTGCAGTACCGGATCGGCTCGATCACCAAGACCTTCGCCGCCGTCCTCGTCCTGCGGCTGCGCGACGAGGGCCTGCTCGACCTCGCCGACCCGGTCGAGCGCCACCTGCCCGGCACCCCCGCCGACGGCGCCACCGTCGCCCAGCTGCTCTCGCACTCGGCCGGCCTCGCCTCCGAGACCCCGGGCCCGTGGTGGGAGCGGACCGACGGCGCGCTGCGCCCCGCCCTCGCCGATCTCCTGGAGGAGGAGCGGCCGCGCCGCCACCCCGCCGGGCGGCTGCACCACTACTCCAACCCCACCTACGCGCTGCTCGGCGCGCTGGTCGAGCGGCTGCGCGGCGAGCCCTGGGGCGAGGTGCTGCGCCGCGAGGTCCTCGAACCCCTCGGCATGGACCGCACCACCCTGCTCCCCGAGCACCCGCACGCCGGCGGCTTCGCCGTCCACCCCTGGGCCGACGTCATGCTGCCCGAGCCGCTCACCGACACCGGCCTGATGGCCCCGGCCGGCCAGCTCTGGTCCACCGCCGCCGACCTCGCCCGGTGGGCCGCCTTCCTGGCCGGCGGCCACGAGAAGGTGCTGTCCGCCGACACCCTGGCCGAGATGCGCCGCCCCGCCGTCGCCCCGGACACCGACGACTGGACCGAGACCTACGGCCTGGGCCTCCAGCTGATCCGGCACGAGGGCCGCACCCTGTTCGGGCACGGCGGCTCGATGCCCGGCTTCACCGCCGGCCTCTGGATCAGCGAGACCGACGGCCTGGCCGCGATCGCCTTCGCCAACGCCACCCATGGCGCCCGCACCGGGCAGGTCGCCGTCGAACTGATCGCGATCACCGCGCGGCACGAGCCCCGGTTCCCCGAGCCGTGGCGCCCGCTGCCCGAGGTCGACGAGCAGCTCCTCGCCCTCACCGGCCCCTGGTACTGGGGCGCCTCCCCGCACACCCTGCGGCTGGCGGCCGGGCGGGCGCTGGAGCTCTCGCTGCTCGGCAGCGGCGGCCGCGCCTCGCGGTTCCGCGCCGAGGACGACGGCACCTGGACCGGTCTGGACGACTACTACGCGGGCGAGACCCTGCGGGTGGTGCGGGCCGCCGACGGCTCGGTGAGCCACCTGGACATCGGCTCCTTCGTGTTCACCCGCGAGCCCTACGGCCCGGCCGAGGCCGTCCCGGGCGGGATCGAGGGGCAGGGCTGGCGGGCGTACTGACCCGAAGGCCCCGCCCCGGGCCCGCCGCCCGCCCACCTGCCCCGCCGCCGCCGGCCCGCTACCCGCCCGCGCCCCGGGCGGGTGCCGGGCCGGCGGCGGGGCGGGGCGGGTGGGCGCCGCTGCGCAGCGCGTGGACGCCGCGCACCACGTACCCGGCGAGCAGCAGCCCGCCCGCCATCGCGCCCGAGGCGTAGGTGTCCGCCGCCTGCGCCTCGGACCAGCCGGCCGCCACGCCGATCAGCAGGTAGGGCGCCGCCGCGACCAGCAGCGCCACGGCGAGCGCCACCAGCGCCGTCCGCGGGCGCCGGTCGTCCTCCCAACAGCGCTCGCCGACCAGGTGCAGGGCGAGCGCCATCGCCACCACCAGGCACCACCAGGGCGACGGCGCCAGTCCGACCGCCCTCGCCAGCAGGTACACCACGGCGAGCCCGGCCGTCGCCGCCGCCTGGCACACCATGACCCCTGCCATGTCCCTGGCGAACGTGCGCCAGAGTCCCGCCCCCGGAATCCACCCCATGCAGCGGAGGATAGGGCGGCGCCCCGGTGCCCAACAGGTGTCCCGCACACGTCGGGTGGCCGCATTCAGCAGGTGCACATCTGCGCTCCGCCGAACGGCAACGTGGATGCCAGCCGGTTTGGAGAGACATACGGGTGCCGGTTCGCAGACCCGTCGACCGTACGGGCCTGGCCGGGCCGGTGCCACGGCAATCCCCGTGGCCGCCGCCGTCGTCCGTGCTGCCCTGGAGGGTCCGCCATGACCACCGTCCCCACGTACACTCCGCCCGCAGTCGCCCCCGGCCGGGACACCACCGCGGTGCCCGCCGCCCGCCAGGACAGCGCGTCCGGCTCCGCCTCGGCCGTCTACACCGTCGCGCTGGCCCGCGACGAGGCCGACGTCCGCGCCGCCCAGCGGCTGCGCCACCAGGTCTTCGCCGACGAACTCGGCGCCACCCTGCACAGCACCGTCCCCGGCCTGGACGCGGACCCCTTCGACGAGTTCTGCGACCACCTGCTCGTCCGCGAGGGCGAGGACGGCGCGGTCGTCGGCACCTACCGCCTGCTGCGCCCCGAGGCCGCCCGCCGGGCCGGCCGGCTCTACTCCGACGGCGAGTTCGACCTCACCGCCCTCGCCCCGCTGCGCGACGGGCTGGTCGAACTCGGCCGCTCCTGCATCGCCGCCGAGCACCGCGGCAACGGCGCCGTCATCAACCTGATGTGGGGCGGCATCGCCCGCTACCTCGCCGACACCGGCAACACCTGGGTGGGCGGCTGCTGCTCGATCCCGCTGGCCGACGGCGGCGCCACCGCCGCCCGGGTCCGGGACACCGTCGCCGCCAAGCACCTCGCCCCCGAGCAGTACCGGGTCACCCCGCACCGCCCGTGGGACGCCACCGGGGTGGAGCGGGCCGCGAAGGCGCCGCTGCCCGCCCTGCTCCGCGGCTACCTGCGGCTCGGCGCCTGGGTGTGCGGCGAGCCCGCGCACGACCCGGACTTCGACTGCGCCGACCTGTACGTCCTGCTGTCGCTGGAGCGCACCGACCCGCGCTACCTGCGGCACTTCCTCTCCGGCGTGGGCGGCGTCGGCACGGCTGCGGCCCCGGCCCCGGAACAGGTCTCATGAGCGTCTGGCTGCCGACGGCCTCCTGCACACCGGAGACCTGCCTGACCGAGCCGGCGCCCACCGTCGCCCTCCCCCGGCGGGTCCTGCGGCTGGCCGCCTTCCTGGTGGTGCTCACGGTGGGGCTCGCGCTGCTCGTGCCGGCCCGGGCCCTGCCGCACGGGCCGCGCGACCGGCTCGCCCGGTTCTGGGCGCGCGGCCTGCTCGGCTCGCTGGGGGTCGCGGTGCGGATCGAGCCCGGCCCGGGCGGGGCCCCGGGCGGGGTGCTGGTGGTGGCCAACCACGTCTCCTGGCTGGACATCCCGCTGATCGCCGCCGCCAGTCCCGGCCGCTCGCTGGCCAAGACCGAGGTGCGCCACTGGCCGGTGCTCGGCCCGGTGATCGCCTGGGGCGGCACCGTCTTCGTCGACCGCGACCGGCTGCGCACCCTGCCGGCCGCCGTCGCCGAGGTGGCCGAGGGGCTGCGGTCCGGCCAACCGGTGATCGTCTTCCCGGAGGGTTCCACCTGGTGCGGCCGGGAGAGCGGCCGCTTCCGTCCGGCCTTCTTCGAGGCCGCCGTCCGGTCCGGGGCCGTCGTCCAGCCGCTCGCGATCCGCTACCGGCTGGCCGACGGCCGCCCCACCAGCGCCCCCGCCTTCATCGGCGAGGACGGCCTGCTCACCTCACTGGCCCGGGTCGTCGCCGTCCGGGGCCTGGCCGCCGAGCTGACCTACCGCTCCCCGATCACCGCCCCGCCGGCCGACCCGGCCCACCCCTGGGAGGCCCGCAAGGCCCTGGCCCGCACCGCCCAGAGCGCGGTGGAGGGCATCCGCTGAGCGGACGCTCCGGGCCCCGCGCCCACCGCCGGTTTCCGGTTCCGCCGAACAGCGGTGGGCGTGGCCGGAAACCGGTACCTTCTGAGCGTCAAGTCCAGGACGTCCCAGGGGGTTTGCTGTGGTTCCCGGTGCGGAGATCGCGGTCGGATACGTGTTCGCGTGGCTCGTCCGGACGGCCCGGCTGCCGGCCGGGCGGGCGGACACGGAGGTGGACCGGGCGCTGGGCGCGGGCCTGGACCGGCTGCACGAGCTGGTCGCCGGCGCGCTCGGACAGGACCCCGCGCTGGAGCGGGCCGCCGAGGAGGCCGAGCAGGGCGAGCTGTCGGCACGCACCCGGCGGCGGCTGACCGACTCGCTGGAGGACGCGGCCGAGCGGAATCCCGACTTCGGCGGGCAACTCGCCGCGCTGGTCAGGGAGCTGCGCGGACTGGACGGCGGCCGGGCCGCCGAGAGCTCGGTGAGCAACAGCATCAGCGGCAGCCGCATCTACGGCCAGGTCATCCAGGGCCGGGACGTCTCGAACACCACCATCACCACCGGCCCTCCCCCGGCCCCGCGCCGGGCCGAGGACGACGGGACGCCACCGGCGGCGCGGTGAGCGACAACGGGCGGGTGGCCAACGACATCGTCGGAGGCGTCTTCCTCCAGGCCGTCGTCCAGGGCCGGGACATCAGGATCCAGCTGCCCGCCGAGGTCGTCCCCGCGCTGTCCGGGCTGCCCGCCCCGACGGCGGCCTTCACCGGTCGCGAGCGTCACGTCGAACACCTGCTCGCCGACCTGGCTCCGGGCGGCGGCGGACGGCAGGCGGTCCTGGTCAGCGCCGTGTCCGGGCTGGCCGGGATCGGCAAGACGGAGCTGGTCGTGCAGACCGCCGCCCGGGCACTGCGGCGCCCGGGCTGGTTCCCCGGCGGGGTGCTGTTCACCGACGTCGCCGGCTACGACCCCGAGCGGCGGCTCACCCCCGAGCGCGCGCTCGACGGCCTGCTGCACGCGCTGGGCGTCCCCGGCGAGCACATCCCGGCCGGGCTGGAGGAGCGGCAGCAGTTGTACCGCAGCGTGCTGTCCGCGTACGCGGAGCACGGACGGCGGGTCCTCGTCGTGGTCGACAACGCGTCCAGCGTGGAGCAGGCCCGGCCGCTGCTGCCGACGGACGGCACCACGGCGGCGCTGGTGACGTCCCGCCACACGCTCGACGGACTCGACGCGCGGCTGCACGACCTGGACTCGCTGGGGGCCGTGGCGGCCGTCGCCCTCCTCGACGAGGCCCTGCGGCACGCGCGGCACGGGGACACCCGGATCGCGGACGATCCGGCGGCGGCCGCGACGATCGCCCGGCTGTGCGCCGGCCTGCCGCTCGCGCTGCGCATCGCCGCCGCGGCCCTCTCGGCGGCGCCGCGCCGTCCGGCCGCCGACCTGGCCCGCTCGCTCGGCACGGAGCACGGCCGGCTCGACGCGCTGCGGCGGCCGGATCGGGCGGTGCGCGCGGCGTTCGACCTGTCCTACCGGCTGCTGGACCCCGAGCACGCCCGCCTGTTCCGGCTGCTGCCGCTGAACCCGGGGCCGGACGTCTCGACGGAGGCGGTGGCACACCTCGTCGATACCACCGCCGAGCGCGCGGGCGAGCTGCTCCAGGACCTCGCCGACGCCCACCTCGTCGAACCGGCGGCCGAGTGGGGGCGGTGGCGGATGCACGACCTCGTCCGCGTCCACGCCGACGAGCACGGCCGCGCCCGGGGTGAGGACGACGGTAGGCCGGCTGCCCTGGACCGGCTGTTCTCGTTCTACCGGGACACGGCATCGGCTGCGTCCAGCCATCTGACGCCCTTGCCCGGTCGCCCTGCCCCTCGTTTCGCCGACCAGTTGCACGCTCTGGCCTGGCTGGACAGCGAACACACCAATCTGACCGCCGTTGCCCTCGTGGCACACGCGTTCGGCCATGCCGACGTCACTACCCATCTCGCCGTCGACCTCGCCGCCTATCTGGGACGCCGTCGGCTCTTCACCGACTGGGCTCTGATCGCCGAACTCGCGGTCGCCGTTCATCGTGAACTCGGTGATCGCCAGCGGGAAGGGGCCGCACTGGACAACCTCGGCCTCGGCCTGCAGGATCTCCGCCGGTTCGAGGAGGCCGTCACCGCCCACACCCAGGCCCTGGCCATCTTCCGCGAACTCGGCGACCGCCACGGCGAAGGCCAGACCCTCAACAACCTCGGCCTCGCCCTTCGCGATCTCCGCCGGCTTGACCAGGCTCACGCCGCCCACACCCAGGCACTGACCATCTGCCGCGAACTCGGCGACCGCCACGGCGAAGGCCAGAGTCTCAACAACCTCGGCATCGTTGTGCAGATTCTCGGCCGCTTCGAGGAGGCCGTCGACGCCTACGCCGAGGACCTGGCCATCTGCCGCGAACTCGGCGACCGCCACGGCGAAGGCCAGACCCTCAACAACCTCGGCATCGCCTTCCAGGATCTCCACCGGTTCGAGGAAGCCGTCGACGCCCACACCCAGGCACTGACCATCTGCCGCGAATTCGGCGACCGCCACGGCGAAGGCCAGGCCTTCAACAACCTCGGCGTCGCCCTACGGAAGCTCCAACGCTTCGAGGAGGCCGTCGACGCCTACGCCGAGGACCTGGCCATCTGCCGCGAACTCGGCGACCGCCACGGCGAAGGCCAGACCCTCAACAACCTG